>NZ_JBKDTZ010000013.1:0-44203 GCF_046339755.1 Acidovorax sp. | reverse complement strand
GGGCTCCTGGCTGTCGCGCTACTTCGAGCGGCAGCTGCCGGCGCACTTCCTGCGCGTCGAGCTGCTGGTGGCGCTGATCGGCGGCGTGCTGCCGGCCACGCTGTTCCTGGCCAACGCCTATGCGCCCGGTGCCTTCCGCCTGCTGCTGTACGGCATGGTGTTCATGGTGGGCACGCTGGCAGGGCTGGAGATTCCGCTGGTCATGCGCATCCTCAAGCGCAACGTGGCGCTCAAGGACCTGGTCTCGCAGGTGCTGACCTTCGACTACCTGGGCGCGCTGGCCGTGTCGATGGCGTTCCCACTGCTGCTGGTGCCGCAGCTGGGGTTGATCCGCACGGGGCTGCTGTTCGGTCTCATGAATGCCTTCGTTGCGCTCTGGGCCGTGTGGCTGTTCCGCCATGAGCTGCGCCGCCTGCGCGCGCATGCCTTCGCCTGCCTGGGCGTGATCGCGCTGCTGCTGGCCGGCCTGGTCGGCGCCGACCACATCACCAGCTTTGCCGAGGACAAGTTCTACCAGGACCGCATCGTCATCAGCACCGCCTCGCCCTACCAGCGCATCGTGGTCACCAACGGCAAGCTGGGCCACCGGCTGTACCTCAACGGCAACCTGCAGTTCGCCGAGCGCGACGAGTACCGCTACCACGAGGCCCTGGTCCATCCGGCCATGGCGGCGCATGGCGCGCCCCGGCGCGTGGCCGTGCTCGGTGGCGGCGACGGCATGGCCGTGCGCGAGATCCTCAAGTACCCCTCGGTCGAGTCCGTCACCCTGGTGGAACTGGACCCGGCCATGACGCGCCTGTTCAGCGAGGACCCGACGCTTGCCCGGCTCAACGGTGGGGCCCTGCGCTCGCCCAGGGTGCAGGTGGTCAACACCGACGCCTTTCGGTGGCTGCAGCAGTGCAAGGCCCCGGGCTGCGACGCGGCGGAAGATGTCTTCGACGTGATCGTGGTGGATTTTCCCGACCCGACCAATTTTTCCATCGGCAAGCTCTACACCAACAGCTTCTACGCGCTGCTGGACAAACGCCTGGCGGCCAGTGGCTACGCCGTGGTGCAGACCACCTCGCCGCTGGTGGCGCGCCAGAGCTACTGGACGGTGGTGCAGACCATCGAATCCGTGGGCCTGCAGACGGCGCCCTACCACGCCCACGTGCCGAGCTTCGGCGAGTGGGGTTTCGTATTGGCCAGCCGCCGGCCCTGGCGCATGCCCGAGGCGCTGCCGGCGGACCTGCGCTTCCTGAGCGCGGGCACGCTGCCTTTGCTGTTCGACTTTCCGCTCGACATGGCGCGCCTGCCGGCCGAGGTGAACCGCCTGTCCAACCAGGCCCTGGTGCATACCTATGAGCGGGAGTGGGGCAAGGTCGTAGGGCATTAGGCGGGCCCCTGAGTCGCTGCGTGCTATCCCCCGGAGCGATCCCGAGGTCCGCACCGGCCTCTGCTTGTGGTGAGGCGCGGGAAGCTGAGTTGTTGCATCCATGCCGCGCGGATGTAACAAACGGGGGTGTGGAGGGGTTTCACGGCTCCGTGCTTGGATCGTTCACCGCGTTCCCGGCAGAATGGATACCAACGCTTACATTTTTCGCCCGATGCTCGACAGATTCTTCGTAGTCGGCGCTGAGCGGGATCCGCAGAACCTCTGGGGGCACGATCCGTGGCTCGTGGCCCTGTCGGTCGTGCTCGCGGTCGCCTCCTCCCTGATGGCGCTTCACCTGGCCGCGCTGGCGCAGCGTGCGCCGGACCGGCTGCGCCGCAACCTCATCGTCGCTTCGGGCTCGCTGGCGCTGGGCGGCGGGGTCTGGTCCATGCATTTCGTGGGCATGCTGGCCTTCGACCTGTGCGCCAACGGGCATTTCGCCCCCTGGGTCACGGCCCTGTCCTTTCTGCCCAGCCTGGTGGCGTCCTGGGTCGCCCTGCATGTGCTCACGCAGGAGCAGCCCACGGGCCGTACCATCACCTGGGGCGGGGCCCTGGTGGGCGCGGGGATCGGTGTCATGCACTACTCCGGCATGGCGGCGTCCGACATGGCGCCCCTGATCCGCTACGACGTGGGCGGCTTCCTGGCCTCGCTGGTGTTCGCCGTGGGCATGGCCATCCTGTCGCTCTGGTTGCGCTTCGGCATGCTGCGCTTCTGGTCGCGCCGGCCCTGGGTGAGCACCCTGCTCGGGGGCCTGGTCATGGGCCTGGCGATCGCCGGCATGCACTACGTCAGCATCGCGGCCGTGCGCGTCGCGGGCAACGTCGCGCCGCTGGGCCCGGTGTCCGAACAGGCCAAGTACATGGCGCTGGCCATTGCGCTGATGGCGGTTCTGGTGGGGTTGGTGGTGACCACGGTCAATATCGGCCTTCGGGCGCGCTGGCTGCTGCGCACCTCCGAGCAGAGCGAGTCGCGCCTGCGCGCCGTGGTGGAAACGGCGATGGACGCCATCGTCATGGCCGATGCAGATGGCAGCATCCGCTCCTTCAATGGCGCGGCGCAGCGCATGCTGGGCTGGACCTCTGACGAGGCCGTGGGGCAGTCGGTGCGCATGTTCGTGGACCCGGCCTACGCGGACAGCCCGGACCGCTACCTGCCGCGCGACCTGGCCCGCGGCGAAGCGCGCCAGGTCGGCAAGGACAAGGACATCCATGTGGTGCGCAAGGATGGCACCCTGTTGCCCGTTCGCCTGGTGGTGGGTCGTGTGGACCTGCCGGGTCCGCCGCTGCTGGTGGGCTTCCTCACCGACCTGACCGAGCGCAAGGCCCTGGAGCTGGAGCGCAGGCGGGGCGAGGAGCAGTTGCGCTCCCTGGTGCGCAACATTCCCGGCGTGGCCTTCCGCTGCCGCTGCGATGCGGACTGGTCCATGCTGTTCATCAGCGATGCCGTCGAGGAGATGACGGGCTGGCCGGCCGAGGATTTCCTGGAGGGCAGCATCTCCTTTGGCCGCATCATCCACGAGGATGACGCCGCACGTGTCGGGCTCGAGGTGGAGCGCGCCCTGCAGGCGGGCGAATCGTATGTGCTGGAGTACCGGCTGCATACGCGGCAGGGCGCGGTGCGCTGGGTGTCGGAAACCGGCCGCGGTGTCATGGGCCCCAGGGGCGAGGTCCAGTGGATCGATGGCGTGATCACCGACATGACGGCCTCCAAGGCGCAGAACGCCGAATTCGTGGGTACTGTCACGGCCATCGGCCGGTCGCAGTCGGTGATCGAGTTCGACCTCGCCGGCCATGTGCTGGCGGCGAACCAGAATTTCCTGGACCTCATGGGCTATACGCTCGCCGAGATCGAAGGCCGCCACCACCGCATCTTCTGCAAACCCGAGTACGCCGGCAGCGAGGCCTACCAGGCCTTCTGGGCGCGCCTGGGGCAGGGCGAGTTCGATGCCGGTGAATACATGCGTGTGGGCAAGGACGGACGCGAGGTCTGGATCCAGGCCACCTACAACCCGATCTTCGACGCGCAGGGCCAGCCGTTCAAGATCGTGAAGTTCGCCACCGACCTGACCGAGCGGCGCCGCATGGAGACCGACCTGCGTGCCGCCAAGGAGCAGGCCGAGCAGGCAGCGGCGGCGCGCAGCAGCTTCCTGGCGAACATGAGCCACGAGATCCGCACGCCCATGAACGCCATCATCGGCTTCACCGAGGCGCTGCTCGACACCCCGCTGGAAAGCACCCAGCGCCGCCACCTGGGCACGGTGCACCACTCGGCGCGCTCCATGCTGCGCCTGCTCAACGACATCCTGGACACGGCCAAGCTCGAAAAGGGCGCGGTCGAACTGGAGGTGGCCGACTTCAGCCTGCGCGAGCTGTGCGACCAGATCCTGGCCTCGCTGCGCATCAACGCCGCCAAGAAGGGGCTGGACGTCATCCTCGACTTCCCTTACGACCTGTCCGACCACTGGCAGGGCGATGCCTTCCGCATCCAGCAGATCCTGCTCAACCTGATGGGCAACGCCATCAAGTTCACGCACCAGGGCCATGTCACGCTGCGCGTGTCGGGGTCCGACGGGCAACTGGTGCTTTCGGTGATCGACACCGGCATCGGCATCGATGCGGCCGGCGTGGAGCGCATCTTCGACCCCTTCGCGCAGGCCGACGCCTCCACCACGCGCCGCTACGGCGGCACGGGCCTGGGCACGACCATCGCCCGCCAGCTGGCCGAGCTCATGGGCGGCACCATCGGCGTCGTGAGCCAGGTGGGCCAGGGCAGCACCTTCACCGTGCAACTGCCGCTGCGTACGGGCCAGGCGCCCGCGGACGGCGGTGCCTCCATGCGCGACTGGCTGCGCGCACCCCTGCCCACGCTGCGTGTGCTGGCCGTGGACGACGTGCCCGCCAACCTGGAGCTGCTGCAGCTCATGCTGGAGCGCGGGGGCCACAAGATCACCACCGCAGACAGTGGTGCCCAGGCCTTCGAGTCCTTTGCACAGGAGCGCTTCGACGTGGTGCTGATGGACCTGCAGATGCCCGACATGGACGGGCTGGAGACCACGCGCCACCTGCGCAGCTTCGAGCGCGCGCGCCAGCGCAAGGCCACGCCCATCATCGCCCTGTCGGCCAGCGTGCTGGAGCAGGACCGGCGCAACGCGCGCGCAGCCGGCATGGACGGCTTTGCCAGCAAGCCGGTCGAGCCCGTGCGCCTGATGGCCGAGATCGCGCGCGTGATCGGTGTGCGCGAGGCCGGCGCCGACCCGGTGTTTGCCGTGACCAGCGCCTTCGGCACCTTGCATCCCCAGGAGGGTCTCAAGGTACGGCCTGAGAGGCCCCAGGTATCGCCACCCGCTGCACCCGCCATCGAATGGGAGCGCGGCGTGCGCCTGTGGACGCAGGCGCGCTACCTGCGCGAGGCCATCGAGCGCTTCATGCAGGAAAGCGGTGTGGCGCTGGCGGGCCTGCTGTCGGCGCACCAGGCCGACGATTGGGACACCCTGGCCGCGCGGGCCCACCGTCTGCGCGGTGCCGCCGGCAACCTGGCGCTGCCCACAGTGGACAAGCTGGCGGCGCAGATCGAGAACGCCGCCCGCGGGCGCGATACCGCGCGCGTGCAGTCCGCGCTGCTGGCGCTTGCCACCGCGCTCGATGCGGTGAACGGCGCCCTGCTCAGCCCCCAGGCACCCGATGCGCAGCGCCAGGGTTCGGCCCCGGCGCCGGCGCCGCTGCAGCAGGACCAGCGCGAGCGGGCGCTGGCTGCCATCGAGGCGCTGGCTGCCGCCCTGGCCCAGGGCGAGTTGGCCGACGCGCCCCTGGCGGTGCTGGAAGCCGAGCTGTCCCCCGTGACCCTCAACAGCCTGCACGAGGCGCTGGACCGCTTCGACTTCGACGAGGCGCAGGCCTGCCTGCAGGCCTTGCAGGGCCACCTGCGCGCTCCCGGGGAAATGCCGGCATGAGCCGGAGCATCGCCAGGTGCGGGACAATCAAGGCATGAACCCGTCCCGCCCGCCAACCTGCAGGAAACCTGCCGCATGAGCACCGTGCAGGAAGACCATCGCCCGCGCCTGCTGCTGGTGGACGACGAGCCCACCAACCTGCAGGTGCTGCGCCACATCCTGCAGGAGCACTACCGCCTGCTGTTCGCCACCGATGGCGCGCGTGCGCTGCAGGTCGCGCAGCATCAGCGGCCGGCCCTGGTGCGGCTGGACGTGATGCTGCCGCAGATGGATGGCTATGCCGTGTGCCAGGCCCTGAAGGCCGAGCGCGCCACCGCGCACATCCCCGTGATCTTCGTCACCGCGCTCACCGAGGTGCAGGACGAGGCACGTGGCTTCGACGTGGGCGGCGTGGACTACATCACCAAGCCCGTGAGCGCGCCCGTGGTGCGCGCGCGCGTGCGCACCCACCTGTCGCTGGTGCGCACCGAGGAGCTGCGCGAGACGCGGCTGCAGATCGTGCAGCGCCTGGGCCGGGCGGCCGAGTACAAGGACAACGAGACCGGCATGCACGTCATCCGCATGAGCCACTTTGCCCATGTGCTGGCGCTGGCGCTCGGCTACTCGCCGGCCTGGGCCGAGGATCTGCTCAATGCCGCGCCCATGCACGATGTAGGCAAGATCGGCATCCCCGATGCCGTGCTGCGCAAGCCCGGCCCGCTCGATGCAGGCGAGTGGGACACCATGCGCCGCCACCCCCAGATCGGCGCCGAGATCATCGGCGAGCACCCCTCGGGCGTGCTGCGCCTGGCCCATGCCATCGCGCTCACGCACCACGAGAAATGGGATGGCAGCGGTTACCCCCAGGGCCTGGCGGGCGAGGCCATCCCGGTGGAGTCGCGCATCGTGGCGCTGGCCGACGTGTTCGATGCGCTCACGGCACGACGGCCCTACAAGGAGCCCTGGAGCACCGAGGACACCGTGGCCCACCTGCGCGCGCAGGCGGGCAAGCACTTCGATCCGTCCATGGTGGAAGTGTTCATCGCTCAACTGCCCCAACTGCTGGAGATCCAGGCGCGCTGGAAAGATTAGGCTCCCCCTGAGTCGCTTCGCGCCTTCCGCCTGAGGGGGAGTTCCCCAGCGCACGCAAGCGAAGCGCCGCATGCGCGGCTTGGCGGCCCTTGCGCGGGGGCGCTGGCCTGAGGCAATGCCAGTTTCCTGGGCTGCGCCAGGTGCCGGCGACCCTTGGGCGCACTCCGGCGGGTTCGGGTGACGTAGAGTACGGCCCCATGTCCCCTGTGCCCCTCTCTTCTCCGCCCTCACCGCGCCGCCGGCAACTGCTGCAGGCTGGTGCCCTGCTGGCTGCGGGGGCTGCGCTGCCCGGCTGCGAGAAGGCGCCGCGCACGCTGGAGGGCGGCTTTGCCGGCATCGACATGGAGCGCGGCCATGCGCTGCGCGAGATGCTCCAGAAAGGTACCCTGCCCGAGCCCGCGGTGGTGCGGCGCGCGCAGGTCATCATCGCCGGGGGCGGGGTGGCCGGCCTGGCGGCGGCGCGTGCGCTGCGCCTGGCCGGGGTGGAGGACTTTGCGCTGCTGGAGCTGGAAGACCAGGCCGGCGGCAACAGCCGTGGCGGCATGGTCGGTGGCATCGCCTGCCCGATGGGTGCGCACTACCTGCCCGTGCCCGGCGACGATGCCAGTGAGGTGCAGGACCTGCTGGAGGAACTGGGCCTGCGCCAGCGCGTGGCCGGGCGCTGGCGCTACGACGAGCGCCACCTGTGCCACAGCCCACAGGAGCGCCTGTACTTCCAGGGCGAGTGGCAGGAAGGGCTGCTGCCCGTGCAGGGTGTGGGCGAAGCGACGCTGGCCCAATACCGCCGCTTCTCCGAGCGCGTGGATGCACTCTCCAAGGCGGCGCGCTTCACCATGCCCATGTCCAAGGCCTTCGCCGACGGCAAGCGGCCGCTGTCGCCTACGCACCAGGCGCTCGATGCCCTGAGCTTTGCCGCCTGGCTAACGCAGGAGGGCCTGGACGACGCGCACCTGCGCTGGTACCTCGACTACTGCTGCCGCGACGACTACGGCGCGGGCACTGAACGGGTGTCGGCCTGGGCCGGCATCCACTACTTTGCCAGCCGCCATGGCTTCCATGCGCCGGGCGATACCGGCAGCGACGACCGCGAAGGCGTGCTCACCTGGCCCGAGGGCAATGGCTGGCTCACCCAGCGCCTGGCGGTGCCGCTGCGCGAAGGCGGGCAACTGGCCACCGGCAGCAGCGTGCTGCGCATCACCGAGGGGCGCCATGGCGTGGAGGTGGATGCGCTCAACCATGCCTCGGGCAATGTCGAGCGCTGGCAGGCGCCGCGCTGCGTGGTGGCGCTGCCCGTGTTCCTGGCCGCGCGCGTGGTGCGCAACCCGCCCGCCTTTGTGACCGAAACGGCCAAGCGCCTGTCCTGGGCACCCTGGCTGGTGGCCAACATCCATATCGATGCGCCGCTGACGGACAGGGCCGGTGCCGCACCCGCCTGGGACAACGTGCTGTATGCCGATGCCAACCCCGGAGGCCTGGGCTATGTGGACGCCGGCCACCAGCGCCTGGACCCGCGCCCGGCCCCCACGGTGCTGACCTACTACCAGGCCCTGGGCGATGTGCCCGACGGCCGCCAGCAACTGGCCACACAGCCCTGGAGCCACTGGGCTCAGGCGGCCCTGCAGGCCCTGACCGGCCCGCACCCCGACCTGGCCCAGCGCGCCACGCGCATCGACATCACGCGCTATGGGCATGCCATGTCCATCCCCACGCCGGGGCTGCTGGGCTGGCTGCACCAGCCGGACCGCTACAAGGCTCCTGGCAGGCGCGTGCGCCTGGCCAGCGGCGAGCGCGTGGCCGTGCTGCCCACGCCGGCCACGGCGCGCCTGGCGTTTGCGCACAGCGACTGGTCGGGGTATTCGGTGTTCGAAGAGGCGTTCACGCGCGGCCACATGGCCGGGCTGCTCGCATCCGGCTAGGCCAAGCAGCGCTTCAAGGCCGCTACTGCGCTGTCCACGGTGGTCAGCACCGGCAGGCCCGTCGTCGCCTCGCACAGGCTGCGTGCGCGGGCCATGCTGAACTGCGCCAGGGCGATCACCTCGCAGCCTTCGCGCTGCAGGCGCTGGGCCTGGGCGGCCACCAGGCTGTCGTGCAACTCGCCGTTGCCTGCGTTCAGCGCGGCCATGGCGCCCTCGGCCAGGGCCAGTTGCAGCGGTGTGCCGGGCGGAAACTCCGGCGGCATGGACTGCAGGGTGGGCGCGAAGCTGGCGATCAGGCCGATGCGCAGGCGCGTGGCCACGGCTTGCTCGACCATGGCCTCGTTGGGCTTGAGCACCGGGATCTGCGGGTGCCGCACCGCCACGCGCTCGATGCAGGGCCCGAAGGCCGAGCAGGTGAACAGGATGGCATCGGCCCCAGTGCCCACCGCATAGGCGGCCAGCGCCTCGAAGCGCGCGTGCATGGCGACGTCCAGGCCCAGCCCTTCGCGCGCCAGGTCGGCCGAGAGGCTGTCGTCCAGCAGGTTCATGCGCACGGCCTCGGGCCAGTCCTGCGCGAAGGCGGTGTTGATGGGCTCCACCGAATGGGCCAGGGCGTGGATGAGGGCGATGCGGGTCATGGTGGGGACGGCGGCGGGGCTCAGATGCCCTTGGAGCTGGGGTTGGCGAAGGCGTCGCGCGTCTCGGCGTTCAGCGGGTAGTTGATGCTCACGTTCTTGGGCGGAATGGGCTGCATGAACCAGCGGTTGTACAGCCTTTCCATCTCGCCCGACTTCATCATGCCCGTGACCACGCGGTCCACCAAGGCCTTGAACTCCGGGTCGTCCTTGCGGAACATCAGCGACTGGTTCTCGGTGCGCAGGCTCTCGCCGACGATGGCGAAGTCCTTGGGGCTGCGGTGGTTGGCGATCAGGCCCGCCAAGAGGATGTCGTCGAGCACGAAGGCGGCGGCGCGGCCGGTCTCGACCATCAGGAAGGAGTGGGTGTGGTCCTTGCCGGCCAGTTGGGTGATCTCCAGGTTCTTGCCCTTGTCGGCCTCGCGCAGCAGGCGCAGCGAAGTCGTGCCGCTGGTGGCCACCACCGACTTGCCCTGCAGGTCGGCCACGCCCTTGATGCCCGAATCGGCGCGCACGGCCATGCGCACGTTGTAGCGGAAGATGTCGGGCGAGAAGGCCACCATCTGCTGGCGCTCGATCAGGTTGGTGGTGGAGCCGCACTCGATGTCCACCGTGCCGTTGGTCACCAGCGGAATGCGGTTCTGCGAGGTCACGTTCTGGTACTTCACCTCGATCTGCGGCATCTTGAGTTCTGTCTTGATGGCCTCCAGGATGCGGTTGCAGATGTCGATGCTGTAGCCCACGGGCTTGCCGCCGCCGTCCAGGTACGAAAAGCCGAACGAGGCCTCCCGGTGGCCGTAGGTGATGGAGCCGCTGTCGCGGATCTTCTTGAGCGTGCCGCCCGCAGGGCTCTGCGCATGGCTGGCGCCGCAGGCCAGCAGGGTGGCCAGCATCAGGGTGGTGGTCAGGGTCTTCATCGGCATGGGAGCACCTTTCAGGTCCAAGTAGCAGGGAGGGGTGGAGAACGGTTCAGCAGGGGCTGGGCTGGCGCGGCAGCGTGGCGGTCGAGGTCACGGCGTTGATCGCCTGCGCCAGCAGCGTGGCGATGGACAGGAGCTGCTCGCGCGTGGCGATGTAGGGCGGGGCCAGCAGCACGTGATCGCCCACATTGCCGTCCACCGTGCCGCCAAAGGGGTAGCACAGCAGGCCCAGGTCCATGGCCTTCTTCTTGAGGCGCGCGTGCACCTTCTGCGCGGGGTCGAACGGCGCCTTGCTGGCGCGGTCTGCCACCAGCTCCACGCCCCAGAAGAAGCCGCGCCCGCGGATGTCGCCCACGTGTGGGTGCTGGCCCAGCGCATCGCGCAGCGCCTGGCCCAGGAAGTCGCCGTCCTCGCGCACCTTGGCCAGCAGGCCGTCGCGCTCGATGACCTGCTGCACGGCCAGCGCGGCGGCGCAGGCCACCGGGTGGCCCAGGTAGGTGTGACCATGCTGGAAGAAGCCGCTGCCTTGGGACATGGCGTCCACGATGTGGCGCTGCGCCAGCACCGCACCGATGGGCTGGTAACCGCCGCCCAGGCCCTTGGCCACGGTGATCAGGTCGGGCACCACGCCCTCCTGCTCGCAGGCGTGCAGGGTGCCGGTGCGGCCCATGCCGCACATCACCTCGTCCAGGATCAACAGCACGCCGTGGCGGTCGCAGACCTCGCGCACCGCCTTGAAGTAGCCGGGCACCGGGGTGAGCACGCCGGCCGTGGCACCGCCCACCGTCTCGGCAACGAAGGCCAGTACCGTGCGCGGGCCGTGGGCGACGATGGCTTCCTCCAGCTCCCGTGCCAGGCGCAGGCCGTAGGCCTCGGGCGTCTCGCCGGCCTGCTGCTCGCGGTAGGGGTAGCAGGGCGCCACATGCGTGGCCTCCACCAGGATGGGGGCGAACGGCGCGCGCCGCCAGGCATTCCCGCCCACGGCCAGCGCGCCCAGGGTGTTGCCGTGGTAGCTCTGGCGCCGGGCGATGAAATGCGTGCGCTCGGGCTGGCCGATCTCCACGAAGTACTGGCGCGCCATCTTGAGTGCGGCCTCCACGGCTTCGGAGCCGCCGCTCACGAAGTAGGCATGGCTGGTGCCGGCGGGCGCCGTGCGCACCAACTGGTCGGCCAGTTGCTCGGCCACCTCGGTGGTGAAAAAGCTGGTGTGGGCGTAGGCCAGGCGGTCGATCTGCGCGTGCATGGCCGCCAGCACCTCGGGGTGGCCATGGCCCAGCGAGGACACGGCGGCACCGCCCGAGGCGTCGAGGTACTCGCGCCCTGCGGCATCGCGCAGGAACAGGCCTTGCCCGCCCACCGCCACGGGCGGGGTGTGCTGCAGATGGCGGTGAAAAACATGGGTCATGCCTGGATCTCCGGAACAGGTGCAAACGTCGATGGAACGAATGTACCGTAAAAACAAAATAAATGGAACATATGTTTTGATAACGGTGCGAAGTGGAACACTCGCACCGCAAGGTGTTCCGCTACAGTGCTGCGACCACCACTCCTGCGCACGCACTCCCCCTCCATGGGCCTGAAAGACACCCTCCGCGCCCGCTTCGACGGCATGACCGCCATGCAGCAAAAGGCGGCGCGCTTTGTGCTGGAACACCCCAACGACGTGGTGACCGCCTCCATGCGCACCGTGAGCGCCCGCGTCGAGATCCCGCCCGCCACGCTGGTGCGCTTTGCCCAGCTGCTGGGCTTCGATGGCTGGCCCGAGCTCAAGGCTGCGCTGGTGCAGGACATGGGCCTTGGTTCCGAGCCCTATGCGCACAAGGCGCGCACCCTGGCCGAGCGCGCGCGCGATGGTGGTGGCGGCCTGGCCGGCGAGATCTTCGCCACGCACCGCGACAACCTCGATGCCACCGAGCGCGCCAGCGTTGATACCCTGCCGCGCGCCGCTGCGCTGCTGGAGAAGGCGCGCGCCGTGCACGTGGCGGGTTTCCGCGCCTGCCACCCGGTGGCCTATTCGCTGATGTACGTGTACCGTTTGTTCCGCGACAGCGTGCACCTGCTCGATGGCCTGGGCGGCTCGCTGGAGATGCAGCTGCGCGCCATGCACAAGGGCGATGCGGTGGTGGTCATCAGCTTCAGCCCGTATTCGCGCGAAGCCATCGCCGTGGCGCGCCAGGCGCGCGCGGCCGGCTGCCAGGTACTGGCGCTGACCGACACGCCCTCCTCCCCGCTGGCGCTGCTGGCGCACGAGGTGCTGCTGTTCTCCACGCAGAGCCCCTCGTTCTTCCCCTCCATTGCGGGCGCGCAGGCCCTGTCGGAAGCCCTGCTGGGCCTCTTGGTCAGCCGCGCCGGCAAGGCCGGCATTGCCCGCATCGAAGGGGCCGAGGCCCAGCTCTTCGAAACCGGCGCCTACCTGCCCCCCGCGCCGTGAGCGCAGCACCGGCGGGCGGCGTGCATCTGCATGTCCAGGTCGGGCTGCAGCAGCTCGACCTGTGGGACAGCGGCACGCTGGTGCGCAGCTACCCGGTCTCCACAGCCCTGAACGGCATGGGCGAGCAGAGCGGCAGCGGCTGCACGCCGCGCGGCCTGCACCGCGTGCGCGCCAAGGTGGGCGTGGGCTGCGACGCGGGCACCGTCTTCGTGGGGCGCCGGCCCACGGGTGAGCTGTACTCGCCCGAGCTCGCGGCGCAGCACCCGGGGCGCGACTGGATCCTGTGCCGCATCCTCTGGCTCACGGGCTGCGAGCCGGGCGTGAACCGCGGCGGTGCGGTGGACACGCTGCGCCGCTACATCTACCTGCATGGCTGCCCCGATGGCACGCCGCTGGGCGTGCCCGCCTCGCACGGCTGCGTGCGCATGGCCAATGCCGATGTGATGGACCTGTTTGACCGCGTGGCCGTGGGCACACCGGTGCACATCGTGCCCTGAGGCAGCCCTGCTCTGTCACGCACCCGTCATGCGCGCCGGGCATCGTCGCAGGTTTACATTTCTGCCGTCTGCGACCATGTCCCGACTTTCCACCCTCGCCGCCAGCGCCCTGCTGGTCTGCGCTGCCGCGTCTTCATTCACGGCCCAGGCCCAGCAGGCCTACCCCGCCACGCTGGCCGGCCACGCCATGATACCCGCCATGAGCCTGGTGCCCGCCCCCAAGGACGCGCCGCAGGACCTGCAGGTCAGCGGCAAGTTCACCACGGGCAAGCGCGTGGAAACGCTGGGCTCGGTCGAAGGCCTGTCGGGCGGCCGCCCCACGGGCATCTCGCTGCCCTTCGCGGGCCAGCCGCTGCAGGGCCACTCGGGCATCAAGCGCATGGCCGACGGCACGTTCTGGATCCTCACCGACAACGGTGCCGGCGCCAAGGCCAATTCGCCCGACTTCATGCTGCACCTGAGCCACTACAACGTGGACTTCAAGAGCGGCCAGTTCAACCGCCTGGCCACCGTATTCCTGCACGACCCGGACAAGAAGGTGCCGTTCCGCATCGTCCACGAAGGCACGGACAAGCGTTACCTGACCGGCTCGGACTTCGACCCCGAGAGCTTCCAGTTCGCCGGCGGCGCGCTGTGGATCGGTGAGGAATTCGGCCCCTACCTGATCAAGGCCGACCTCACGGGCCGCGTGCTCGCCGTGTTCGAGACCCAGGTGGACGGCAAGCTCGTGCGCTCGCCCGACCACCCGGCCATCACCACGGCCGGCGCACCCGATGCCAAGGCCGCGTCCTTCGAGGTCAAGCGCTCCAAGGGCTATGAAGGCATGGCCTCGTCCAAGGACGGCAGCAAGCTCTACGCCCTGCTCGAAGGCCCGCTGTGGAACGAGGCTGCCAAGGCCTATGAGGCCGTCGATGGCACCAAGCAGTACCTGCGCGTGCTGGAGTTCGACGTGAAGTCCGAGCAATGGACCGGCCGCCACTGGAAGTACGTGCTGGAGGCGAACCACCACGCCATCGGCGACTTCAACATGATCGACGGCAGCACCGGCCTCATCATCGAGCGCGACAACGGCGAAGGCACGGCCGACAAGGCCTGCCCCGAAGGACAGAAGCGCACGGACTGCTTCCACGACCTGGCCAGGTTCAAGCGCGTCTACAAGATCGAGCTGACCGACGCCAATGTGGGCGGCCCCCTGCGCAAGGTGGGCTACATCGACCTGCTGTCCATCCAGGACGCCAAGCGCCTGGCGAAGAAGCCGCTGAACAACGGCGTGCTGACCTTCCCCTTCTTCACCATCGAGAACGTGGATGTGGTGGACGGCACGCACATCGTGGTGGGCAACGACAACAACCTGCCCTTCAGCTCCAGCCGCGAGCCGAACAAGGCCGATGACAACGAGCTGGTGCTGCTCGAAGTGGGCGAGCTGCTGCGCGCGAAGTAAGCACACGCCACTGTGCTTATTGCGCAAAGGGCTGTCCGGGAGGCAGCCCTTTTGCATGGCGGGCAGCGCGGTGCGGGGCCGGGTGGCAAAATTGACGGCCAACCCCTGAAAGCCGCGCCACCATGTTCACAGGCATCGTTCAAGCCACGGCAGGCATTGCCGCCATCCATGACCGCGCAGGCCTGCGCACCTTCACACTGGATTTTCCCGAAGGCTTCTGCCAGGACCTGGCCATTGGCGCCAGTGTCTCCACCGACGGGGTCTGCCTCACGGTGACCGAGATCCTCTCGCCCACGCAGGCCAACTTCGATGTGATGCAGCAGAGCCTGAACATCACCACGCTGGGCAGCTATGCCCAGGGTGACCGCGTGAACGTGGAGCGCGCGGCCAAGGACGGTGCCGAGATCGGCGGGCACCCGCTGTCGGGCCACATCGACTTCTCGGGCACGCTGGCCAGCGTGCGCGAGTTCGACAACAACCTGGTGTGGCGCGTGGCCGTGCCGCCCGAGTTCCGCCGCTACGTGTTCGCCAAGGGTTATATCGCCATCCACGGCGCCAGCCTCACGGTGGCCGAGGTGAACCGCGCCGAGGGCTGGTTCGAGGTCTGGCTGATCCCCGAGACGCGCCGCGCCACGGTGTTCGAGGGCAAGAAGGCCGGCGACCGCCTGAACATCGAGATCGAGCGCAGCACCCAGGTGGTGGTCGACACGGTGCGCGAGGCCGTGCAGGAAAGCCTGGGCCGGCTGCAGCCCGTGCTCGAAGCCCTGCTCCAGGAAAAGGGCTTGTCGCTCGAAGACTTCGTGCAGCCGCCGGTGCTACCGCACTGAGGTCCATCAGCCCGCCACGTAGTCCAGAAAGCCCGTGACGCGGCGCAGGCGCCCGTCGGCATCGAGCTCGGCCACATCGGTGCCGCGCGCCACGGGCTCGGCACCCGGGGCTGTGAGCGCCCAGGAAAAGCGCACCACGCCGTGGTGCCCCTCAGGTGTTCCATGCAGTACGAAGCGGTGGCCGGCAAAGCGCTGCTGCGCCCCGGCGATTAGCGCGGCCAGGCCATCGTGGCCCCGGCCTTCCATCATCGGATCCAGGTAGTGGACGTCGGTGCTGAAGGTGCCCTGTACCAGGCGTTCGCGCTCGGCCGCGTCGGTGGCGTTCCAGGCGGCGAGGTAGCGCGCGGCGATGTCGGGGGCGGCGCTGGCGGCGTTCAGGGCAGAGGATTCGGCGGTGTTCATGGCAACTCCTGAAAAAAGGGGTGGATGTGGCGGATGCGGTGGCATCCGGCACGGGCCATTCTTCGCGCCCGCAGTGCCGGCGTCGATGACCTCCGATGTCATGCGCCACGCAAGCTGCCGGGATAATCCAGTCCCTGCATGCCAAAGTCCCCGCTTTCTCCCCCCTCCCTGCCAGGTGCGCCACGCGCGCTGCAGCCGCACGACCTGCCGGGCCTGCTGCAGGTGCAGCTGGCCTGCCATGGCGAGGGCTTTGTCGAAAGCGGCGAGGTCTTCGCGCGCCGGCTGGCCAGCCCGGTGAACTGCTCGCTGGTGCTCGAACGTGACGGGCAGGTCTGCGCCTACCTCGCGGCCTACCGCTCGGTGCAGGGCAAGGTCACGCCTCTGCACGGTGACTTCGAGGCACCGGCCGGCACACCCGACACGCTCTACCTGCACGACATGGCCGTGCTGCCCGCCTGTGCGGGCCAGGGCCTGGCGCAGGCACTGCTCACACCCCTGTGGGCCCAGGGCGCGGCCTGGGGCCTGCGGCACACGGCCCTGGTCTCGGTGCAGGGCTCGCAGGGTTACTGGGAGCGCCATGGCTATGCCGTGCAGCCGCTGGCCGATGCACTGCAGCGCGAGCGGCTGGCAAGCTACGGCGAGGGGGCCGTGTACATGGTGCGAACGCTGGCGCCCTAGCCAGCGCCTTGCGTACGCCATTGGGCCTGTGTGAACGGCGCCACGGGCTGGGCATCCGTCGCAGGCGGTGGTCATAATGGGTGGCATGCCCAACCGCTGGAAACCCAATGTCACCGTGGCCGCTGTCATTGAACGCGATGGCCGCTTCCTGCTGGTGGAGGAAGAGACCACCGATGGCCTCAAGCTCAACAACCCCGCCGGCCACCTGGACCCGGGCGAGTCGCCCATCACCGCCTGCGCGCGCGAGGTGCTCGAAGAGACCGCCTTCGATTTCGAGCCCCTGCACATCATCGGTGTGTACCTCAACCGCTTCACCAAGACGCGCACGGGCGACGACATCACCTACCTGCGTTTTGCCTTTGCCGGCAACCTGGGCACGCACCATGCATGGCGCGCGCTCGATGAAGGCATCGTGCGCACCGTGTGGATGACGGCCGAAGAGATCCGTGCGTGCCCCGAGCGCCACCGCAGCCCGCTGCTGCTGCAATGCCTGGCCGACTACCTGGCCGGCCAGCGCTACCCGGTATCGCTGGTGCACACCGATATCTCGGTGACGCAGGCCCCGGGCTGAGACCGCGCGGGATGCGCAGAGGATTTTTTCCGGACCGCATGTAACCGGCGTGGTGGACGGGACGAACTAACAGGCAGAGAGCGTGGCGCCGCGCGATCTGAACAACCCCTGTTTCGACCCCATCCTTCTGGAGCCATCCACCATGCTGCACACCACCACGTCTTCTTCCTCTTCCTCCGCATCCCTCGCACTGGCCGCGGCGCTGCTGGCCCTGTCCTCTGGTGCCTTTGCCGCCGACGCCCCCAAGGGTTCCAAGGGCGCAGCCATTGCCGCCAACGACAAGGTGCACTGCTACAACGTGCACGAGTGCAAGGGCAACAGCGACTGCTCCACCGCCGAGCACAGCTGCAAGGGCCAGAACGCCTGCAAGGGCCACGGCTTCAAGGCCAAGACCGCAGCCCAGTGCCTGAGCGAAAAGGGCACTATCGGTGATATCAAGGGGTGATGGCCCCTGGTGGCTGTGCCATGCCGCAGCCGCCTGCTCACCATGGCACATGACCCCATCGCCGTGCGCGGCACCGGCTTCGGCCTGGGCCTGCGCACCCCTCACTACGCGGATTTTCTTGCTGCTCCCCAGCCACTCGACTGGCTGGAGATCATCACCGACAACTACCTCGTCGAGGGCGGCAAGCCGCTGGCAGTGCTCGATGCGCTGCGGCGCGACTACCCCATGGCCATGCACGGCGTGGCCATGTCCATCGGCTCGGCGCAGGGCGTGGACCTCGGCTACCTGCGCCAGGTCAAGGCGCTGGCCGACCGCATCGAGCCGCTGTGGGTCTCCGACCACCTGTGCTGGGTGGGGCCGGGCACCGGGCAGTGGCTGCACGATCTGTATCCGCTGCCCTACACCGATGCCTCGGCGCGCCATGTGATCGCCCAGGTGCGCCGCGCGCAGGATGTGCTGGGCCGCCGGCTGGTGCTGGAGAACGTCTCCAGCTACATCCGCTATGCGGACGACAGCGCCAGCGAATGGCAGTTTCTGGCCCACATCGCGCAGGAGGCCGACTGTCTGCTGCTGGTGGACGTGAACAACATCCACGTGAGCAGCGTGAACCACGGTTTCGACCCGCTGGCCTACCTCGATGCGCTGCCCGCACACCGCGTGCAGCAGATCCACCTGGCCGGCCATTCGGACCTGGGCGACCACATCATCGACACCCACGACCACCCGGTGGCCCCGCCCGTGTGGGAGCTGTATGCCCAGGCCTGCGCGCGCTTCGGCGCCGTGGCCACCATGGTCGAACGCGACGACCGCATCCCGCCACTGGCCGAACTGCTGGACGAGATGACCGTGGCGCGGCGCATTGCCGCCGAGCATGTCCCGCGGGCGGGTGCCTTGGAGCAGGCGACCCTTTCCTGGCCAGGCGCCACGCCGCTGCCCGCGCGGCCGCTGCAAATGCAGCAGCAGGAGCTGGCCGACCGCATCCTGGCCGAGCCGCTGCAGCCTCTTGCGGACGATGACCCCGTGGAGGGCCGCCTGGGCATCTACCACCATGCCTACCGCGCGCGGCTGGCGGAAGTGCTGGCCGACACCCATGCCAAGACCTGGCTGTACATGGGCTCGGACATCTTCGAGGCCCATGCACGTGACTACGCCGTGGCGCACCCGCCCACGGTGCGCAGCCTCAACCGCTATGGCGAGGGCCTGGCCGGCGTGCTGCGAACACTCTACCCGGAGAACCCGGAGCTCTACGAACTGGCCCGGCTCGACTGGGACCTGCGCACGCGCTTCGATGGCGCCGATGTACCGGCACTGGACGGCGGTGCCGCATCCGATGGGGCCTGGACCCATCGCCGCGCGGTGCTGCACCCGAGCGCGCTGCTGCGCCCGCTCACCACCAATGCCGTGGCCCTGTGGAATGCCATCCATGCCGATGAGGAGGTGCCTGAGGCCTTGGCGCTGGCGGAGCCGGCCACGCTGCTGGTCTGGCGCAAGGGACACCAGCCGCACTTTCGCACGCTGGACAGGCAGGAGGCGGCATGGGTCGCCCACCTGCAGGCGGGCGCTTCGGTGGAGCAGGCCTGCGGGCTGCTGCAGGCCGAAGGCCTGCTGCCCACGCCCGATGTGCTGGCGCCATGGCTTGCCGGGCTGCTGCGCGATGGCCTGGTGCGCGCCGACCTGCCGGCCGCTGCGGCTGCTACTCCGCCGTGAGCTTGCGCTCGTTGATGATGGCGGCCCACTGGGCCGATTCCTTTTTCATGAAGGTTGTGAGTTCGGCACGCGTGGTGGGCTGCGGCGTCAGGCCATGCTTGTCCAGCGCCTCCTTCACGACCGGGTCGTTGAGCACGGCCACGATCTCCTTGTTCAAGCGGTCCAGGATTGCCGCGGGCGTCTTGCCCGGCGCCACGAAGGCATACCAGTTGAGCGCCTCGAAGCCCGGAAAGCCCGACTCGGCCACCGTGGGGATACCCGGCAGATAGGCCGGCCGTGTGAGCCCGGTGGTGGCCAGCGGCACCAGCCGGCCGGCCTCCACATGCGGCATGGCCGTGGGCGGGGCCGAGAAGTACGAGGCCACGCGCTCGCCCAGCAGGTCCTGCAGGGCAGGGGCGCCGCCCTTGTAGGGCACGTGCACCATGTCGATGCCCGCGCGCTGGTTGAACAGTTCCCCCGCCAGGTGCGAGGCCGAGCCCGCGCCGGTGGAGGCGAAGTCCACGCTGCCGGGTTTCTTCTTGGACAGCTGCACGAACTCGGCCAGCGTCTTCACACCCGTGGCCTTGTGCACCACCAGCACGTTGGGGAAGTTCACCCCGCCCGAGACAGGGGCCAGGTCCTTGAACGGGTCATACGGCAGCTTCATGAGGTGCGGGGCGATGGTCAGCGGGCCGATCGAGCCCAGCAGCAGCACCGTGCCGTCGGGCGCGGCATTGGCGACGAACTGGTGCGCGATGTTGCCGCCCGCACCGCCCTTGTTGTCCACCACCACCTGCTGGCCGATGTTCTCGCCCAGCTTCTTGGCGATCAGCCGGGCTGCCGCGTCGGCCGCGCCGCCGGCGGCGAATCCCACGACCAGGGTGACGGGTTTCTTGGGCAGAAAGTCCTGGGCCTGCGCGGGCGTGGACAGGGCCAGGGTGGTGAGTGCCGTCGCCTGCAGCAACAACCATTGGCGTTTTTTCATCGGTGTGTCTCCTTTGTGGGTCTTTGGGATTCAGTCATCGCCCAGGCCGATGGGGTGGGGCTGGCGCTTTTCCACCGCATGGCGCAGCAGGGCCGCGGTGCGGAAGATGCCGTGGGCGAACTTGCCGTAGGGCATGGTGGCAAAGAGCGCCATCACCGCGCCCAGGTGCAGGCACAGCAGCAGGGCCAGGGCCGGGGTGCCACGCGCCAGCCACAGCGCCAGGCCGCTGGTGCTGGTGAGGAACAGCAGGGCGATGAAGGCCCGGTCCATGGGCTTCTGGGCGGCATCGCCGTGCTGCGGGTGGCGCCGGTGGTTCAGGTGCCACAGGCCGGCCGTGCCCAGCGCCAGGGCGGTGCCGCCCACGGCGCCCAGCAGCTTGGGCAGGGTGGGCAGGTCGTAGGGCGCGGCCCAGCCGAAGGCATAGTGGTACAGCGTGGCCACGCTGGTGGCCGCGAAGCACAGTGCAAAGCCGTAGAAGGTGAGGTGGTGGAAGCGCCTGCGCCACAGGGTGTAGGCATCGTCCGCGTCGTGGCAGCCCTCGCCATGGCCACCATCGAGGTACTTCAGGCGCAGCACCGCACCCGTGGCCTCGACCGCTGCAGGGCCGCTCAGGGGTGCCCCGCTGGTCGCGGGCGATACGTCGCACCAGAAGCGGCGCACGCCCAGGGCCAGGGCCAGCGTGGCGAACAGGAACACCGGCGCGAACAGGCCCACCAGCAGGTTGTGCGGGAACAGGCGGTAGAAATTGCCACCCAGGTTCTGGCCCCACAGCGCCGCCAGGCCCTGGCCCTGCAGCACCACTGCGAGCAGCAAAAACAGCGTGAGCCCTGCCACCAGGGCCAGCGCCAGCGTGAGCCCATTGCGCTGGTACAGCGCGCCCAGCGCGGGTGGCCAGGCGTAGTCGGCATAGGTCTGGCCGCGCACCTGGGCCATGGCCTGCGGCACGTTGACCGCGAATTCGTGCGGCGGAGCGTACTGGCAGGCGTGCAGGCAGGCCCCGCAGTTGTGGCACAGGTTGGCCAGAAAATGGATATCGGCCTGGCCGAATTCGAGGCGGCGCGTCATGGCCGGGAACACGGCGCAAAAGCCTTCGCAGTAGCGGCAGGCATTGCAGATCTGCATCTGGCGCGCGACCTCGGTCTCGGGGGCTGACAAGGAGACGATGGCGCCATCGGCCAGCTCCCGTGCGTCCTGCACCAGGGCCTCAAGCGACTGCATGGGCCACCTCCTGGCTCTGTGCTGCGCGCGCGGCGTTCGTGCCCGCGATGCGCCCGAAAGCCGTGCCGATGGACATGCCGACCCCGGCCGTATAGCCCTTGCCCAACACATTGCCGGCCATCATCTCGCCGGCCACGAAGAGATTCGGGCTGGCCTGTCCGCCGAAGTGCACGGCGGCACTCTCGTCCGTGCGCAGGCCGAGGTAGGTGAAGGTGACGCCGGGCCTGAGGGCATAGCCGTAGAACGGCGGCGTATCGATGGGGCGCGCCCAGTGCGTCTTGGCGGGCACGAGGGCCTCGGTATGGCAGTCGTCGAGCGCGGTGTGGTCGAAGCGGCCCACACGGCAGGCAGCGTTGTAGCCATCGAGGGTGTGCATGAACCGGCCTACGTCCAGCCCCAGCCGCTGGGCCAGTTCGGGCAGGCTGTCGGCCTGCACGCCCGGGAACACCGGCGGCATGAAGCGGCCCACGGCCTGGCTGTCGATGATGGAGTAGCCGATCTGCCCGGGTTGCTGGGCCACCAGCCGCCCCCAGATGGCGTAGCGCTTGGGCCAGAAGTCCTCGCCCTCGTCGTAGAAGCGCTCGGCCTGCTGGTTGACCACCACGCCGAGCGAGACGCAGTCGATGCGGGTGCAGATGCCGCCGTCGTACAGCGGCGCGCGCGCGTCGATGGCCACCATGTGGGCCTGCGTGGGGTCGCCGATGCGGTCGGCGCCGTGGTCCTCCAGCAGGTGGCGCAGCAGCACGCCGCGGTTGTAAGCCGTGCCGCGGATCAGGAAGTTGTCCGATGGCCATTCGCCGCGCTCGTTCTGGCCCCAGGCCTCGCGCAGCCATTCGCGGTTGGACTCGAAGCCGCCGGCGGCCAGCACGCAGGCGCGGGCACGGATGCGCTGGCCGTTGCAGTGCGCGGCGATGAAGCGGCCACCCTCGGTCTCGATGCGCTCCACGGGCGCTTCGTAGCGCACCTGCACCCCCAGGCGCTCGGCGCTGCGGTAGTAGGCGTTGACCAGCGCCTTGCCGCCGCCCATGAAGAAGGCATTGGTGCGCGCCGTGTGCAGTGCGCCGGCCAGCGAGGGCTGGAAGTGCACGCCGTGGCGGCGCATCCAGTCGCGGCAGGTGCCCGAGGCGCGGATCACCAGGCGTGCCAGGTGCTCATTCGTCTGGCCACCGGTCACCTTGAGCAGGTCCTGCCAGAACTCTTCTTCGGGGTAGGCGTCCACCAGCACGTCCTGGGGCGCGTCGTGCATGCAGCGCAGGTTGCGCGTGTGGGCCGAGTTGCCACCGCGCCAGGCGCGCGGCGCGGCCTCCAGCAGCAGCACGCTGGCGCCGGCCTCGCGCGCCATGAGTGCGGCGCACAGGGCGGCATTGCCGCCGCCGATCACCAGCACGTCGGGGGTGGTGATCGTCTCCATGGGTCAGCGCTCCCCTCTGCGGGGAGCGCGGGGGCTCGTCCTGCGCATCATCGTGGTCTCCGGGCGGTGCTGCCGCCGCATGTCGTGGTGGTGCCACTGTAGGGAGACCGCTGCAGGGCGTGCAGCGGGTTCAGGTCATGCAGGTATCACGAATCGTGATGGCTTGGGGCGCTTTCGATCAGGGTGGTGCCGAACCATTGGCCGGCCCCCACCAGGCCGCGCACGCAGTCGGCCACCACCACGCGGGCCGCCAGCGCGGCGGGCGAGAGCTCGTCCTCCGACAGGCTGCACAGCAGGTTCACGCGGCGCGCGGGCGCATCGGTCAGGCGCGCGCACTGGAAGCGCCGGGCGGCATCGGGGTAGCGGCCCATGGCCGCCCAGGGCTGCAGGGTGGAGCCCAGGCCGGCGTCCACCGCGGCCATGACCATGGCCAGGGAGTCGACCTCCAGCACGATGTGCGGGGCCAAGCGGTCGCGCGCGAAGGCGGTGTCCAGCGTGCTGCGCAGGCCGTGCGGGCCGGTGGGCAGGATCAGCGGCTCGTCGCCGAGCTCGGCCACGGTGATGGTCTCGGGCAGGCGGCGCGCGCCCGGGCCGCCGCGCGCGCAGATCAGGAACAGGTCTTCCTCCAGCAGCGGCTGCACCTGCCATCGCTGCCCCGTACCGCTCTGCCTGGCTTGGTGCAGCCGGGTGTCGAACAGCACGGCCAGGTCGAGCTGGCGCGCATGCAGCATGTCGGTAAGGTGGCCCGACATGCCTTCGACCATGTGCAGCCGCACGTCGGGGTAGCGGCTGCGCATGGCCTGCATCAGCGGCAGGCCCAGCACGCCCGAGGTGGTGGGCGCCAGGCCCACGGTGACGGTGCCCGACAGGCGTGCCTGCTGCGCCGCGCGCACGGCCTGCTCGGCATGGCGCAGGGTCAATTGCGCCTCGCGGAAGAAGGCCAGCCCGGCCTCGGTGGGCGCCACGCCGCGCGGCGTGCGGTGCAGCAGGCGGGTGGCCAGCTCCCCTTCGAGCCGGGTGATCTGCTGGCTCAGCGCGGACTGCACCACGTCCAGGTCCAGCGCGGCGCGGCTCATGGAGCCGCGCTCCACCACGCGCACGAAATAGCGCAGTTGTCTCAGTTCCATCGGGGAATCCTTCGGGCCGTGTGCGGCGCGCAGCCATCATCTTGTGTGATGGCGCAATGTTCGCACAAGCGCAGGAGTCACACCCCGTTCGGCAGCAGTGCGGCCAGGGCCTCGCGCATCCAGCGTGCAATCAGCTGCTGGCGCTCGCGTGGCATGCGGTCCAGGGTCGAGGCCACGCTGATCGCGGCGACCGGTTCGCCCTCTGCGTTGCGCACGGCCATGCCGGCGGCCAGCACGCCTTGGGTGGCGTGGTTGCCCACCACCGACCAGCCGCGTTCGCGCGTCGCGCGCACCAGCAGGGCCAGGCGCTCGGGCGTCATGCCGCCATAGTGCGGCAGGGCCTGCGCATTGGCCGCGATGCAGGTGTCCACCTCGTCGTCGGGCAACGCTGCCAGCAGCGCCAGCCCGGCCGCGCCCACGCCCAGGGGCTGGCGCGTGCCGACCTGGATCACCAGGATCTGCACCGGGTGCGTGCCCACGTGGCGCGCAATGCAGTGCGAGGCCGGCCCCTCGCGCACGATGGCAAAGGCGGCATCGCCGCAGGCGCGGCTCACGCGTTCGAGCACCGGTGTCAGGCGCATGGCCATGTTGGGCAGGGCCGTGGGCGCGGCCACGGCCGCCAGGCGCGGCCCGGCCACGTAGTGGAAGCGCCCGCGCCGGGCCAGGTGGCCGCCTTCGAGCAGGGTGGCCAGCAGGCGGTAGACGGTGGCGCGCTCCAGGCCCGCCGCGCGGCACAGCTCGACCACGCGCAGGCCGTCGCGCCCGCTGGCCAGCACGGCGTCCAGC
Source organism: Acidovorax sp. (assembly GCF_046339755.1). GTDB lineage: Bacteria > Pseudomonadota > Gammaproteobacteria > Burkholderiales > Burkholderiaceae_C > Acidovorax. The sequence goes on along the minus strand of NZ_JBKDTZ010000013.1, from coordinate 19,790 downwards.
ACCTGCAGCCCCCGGCGCAAGGTGCGGCTGCCGGGGTCGTCCAGCGGTTCTTCGGGCAGCGGGGTAGATGTTGAAACGTCCGGCAGGCGGACGTTTCGATTCGCGGGTCGGGAGGGCATGGGAAAGAATTTGTCCGTCGATGCAACCAGTGCGCAGTGTGCCGCAGAGCCACGCCGCAGGGGGCGCCAAGACAGGTTTTCCAACACATCCAGGAGACAAGACATGAGCTCGCACACCACCACCGTTATCGCGCCGCGCCGGCGCCTGCTGGCCCTGGCCGCCGCTGCCCTCGCCTGCACCACCGCCCTGCCCCTGCAGGCCCAGACCGCCAGCGCCACGGGCTGGCCTGCCAAACCCATCAAGCTCGTCGTGGGCTATGCAGCCGGCGGCGCCACCGATGTGATCGCGCGCCTGGTGGCCGTCAAGCTCGGCGACCAGCTCGGCCAGCCCGTGGTGGTGGACAACCGCGCAGGCGCCAACAGCAACGTGGGCGCCGAGAACGTGGCGCGCGCCCCGGCCGACGGGTACACGCTGTACGTCTACACCATCGCCAACACCATCAACGCCTCGCTGTACCCCAAGCTCGGCTACGACCCGGTCAAGGACTTCGAGCCCATCGGCATGATTGCCAAGATCCCCAACATCCTGGTGGTCAACCCCAAGCTGCCTTTGAAGAACCTGGCCGACTACGTGCGCTATGCCAAGGAGTCCAAGGACGGCATTACCTTCGCGTCCTCGGGCAGCGGCTCGTCCATCCACCTCTCGGGCGAGATGTTCAAGATGCAGTCCCAGCTCAAGATGCTGCACGTGCCCTACCGCGGCAGCGCGCCGGCCGTGACCGACCTGCTGGGCGGCCAGGTGGATTCGATGTTCGACAACACACCCTCGGCCCTGCCGCATGTGCAAGCCGGCAAGCTGCGCGCCATTGCCATCACCCGCGCCCAGCGCTCGCCGCTGCTGCCCGATGTGCCCACACTGGCCGAGTCGGGCTATGCGGGCTTCGACGTGCAGTCGTGGTTCGGCCTGGCTGCGCCCACGGGCACGCCGCGCCCCGTGGTCGAGCAACTCAACGCCGCCCTGAACAAGGTGCTGGCACTGCCCGAGGTGCGCAGCCGCCTGCAGGAGCTGGCCGCCACGCCCGATTCGGGCACGCCCGACAAGATGCGCAGCTTTGCCGCCGCCGAGATCAAGCGCTGGCGCGAGGTCGTCAAGGCCTCCGGCGCCACCGCCGAGTAAGCGACCCCTCACCCACCACGACCCTGCTTCCCATGTTCCCCATCGACTTCTTCTGGCGCGCCGCCCAGCGCTGGCCCGACCGCATCGCCATCGACGCGCCCGAGGGCGCCATCCGCTACGACGCCCTGGCAGCACGCGTGGCGGCCCTCGCGGCCGGCTTTACCGCCATCGATCCGGCACCGCAGAGCCGCGTGGGCATCTGCGCGGGCAACAGCGCCGAGCACATCGCCGCGCTGCTGGCCGTGCTGGCCTGCGGCAAGGTGTGGGTGCCGCTCAACCCCAAGAGTACCCGGCCCGAGATCCGCCGCATCATCGATGCGACCGAGCCTTCCATTCTGGTGCTGGACGCGGCCTGCGCCGATCTGCTCGACGGGGCCCCCGGGACCTTGCTGACAACCGCAGGGCTGGCGGACCTGGCCGCCGCGCACGCCGGCGCACTGCGCCCCGTGATTGACCTGCCGGACGATGCCACCCAGGCCATCAAGTTCACGGGCGGCACCACGGGTGTGCCCAAGGGCGTGATGCAGCCCTACCGCGCGTGGATGGCCAACATCACCAACCAGATCCATGCCTGGGGCTTCGATGAGCACGAGCGCTACATCGTGGCCGCGCCCATCACGCACGGTACCTCCACCTACCTGCTGCCCATCCTGGCGCAGGGCGGCTGCCATGTGGTGCTGGGCGGCGCGGGCGCCGAGGCCGTGCGCACGGCTTTCCGCGAGCGCGGCGGCACGGTGTGCTTCATGCCGCCCACGCTGGTCTACATGCTGATGGCGCTGCCTGGCGTCTCGCGCGCGGACTTTCCGCGCATGCGCCGGCTGATCTACGGCGGCGCGCCCATGCCGCCCGAGAAGATCCGCCAGGTGCGCGACTTCTTCGGCCCGGTGCTGGGCACGACCTACGGCCAGACCGAGGCGCCGCAGATCCTCACGGTGATGCAGCCCGAGGACTTCGAAGACCCTGCCAACTGGGCGGCCGTGGGCCGCACCACCTGGTTCAGCGACGTGGCCATCATGGCGCCCGATGGCCACCTGCTGCCCACGGGCGAGGTGGGCGAAGTGGTGGCGCGCGGCGATCTGCTGATGACCGGCTACTGGCGCCTGCCCGAGAAGACCGCCGAAACCCTGGTGAACGGCTGGCTGCACACCGGCGACCGCGGGCTCATCGACGAGCGCGGTTACCTCTACCTCAAGGACCGGCTCAAGGACATGGTGATCACCGGCGGCTTCAACGTTTACCCCGTGGACGTGGAGAACGCGCTGGGCCAGCACCCGGCGGTGCACGAATGCGCGGTGTTCGGCCTGCCCGACGACAAGTGGGGCGAGACCGTGCAGGCCGCCGTGCAGCTGCGCCCCGGCGAGCAGGCTACGGAGGCCGAGCTGATCGCCTTTGTGCGCGAACGCCTGGGCCCGGTGCAGACGCCCAAGCACATCCACTTCCACGAGAGCCTGCCGCGCTCGCCCGTGGGCAAGGTGCTCAAGTCCGCCGTGCGCGATGCCGCGTTGGCAGGAACAACCACCGCCTGAAGGAACCTTTTTTCATGACCTCCACCGCTTCCAAGACCCCCGTCACCCGCCTGTGCACCCACACCCTGACCAGCCTGCATTACCGCGATGCGAACCTGGTGGAGGACCTGATGGGGAAGAAGACCTTCACCGAGGTGATGCTCATGCAGATCCTGGGCCGCGCGCCGCGCGGCGTGGACCTGCGCATTACCGACGTGGTGCTCATCGTGCTCATGGAGCACGGCCTCACGCCCAGCGCCATCGCCACGCGCCTGATCTACATGAGCGCGCCCGAGAACCTGCAGGGCGCCGTATCGGCCGGCCTGCTGGCCGTGGGCAGCTCCTTCGTGGGCACCATGGAGAACTGCGCCGGCCTGCTCGACCGCATCGCGGGCGCGGCCGAACCGAAGGCCGAGGCGCTGGCCATTGCGCGCCACTACAAGGGCCTGAAATCCCCCGTGCCGGGCTTCGGCCACCACCTGCACAAGCCGGTGGACCCGCGTGCCTACAAGCTGCTGGAGATGGGCCGAGCCGAGCCCGAACTGCAGGGCGACCAAATCCGCGCGCTGGAGACCCTGTCCCATGCCGTGGACGAAGTGGCCGGCCGCGCCATCACCATCAACGCCACGGGCGCGGTGGCCGCGCTGCTGGGCGAGATCGGCGTGCCCACGGCGGTGATGCGCGGCTTTGCCGTGATCTCGCGCGCGGCCGGTCTGGTGGCGCACATCGTGGAAGAGCAGAACAGCCCCTCGGGCCGCTTCATCTGGGACACCATCGAGCACGCGATTCCCTTCGTGGGCGGCGCAGGCCAGGAAGGCCAGGCATGAGCGCCAATGAAGGCACCGTGCTCGTCACCGGTGCCAGCCGGGGCATAGGCCGTGCGGTGGCCACGCGGCTGATGGCCGACGGCCTGCAGGTCGTGAACTTCGACATCGCGGCTCCGGAAAGCCTCGGCGCGCATGAAACCTTCGTGCAGGTGGACCTGGCCGACGAGGCCGCCCTGCGCGACGCGCTGGCTCGCTCCGTGGCCGGGCGCGCCATCACCCGCCTGGTGAACAACGCGGGCCTCGTGCGGCCCGCCGGCATCGATGCCGCCACCAGTGCCGACCTGCAGGCCGTGATGGCAGTCAACCTGGCCGCTGCCATCGCCTGCGTGCAGGCCCTGCTGCCGGCCATGCGCACGGCGCGCTTCGGGCGCATCGTCAACATATCGAGCCGTGCTGCGCTGGGCAAGGGCGAGCGCATCGCCTATGCCGCCAGCAAGGCAGCGGTGCATGGCTTCACGCGCACCCTGGCGCTGGAGCTGGGTGCCGACGGCATCACCGCCAACGCCATCGGCCCCGGGCCCATCGCCACCGAGCTCTTCGAGCGCGTGAACCCGCCCGGCGCGCCGGCCACGCAGCGCATTCTGGACACCATCCCCGTGCGCCGCATGGGCCAGCCCGAGGAGGTGGCGCACCTGGTGGCCTCGCTGCTCGACGCACGTGCGGGCTTCATCACGGGCCAGGTGGTCTATGTGTGCGGCGGCATGACCGTGGGGCTGGCGCCATGAGCGCGACAAGCAGCATGCCACCCGCGCTGCCGCTGGACCTGTCGGGCCGCGTGGTCTTCGTGGCCGGCGGCGGGTCGGCCGGGCCGGGCTGGAGCATTGGCCGTGCGGCCTGCGTGACCTATGCGCGCCTGGGTGCCCGCGTCTGCGTGGCCGACCGCGACTCGGCCTCGGCCGAAGAGACCATGGCGCTGATCGAGGCCGAGGGCGGCACGGCCGCCACCTTCGTGGGCGACGTGGCCGAGGCGGCGGACGTGAAGCGCTTGTTCGCCGAAGCGCGCGAGCGCTTTGGCGGCGCCATCGACGTGCTGCACCACAACGTGGGCATCGGCAAGACCGGCGGCCCGCTGGAAACCAGCGCCGAAGACCTGGAGCGCATCCACGGCGTGAACGTGGGCAGCCTGCTGCTGGCCTGCCAGGAGGTGCTGCCGGGCATGGTGGAGCGCGGGCGCGGCTCCATCATCACCATCTCGTCCATCGCGGGCATGCGCTACCTGGGCTACCCGCACCTGGCCTACGGCGTGACCAAGGCCGCGGTCACGCACTTCACCCGCATGGTGGCCCAGCAGTACGCGGGCCAGGGCGTGCGTGCCAACACCGTGGTGCCGGGGCTGATCGACACGCCGCGCATCGCCAACACGGTCGCGAAGATGTTCTCGGACACCAGCCTCGACGAAGCGCGCGCCGCGCGCGCCCGCCAGGTGCCCATGGGCCGCATGGGCACCGCCTGGGACGTGGCCCATGCCTGCGCCTTTTTGGCCAGCGATGCATCGGCCTATGTGACCGGCACCGAGCTGATGGTAGACGGCGGCATTACGGGCAAGTTCGTGTAGCCGCTTCAGAAGCTGTGCATGACACCAGCGGAAACGCCGGTGGCCGTGCGCTTGTTGGCCGCGCCCTGGAAGTTGTTGCGCCAGCGCGTGTGGTCCAGCTCGGCATAGACCCGCGTGCGGCGCGAGAGCTTGTACTCGGCAAAGGCCACCATGCGGCCGTAGCCGTCGTCGGCTGCAGCGGTGCGTGTGCGGTCGATCTTGTAGTAGGTGGCGGTCAGGTCCAGCAGCGGCAGTGCTGCCCAGGTGGCGCCTGTGGACAGCACGCGCTGCTCAGTGTGCGTGGCCGCGCCCGTCTGCGCCTTGCTGCGCCCGGCGTTGGCGGCCAGGCGCACGCTGCCCCATTGCCAGGCCGCGCCCAGCGTGGCGGCATCGAGCGGGCGCAGGTTGGCGTCCTTGAAGGTCTGCCAGGCGCCGGACACGGTGAGGCCGCCATCGGCATAGGCGAGGCCCAGGCCGTGCGAGGACAGGGCCGACGACTGGGACGCGACTTCGCCCACTCCCACCATGGCCCGCGCCGTGAGGCCGCCCCAGCGGCCGCTGAGCTTGACGGCATTGTCCAGCCGGTAGGAGCCGGTGTTGGCGCCCGCGCTGCCGTACTCGGTGCCCAGGCCGTGCTGGCTCAGCGCGGTGACGCCGATGTTGGGGTTGACGCTGGCAAAGCGCATGGCCAGCGGGTCCACGGGCGAGATGGCGTCCGCCAGCAGCGTGGTCTGCCGCCCCAGCGCGATGCTGCCCCAGGCGTTCTGCAGCCCGACCCAGGAGGCGCGGTCGAAGTATTTGGCACTGTTGGCGGGCGCACCGGTGTCGGCGTTGAGGCCGCTCTCCAGGTTGAACAGCGCGCGGGCGCCGCCGCCCAGGTCTTCGCTGCCGCGCACGCCCCAGCGGCTGGTGGTGTGGATGCCGCTGCCCAGGCTGTGTTGCGAGCCCGGCGCAGGCGCGTTGGCGGCGGTGAGCCCGCTGGCATGGCGCAGGCCCAGGTCCACCACGCCATAAAGCGTGAGGCCGGTGGACGCCGTCTGGGCGAAAGCCGGCGCGCAGGCCAGCAGGGCGCACGCGGCGCCGGTCATGTTCTTCATGCGGTCTCCTCGGGATGGATGTTCTTGTTCGGCAGGGTCAATCGGCCGTCAGCTGCGCTTTCTGCACCACGCCCCGCCATTTCGCGAGTTCCTGGCGCACGGTCTGGGCCAGGGCTTCCGGGGTGCTGCTGTCCACCACGGCGCCCTGCTCCTCGATGCGGCGCGCTACGTCCTTGTCAGCCAGGGCGGTGTTGAGTGCCTTGTTGAGCTGGTCCACCACGGCCTTGGGCGTTTTGCCCGGCGCGAACAGCGCGTACCACTGGGTGATCTCCACGCCCTTGATGCCGGCCTCCTCCAGCGTGGGCACATCGGGCATCAGCGAGGAGCGCTTGGGCCCGGCCAGCGCCAGGGCACGCAGCTTGCCGTTCTTCACGTGCGACGAGGCCGAGAACAGGCTGGGGAACATCACCTGCGTCTGGTTGGCCATGGTGTCGTTCATCGCCGGGGCCGAGCCGCGGTAGGGCACATGCGCCATCTGCGCGCCGCTCTCGAGCTTGAACATCTCGGCCGAGAAATGCGGCGCCGTGCCGTTGCCGGCCGAGGCGTAGTTGTAGGAAGTCGGATGCGCCTTGGTCAGCGCCACGAACTCGGCCACCGTCTTGGCGGGCACCTTGGGGTTGATGACCATCAGCGTTGGCGAGTAGCAGACCATGCCGATGGGCTCGAACTGGGTGATGGGGTCGTAGCGCAGCTTCTGCAGGGCTGGGCTCATGCCGTGCGTACCGATGTAGCCGAACAGGATGGTATGGCCATCGGGCGCAGCGCGCGCCACGAACTCGGCGGCAATGGCACCGTTGGCGCCGGCCTTGTTCTCCACGATCACCGACTGGCCCAGCAGCTGCGACATCTTCTGCGCCACCACGCGCGCCATGCCGTCGTTGCCGCCCCCGGCGGCCGTGGGCACGACCAGGGTGATGGAGCGCTCGGGAAAGGCGGCGTGCGCCGCCAGCGGTGCACCGGCCAGCGTGGCGAGGGCCAGTGCGGCGGCCAGCATGCGGCGGCGCGTTGGAGGGAGGGCAGAAGGGTGGGTCATGGTCTTGTCTCCGGTCATGTCGTTGTGGATGGGGTAAGCGAAGGGGATCAGGGGTGGGCTGCAGCGGCTTGTGCGACGAACAAGGTGCCTTCCAGGATCTTTCGGGCCGTGCGCACCAGCGCGGCCTGCACCAGCGTGCATTGGCCGTCCACCAGGGCGAGTTCCACGTCCACGTGGATGCGGCCGGCCGGGTGCAGCACCTCCACGCGGCGCGTGCCCGCGCTGGGCGCGGTGCGCGTGTCGCTGGCCACGGTGCCGGGCAGCACCAGGGCGGCCGCCACGCCGATGGCGCCGGTCACGGCATGCGAGCGGTGGCAGCGCCGCGGCGTGAAGTAGCGCGAGGCGATGCTGCCGGGCGCCGGTCCGTCGGAGACGATCACCGGCTTGGGCAGCACGCTGCCCGAGACATCGCCCATGCCCATGCGCAGCCCGGCCTCGCAGCGCAGGGCTTCGAGGCGTGCCAGCAGCGCGGTGTCGGCATCGAGCTCGGCGGGGCTCTCGTCGCCGCGCAGGCCCAGGTCCGCGGCGCGCACCAGCACCATCACCTGGGCGGCGTCGATGCAGGTCACCGGCAGGCCCTGGATGGTGTCGATGCGCTGCCCGGTCGGGAAGATCTGCCCCGTGACGGCGCCCCAGGCATCAAGGAAATTCATCAGCACCGGTGCGGCCGTGCCCTGCACGCCATCGATGCGCACGTCGCCCTCGTAGTGCACGCGGCCGCCGCGGGTCTGCACCTGCAGGTCGATGCGCGAGCGGGTGTTCACGTTGTAGACCCGTACCCGCGTCACGTCGCCGGTGCGGCTGGCGGGCACCAGGCCCTGCTCGATGGCGAAGGGCCCCACGCCGCTGAGCATGTTGCCGCAGTTGGGGCGGGTGTCCACGCGGGCCTCGTCCACGCTGACCTGGGCGAAGAGGTAGTCCACGTCGCAGCCGGCATGGGCCGAGCGCGAGACGATGGCGACCTTGCTGGTCAGCGAGTTGCCGCCGCCCAGGCCGTCGATCTGCAGCTCGTGCGGCGAGCCCAGCGCTGCTATCAGCGTGCGGTCACGCTCTGCCGGGTCTGCGGGCAGCCAGTTGGCCAGAAAGAACGGCCCCCGGGAGGTGCCGCCGCGCATCAGGACGCAAGGAAGGTGGTAGCTCATGGGTCCGCATGGTGCGGCGCCCCGGTTTTTTTGTGAATTGCATTGTTGGCAATGATTGATGCACTGGGCGCAATAGAATCTGCTGTCTGTAAGTGCTCCAATCAGCGCTGTAAATTGCAACTTTGCGAAGCATTGATGCACGGTGTGCAACGCGCTGTGCACCCCCTGGAGGCCCATGCACCACAAATTCGACCTCGCCGACATCCAGGCCTTTGCCGCCGTGGCGGAGCTGCAGAGCTTTCGCGCCGCGGCCGAATCCATCCACCTGTCGCAGCCGGCCTTCAGCCGCCGCATCGACAAGCTCGAAGATGCCCTGGGCGTGCGCCTGCTCGACCGCACCACGCGGCGCGTGACGCTCACCGCCGTGGGCCGTGACTTCGCGCGCAAGACGCGCCTGTGGCTCGACGACCTGGACGGCATGCTCATGGGCCTGGGCGACGTGGCCGCGCGGCGCATGGGCGAGGTGACGATCGCCTGCGTGCCCTCGGCCGTGTATTACTTTTTGCCGCAGGTGGTCAAGCGCTACCACGAGATGTTTCCGCGCATCCGCGTCAAGGTGCACGACGCCAGCGCCAACGAGGTGCTGGTGGCCGTGGCCCAGGGCGACGCCGACTTCGGCCTGAACTTCATCGGCAGCCAGGAGGCCGAGATCGAATTCAAGCCGGTGCTGGCCGAACGCTTCGTCGCCGCCTGCCGGCGCGACCATGTGCTGGCGCGGCGCAAGCAGGTCACCTGGGCGGAGCTGGGCCAGCACGATTTCATGTCGGTGGGCAAGACCTCGGGCAACCGCCTGCTGATGGACCTGGCGCTGGCCAACGTGCCCGACCGCCCGCAGTGCCTGTACGAGGCCAAGCACGTGACCACCCTGCTTGGCCTGGTCGAGGCCGGCCTGGGGGTGGCCGCCGTGCCCAGCCTGGCCATGCCGGGCAAGGACCACCCCACTTTGGTCAGCATTCCCCTGGTGGAGCCGGTGGTCACGCGGCAGATGGGGCTCATCAAGCGCCGGGGCCGCTCCCTGTCGCCGGCGGCCCAGCAGCTCTATGACCTGCTGGTGGCTACGCGTACTGCGCGCCCGCGCAGCGTGCGGACCGCCAAAAAAATACAATTGGCAGGATGACAGCACCCACCAAGCACCGCGTCGTCGTCGGCCTTTCCGGCGGCGTGGACTCGGCCGTCACCGCCCACCTGCTCAAGCAGCAGGGCCATGAAGTGGTCGGCATTTTCATGAAGAACTGGGAAGACGATGACGACAGCGAGTACTGCTCGTCCAACATCGACTTCGTGGACGCGGCCGCCGTGGCCGACGTCATCGGCATCGAGATCGAGCACGTGAACTTCGCGGCCGACTACAAGGACCGGGTGTTCGCCGAGTTCCTGCGCGAGTACCAGGCCGGCCGCACGCCCAACCCCGACGTGCTGTGCAATGCCGAGATCAAGTTCAAGGCCTTTCTCGACCACGCCATGCGCCTGGGCGCCGAGAAGATCGCCACCGGGCACTACGCGCGCGTGCGCCAGAACCCTGATTCGGGCCTGTTCGAGCTGCTCAAGGGCCTGGACCCCGCCAAGGACCAGAGCTACTTCCTGCACCGCCTGAATCAGGCGCAACTGGCCAAGACCCTGTTCCCCGTGGGCGAGCTGCACAAGACCGAGGTGCGGCGCATTGCCGAGGAGATCGGACTGCCCAATGCCAAGAAGAAGGACTCCACCGGCATCTGCTTCATCGGCGAGCGGCCGTTCCGCGAGTTCCTGAACCGCTACATCAGCCATGCGCCCGGCCCCATCCAGGACGACCGGGGCCGCACGCTGGGCAAGCACGTGGGCCTGTCCTTCTACACCCTGGGCCAGCGCCAGGGACTGGGCATTGGCGGCATCAAGGAAAAGGGCGTCCAGCGCGGCGGTGGCGAGCACGAGCCCTGGTTCGTGGCGCGCAAGGACCTCGCCAAGAACACGCTGCGTGTGGTTCAGGGACACGACCACCCCTGGCTGCTGTCGCACGCGCTCACGGCGCAGGACGTGAGCTGGACGGCCGGCCATGCGCCGCCCCCAGGCACGTACGGCTCCAAGACGCGTTACCGCCAGCCCGATGCGCCCTGCACCGTGGTGGCCGCCGATGGCGCGGGCCTCGCCCTGCAGTTCCCCGACGCCCAGTGGGCCGTGACGCCCGGCCAGTCGGCCGTGCTGTATGACGGCGATGTCTGCCTGGGTGGCGGTGTGATCTCCAGCGCAACCGAATAGCAGTCGGTCAGCGGATCCAGTGCTGCAGCCCGTCGCGCTGCAGGCTGGCTTCGAGCAGCGCCTGCAGGCGCAGGCCGGCGTGCAGGTCCTCCTCGGTGGTCTCGTAGTGCATGCCGGCCAGTGAGGCGGCTGCAGCGTCACTTGCGCCGTGCAGTTGTGCCACCTTGGTAGCCAGGTCCGAGGTCTCCTGCGGGCGCAGGCCGGTGAAGGCCTGGCGCAGGTCCGGCAGGTGGGCCACGAAGGCCTCGTCGTCCCACTGCCGCACCAGCGCATCCAGGCCTTGCAGCAGGGCCGGCAGGCGCAGCAGCAGCTCGGGTGCGGCGGTCATCATGCCGTTCAGGAACTGCACGGCCTCGTGCGGCAGCGCGCCTGGGCCGAAGCGCTGGCGCACCACGGCATCGAGTGCCGCGTCGTCCCAGTGGCCGTCGAGGTAGAGCAGCGCGGTGGCGGCACCGGCAACGCCGGGTGCGCAGCCGGCGCCGGTGGCAAAGCGCGTGAGGTGCTCCACCAGCAGGCCGGCATCGATGGCGCCCGTGCCGGCATCGTCCAGACCCGCCAGCAGGCGCCCCAGCTCGCGCAGCGACAGCAGCAGCCGCACGGCCGGCTCCTGTGCGTCCGGCGCGGTCTGGGCCAGTGGGGGCAGCAGGTACAGTGCCGCAGGCCAGACGCGCAGCAGCAGATCGCGCAGCTGCGGGTTTTGCTGCACACCCAGCGGCTCGCGCGCCCGCCACAGCGTGACCAGGCGGTGCCCGCATTCGACCACGGAGGACAGCGAGGCGTCTTCGCCCAGGTGCTCCGACAGCATGGCCAGCAGCTGCGGCAGCCGTGCGTGCAGGCCCACCAGGCAGGCGCGCTGCAACAGGGCCACGGCGGCGCTGGCGCTGCGCCCGCGGCCGTGCTCGGACAGCGCTGCTTCTTCGCGCATGAGCCGCGCGAGGCAGACCGCCTCCACGCTTGCGCCCTCGCTGGCGAGGGCAATCAGGCGCGCCTCCACCATGGGTGACCAGGCCGCACGCCATTCCTCGAACAGCATGTTCAACCGGCTGCCGCCCATGAAGTCGGGCCCGGCCACCCACTTGGCCAAGTCGGTATCGAGGTAGGCCATGGCGTGCAGGAAGCGGCTGCGCTCGCGGTGGGAAGGCTTGCGGTACAGGTCCAGCCGCACCGTGCGCGCGGTGCTGTCGTCCAGGCGCACGCCGGCCGCGCGGGCCAGGCGGCGCGCATCCTCGATCAGCGGCGGCGAGCCGGCCGAGGGTGGCACGTCGCCGATGCGGGTGCCGCCGAGGAAGGACCGGAGGTCGGCTGTGAAGCCGCGCGTGCCCTCGTCCATCGCGCCCTTGACGAAGCATGAGCGGATCGCGTCCAGCAGGTCCTGCCGGCCCGGCCCGGCATTGCCGCGCAACTCGGCCAGGCGCACGGCCTGCAGCGCAGCGGCCTGCACCAGCGCGGTGGAGACAGCGTCGGTCTGGTCCTGTGCCCGGGTCTGCTGGGCAAAGCGGGCCAGGGTGTCCAGGGCCACGGCGGTGAGGGGGTGGACCGCCGGTGCCATGGCGTGCGCGGTGCCGGCCTCCAGCCCCTCCCACGCCTGCTGGTAGTAGCCCGGCGACGGCATGCCCGCGCTGTAGCCGTTGAGCGCATCGAGCTGCTCGAAGCTGTAGCGGATCAGCCAGGCCTCGGGCTCGGCCGTCTTGGGGGCCCTTTTGGCCTTGGCGCTGGCGGCCAGGGGCTTGGCAGCTTTCCAGCTGCGCAGCAGTTCGGGGGTGTGAAAGCCGCCGGTCACCACGACGATGGGGCCTTGCACTTCGTTGCGCCAGCGGCGGATGTGGGCCGCCATGTGGCGCTCGCGCGGCAGGCTGAGTTCGGCTTCGAGCACCTCGGGCTCGTAGTCTTGCCGGGCCATGGCGCACCAGCTGAACACATCGGCGAACAAGGTGCGCCAGTCGGCCAGGGCCTCGGGTGTGCGCAGCTCGAACAGCCGGTCCCACAGATCATGGTGGTCCACGCAGCCGAGCTGGCGCGCCATGGCGTTCAGGTAACGGCTGTGGGCGAAGTGGCGCTCCTCCATCTGGCTGCGCGCGGCGTCGGGGGCCGTAGTGCCGTCCTCGGCATCGCCATCGCCGCCGTAACGGCGTTCCCATGCCTTTTGGCGCCAGGGCAGGTCGATCAGCGCAACCTGCGCACCCAGAGCCGCACCCTCGCGCACGGCGATCCATTCGGGGCTGTAGTCGCACAAGGGGTAGAAGGAGCTGCTGGTCACCGTTCGGGGGCCGGCTGGCTCACCCTGCTCCGCGTCGTCGTCTGCCGTAGGCGGCTCAGCCTTGCGCTCGCGCGTGGCTTGGCACAGCCAGGCCACCGGGGTGCGGGTCAGCGGGTCGCTGAGCAGGGGCAGCAGGCTGTCCAGGTCGTCCGGCCCCTCGATCAGCACCGCGGCCGGGCGCACCTCGCGCAGCAGGTGGCGCAGTGCCCAGGCGCAGGCCGGGCTGTGGTGGCGCACGGGCACGAAGAAGATGCCCTCGTCGCCGAGCAGCTGCGGCAGCAGGGCCGCGATCTCCGGCGGCAGGCCTGCAGGCTGCGGTGTTGCGCTCACTGCTATTGCCACAGCGAGCGGGCCGCGTCGTGGAACGCCTTCCACTGCGGGTCACGCCGCGCTCGTTCGCGCACCACGGTGTCGAAGTAGTGGCGCACACGCTTGGCGTCGTCCGCACTGTCCTTGAGCACCACGCCCTGCAGCTGGCCCGCGATCTCGCGCGGGGTCAGCTCGCCGCCGTTGAAATGGCGCGCCTGCAGCGCGGCGGCATAGGCCACATTCACCGCCTCGGCGGTGGACATCACGGCATCGAGCCCCTTGATGGCCGTGCCCTCCTGGGTCTGGCCCGCGCGCAGTTCCTGGAAGGTGGTGACCAGGAGCGACACCACGTCGCGCGGCACGTTGACCGGGGCCGCGCTGCCGGCGAGTTCGCGCGAGAGCTGGGCCATCACCAGGTCCACTTCGAACTGGTGGTCGCGGATCGGGCGCACGGTCTCGAAGTTGAAGCGGCGCTTCAAGGCCGACGACATCTCGTGCACGCCCCGGTCGCGCAGGTTGGCCGTGGCGATGATGTTGAAGCCGCGCTGGGCGAACAGCCGTGCGTCGTCGCCGAGTTCGGGGACCATCAGCTGCTTGTCGCTCATCAGCGAGATCAGCACGTCCTGGATCTCGGGCGGGCAGCGCGTGATTTCCTCGAAGCGCACGAGCTTGCCGGCGCGCATCGCCTGGTACAGCGGTGACGGTACCAGCGCGCGCTGGCTCGGCCCCTCGGCCAGCAGCAGGGCGTAGTTCCAGCTGTACTTGATGTGGTCTTCGGTGGTGCCGGCCGTGCCCTGCACCGTGAGGCCTGAATCACCGCTGATGGCTGCCGCCAGCAGTTCCGACAGCAGCGACTTGGCCGTGCCCGGCTCGCCCACCAGCATCAGGCCCTGGTGGCCCATGAGGGTGACGATGGCGCGGTCCACCAGCGGGTCGTCGCCAAAGAACTTCTGCGTGACCTGCAGCTTGGCATCGCCCAGGATGAACTGGCGCACCGCGCGCGGCGAGAGCTTCCAGCCCGGGGGCCGGGCATGGGTGTCGGCCGCGGCCAGGCGGGCCAGTTCGTCGGCCCAGCGCTGCTCGGGCGCCAGGCGCACGGATTGGGTGGCAGAAGGGGGAATGGTGCTCATGGTGGCGTTGGTAGGGACGGCGCCGCTGGGGCAGGGTGAAAAAGCCGATCACAGCTATTTTGGACCAGCTTGGCACGCTCTCGGTGTTGGCACGTGCGCTTTTCCATCGTCAACCGCGCACGCGACGGCCGCTATACACCCGCGGAGGATGCCGCCATCGCAGACCGGACCTTCAAGGGGTTGGACACCAACAACGACCCGCCGCGCCCGGCACCGGCGCGTGGCGATGGGGACTGAAGCCGCGGCAAGGTCCGCACGCGCAAACAAAAAAACCGGGGCATGCCCCGGTGTTTTTTTGAGCGCCCCACCCTGGGATGGGGCACACCATGTACACGGTCAGTCGTCGCTCGACGCCAGGCTGATCAGGATGCGCAGCACATACCAGAGCATCAGCGCGATCGACGCGAACAGGTGCAGCGCGGCACCGGCGGGGCGGTCGGTCGGGTAGTCGTGGATGATGCGCGAGGTGTCGTACAGCACGCAGGCACCTGCGAACAGCACCATGATGCCCGAGAACCAGATGCCGAGCTTGAAGCCGAAGATGGCGCCGGCCACGATGGTGCCCAGGGCCACCAGGCCACCCACCTTGAGGATGCCGCCCAGGAACGAGAAATCGGACTTGCTGGTGAAGGCCGTCCAGGTCAGGGCCGCCACCATCAAGAGCGTGATGAAGCCTGCCGCGCCAATGGCGCCGGGCGCCACGATCTGCGCAATGCCGAACAGGGGCGCGAAGATCAGGCCTTCGGCCAGCACGTAGATCCCGAGGCCCATGAGCTGGGTCTGGGGCTTCTCGGCGTTGTCGGCCAGGTACGAGGCCAGCCAGCCCACCAGCATGAAGGCGCCCATCACGCCCAGCCAGATGAACTTGTTGCCGCTGGCCATCAGCATCTTGGCGGTGGTGTTGGAAAAGCCGCTCAGCATCAGCACCGTCGACAGCACGACGAAGGCCAGGATGGCCGCGCCCAGGTGCTTGTAGGTGGAGACGATGAACTCGCGCCGCTCCAGGGGGGCGCCGGACGGGTCTTCAGGGGTCAGGACATTGGTATTCACAAGGATGCTCCTCGGTGGTGGTTGCTACTTCTCACACAGGGGGCGGCCTTGTGGGCCAGCCCCTGCCTCTCTCTCTCTGGATATCTGAATCAGGCGGCAGCCAGTTCGTCGGCGCGGCGCAGCCTGCGGTTGGACCACACGCCGCCGGCGCCCACCAGGGTCAGGATGACGGCCAGGATCCAGATGCCGGCGCCGCTGAAGGACTGGGCCGTCGAAGCGGCCTCGGCCTGCATGCGCTTGCGCGTGTCTTCGTAGCTGATGACGGCCTTGCCGCCGGTCACCACTTCATAGACGATGTCGCTGTCGCCGCTGTCGTACAGGGCCGTGATCTTTTCGTCGATGATGTCCTGCACGATGTCCTTGGGCGTGCTGTGCGCGATGCGCAGTTTGCGGGCCTCGCCGCCGGCATCGGGCGCCACGGTGATCTCGTAGTACTGCTTGGTGGAGCGGCGCTTGCGCTTGACCGTCACCTCGCTGGCACCGGTGACCTTGCCGGCCACCGTCTGCAGCTGGTCGCGCGCCGTGTAGGCGTGGTCGCCATCGGCCTTCCAGCTGCTCCAGATGGCCAGGCCGGCCAGGCCTGGGCCTGCCAGCAGGATGAGCCATGCATAGCCCGTGATGAAAATCAGAATCTTTCGGACAAAACCCGGCATGAGAATACCTCCCTCAATCATTCACATTCACTGAAAACCCGCCAGCTCATGGGCTGTTTCGGGCTGCGAGGGCTGGATCATCGCGGCAGTCGGGCCCGCAAGATGTCGCAAATTGTGAGAATGGAGAGACCTCACCAAAAAAACGTGAATTCCTTCCGGTTTCGTCGCTCGATTCAAACAGTTACGGCTTGAATTCGGGCTGCGAGGCCCCGAAAAAGGCCTCGCGCGCGCCTCACCAGGGCATCTTCTTTTCCCAATCGGCGTCGAAACCGGTGCAGGCCTGCGCGATCGCCAGGTAGTCGGCGTAGGCCTCGGCCAGCAGCACGGGCGGCACACTGGCCAGCGGCAGCGCGTTGTCGCTCCAGCTGCGCGAGCGGCTGTTCTCGAAACTCAGGGTCTTGAGCGCGGCGGCCACGTTCTCCTCTGGCAGGGTGTTGCCCGAGAACTCGATGGACACGCGCACGCCCACGCTCGCGAAGTCCTTGGTGTATTCGTAGAAGAAGCCGCCGTCCTCGGCCTGCGCACGCTGGTAGCCGAGCTTGGTGAAGGCCCCGCGCAGCGTGAAGCTGTCGCTGACCCAGCCCTGGCGGTCCTTGATCTCCGTGACGGGCAGGCCCTTGTCGTCGGTGAAAGAGAGTGCGGGTGACTGGCGCGACATCTGCGGGAACAGCGGGGCCAGCTTGTAATCCTTGAAGTGCTTGGTCCAGGCCCCGGCCGTGGCCGCATCGACCAGAGAGGCATGGGCCAGGCGCACCTGGGCGCCCTCGCCGAGCTCCACCTCGTCGTCCTCGGTGTTGATCAGGCTGCCATCCTCGGTGGGTCGAAAGCTCTGCAGCGCCGTGCCCTCGGCGTCCACCTCCAGCCACACCAGGCGCTGCACCAGCCGGCCGGCCACCGGGTGGCGGTGCAGGTACTCGCGCCACTCGGCCACCGGCCACAGGCGGCCCGTGCACATGGCCTCGAACAGGCGCGCGGTCTGCAGGTCGATGACCTGCTTGAGCTCCTTCTTGCTCGTGGACAGCAGCGCCTTGGTCTCCTTGGTCTGCGCCGGGTCGTCGTTCTGGCGTGGCTCGGGCAGGGCCTTGATGGCCTTGCCTTCAGGGTTGCGCAGCTCGGGCTTCATGGCGGCGTCGAGCACCATGGTGAAGATGCGGTCGCCATAGGGCAGCGCCAGGGTGCCGGTATCGTCCAGTCCGGCCGTGGGGATGGTGCGGTCGGCCAGTTGGTCCTGCGTCCAGCCGTTGCGGTCGGCAATCTCCTGCACCAGGCCGCGCGCCTTGGTCTGCACCGAGGCCGTGCGGTAGCGGCGCGACAGGCCCAGCATCAGCTGGATCACCACCGGGTCGTTGCCCGGGGCCACGCCTTCGAGCATGGCCTCGATCTGCGAGCGGCGCTGGTAGTGGTCGCGCATGTACTGCTGCAGCAGGGTCACGATCTCGTGGCCGGGCGCAAAGGCGGCCAGGGCCAGGATGCCCTTCTCGCCGATGGCACTGCCCAGGTACTCGGACATCTTCTCGCGCTTGCATTCCTCGAACACCTGCTCCTCCGACTTGGCATAGTCGGCCTCGTAGTACTGGCGGTACTCGGGCTTGGCGTTCTGCCAGCCCTTCTGGTAGGACTGGTAGCGCTGCGGCGCATGCGCCTTGGCGTAGGCAATGCCCTCTTCCAGCGGCGGGTGGCGCGTGTCCTGGGCGATGAACTGGCGCAGCACGCTGCTGCCCAGGGCCTGGCGGCTCGCGGCATCGAGCAGGCCCATGTAGCGCGTGAGCAGGGCGTTGCCGCCGGGCTCCTTGAGCTTGCAGGCCAGTACCACCCACCAGCGCAGCACCTCGGGCTCCACGGCCGTGCCGTCGGCCCAGCGCGCTGCCGGCAGCGCATCCATGGCAAACCAGGCCAGGCCCGCGGGCGGCTTGGCCTTGAGGCCCTTCTTCGCCTCGGCCAGAAGGATGGCGGGCGCCAGGCGTGGCGAGATGTCCTCGCCCAGGCGCTCCAGTGCGGTGAGGAAGGCGGCACGCACGGTCTCGCGGCTTTCCTTTTCGAGCGCTTTGGTCAGGGCAGGAACGGCGTCGGCGTATTGCAGTTCGGCCAGCCAGTTGGCGGCCTCGATGCGCACCTCGCTCTTGGTGTGGGTGAGCGATTCCACCACCTGGCGGCCGATGCCGGGCAGCGTGGACAAGGCCTTTTGCGCCATGGGCCGGTGCGTCTTGCCTTCGCCCAGGGCCAGTTCCATCACGCGCGGCAGCCAGCGGGCCGGGATGGTCGGGAAGGTGGCCAGGGTGCGCAGCGCGGGCCCGAGCTCCAGCGTGCTCGCATAGCGGTCGCCGTTGTTCTGCTGCGCTGCCAGGCCCAGGGCCTGGTCGAGGAACTCGGGGTGCTCGGCGAAGAAGGGCCACACGCGCTCTGGCGGCAGCAGGTCGGTGGCGCTGGGCGTGTTCCAGTAGTCGAACAGGGCCGTGCGCGCCACCTCGATCAGCGGCGTGCCCGAGCGCTTGAGCAGGTCGGCCAGGGCGCGCAGGTCGACGCTGCCCTGCGGCTGGCCGGCCAGCCATTTGTGGAAGCCATCGTCGAACCAGAAGCTGCGGCTGTAGCGCGACACGCCCAGCCAGCGGACCAGGTGCGAGGGACCGAAGGACGGCAGCGCGAACAGCCGGTTGCCATGCGTCACGGCCTGGGCCACCTCGCTGTTGCGCAGCTTCTCCATCTGCTTCCTGTCGAGCTGGCCGTTGAGCAGGGCCAGCGCCTGGCGCATGTCGTCCTCGGTCAGTTTGGACAGGTTGGCATAGCTCTTCTGGCGCCAGGTGTACTTGTGCTTCTGCGTCTTGTTCTCCTCGGCCTCTTCTTCGGCGGCGCGGCGCGCGCGCTCGATCACCTCGGTGCGGTTGGCCATCAGCAGGTCCAGCGCGTCCTGGCCCAGCGGGTTGTCGGCGAACGGCGTCCAGGGCGGGGGTTCGGGCAGGTCCTGCTCCTGGGCCCCGCCTGCGGCATCGATGCGGTTGAGGGCGGCCCGGATCGCCTGCTGCACGGGCTTGCTGGTCTCGCTCGCCAGGGCGGTCTCGAGCAGGCCGCGCGTGGCCTCGGCGGGCAGGCGCGCCAGCAGCTCGGCGGCCTGGCTGCGCTGGCTGGTGTCCCCTTCGCCCAGCAGGGCAGCCAGCAGGCGCAGGCGATCCGCCTCGGCAATGCCTTCAAGGTGGGGCACGGCCTCGGCGCGCACGGTCTTGCTGCCATCGGCGGCCAGGGCCACCAGCAGCGGCGCAAAGGTGGCACGCAATTGCTTGTCCGGCCCGAGGCGCGAGGCCAGCACCACCCGGCCCGAGGCGGAGAGCTGCTGCGGCAAGGCTTTCACCGCGTCCGGGTGCGACTGCATGTACACAGCCAGGGCGGGGGATTTGACCAGGGCGCCCAGCCGGTCGTGGTAGTAGCTGTCCAGGCCCTTGCGCTCGAACACCAGCTGCAGCGCCAGGGTCTCGTCCCGCCCCTCCTCGGCCAGCAGGCGGGCGACGAGATCGACCGTCCAGGCGGCGCGCTCCTTGCCCAGCTCGAGCTTGCTGCTGTTGCCCTCCTTGAAGCTGGCGTGGAGGGCATCGTTGACCAGGTACTGCAGCCAGTCGGGCACGGGCGCGCCGGGGTGCTCGAGCGACTTGCCGGCATCGGCCGCGGCCAGCAGCTTGCCCAGGCGCACCAGCAGGGCCAGCGGCGGCTTGTCGGCGGGCACGCTGGCATAGAACCCGGAGCGGCCGGCCAGGCTCTTCCTGCCCGCGGCCTCCAGGGGTTTGTCGTTGTAC
>NZ_JBKDTZ010000012.1:0-46492 GCF_046339755.1 Acidovorax sp. | reverse complement strand
ACGCCGGAACCCGCGCAGTCCGAGGGATGTACGAGGTGTCGTCCGCTCCAGGGGGAGGCGCTTTGCCGCTGCAGGTGAGTGGTGCTCTGGACATCGCCCACCACAAGCATTTCATGCACGACTTGATCCGGGTGCTCGCGGTGTATGTGGCACTGGCCACCCTGGTGGCAGGCGTGCTGGGTTGGTGGGCAGCAAGGAACGGTCTGGCTCCCTTGCGTGCCATGCGATCGCGCGCCATGGCCATCACGGCCAAGCGACTCGACGAGCGCATGCCCAGCCAGGAATTTCCCATCGAGATGGCCGACCTGGCCACGACCTTGAATGAAATGCTGCGCCGGTTAAAGGAAGATTTCGACCGCCTCTCGGAATTCTCCTCGGATCTGGCCCACGAGCTGCGCACGCCCATCAACAATCTCATGACCCAGACCCAGGTCACGCTCGGCCAGTCGCGCAGCGCAGACCAGTACCGGGACATCCTGGCCTCCAACGCAGAGGAGTACCAGCGCCTCGCTCGGATGGTGGCGGACATGCTGTTCCTGGCCAAAGCCGATCATGGCCTGATCCTGCCCAGCACCGAGAGGATCGAGGTGCATGCCGAGGTGCAAGCCCTGTTCGATTTCTACGAGGCGCTGGCCGAAGAGAAGCAGGTGCAGCTCAAGCTCCTGGGCGCTGCAGAGATTTCCGGCGATCGGTTGATGCTGCGGCGGGCCCTGAGCAACCTTCTGTCCAATGCGGTGAGATACACCCCTGCAGGAGAAAGCGTGGTCGTTGAGATATCAGGAGACGTTCACGGAACCACGGTGGACGTCATCAACCCTGGCCCCACCATTGATGCGCAGATGATCCCTCGCTTGTTTGACCGGTTCTTCAGGGCCGACAAGTCGCGCAAGCAACTCGACTCCGACGGTGCAGGCCTTGGCCTGTCCATCACCCAGGCCATCGTTCAGGCGCACCGGGGCCGCATATCAGTGAGTTCGCAGAGCGGCAGGACATGCTTTTCCATGTTCTTCCCAAGCACACACAGCATCGGCAGGCACCAGACAACAGATGAATGACTCCCTTGGCACCCTCATCGACTGCTGGAAGGCGGATCCGAGCAGCACGTACAACACCTGGTTTCTGTGGGACCAGCGGGTCAAGAACTTCCGGTCGATACGGCGTGGCATCGCGCAGGTCGTGCAGGACATCCGCGACGGGACCTTCGGCAATGCCTATCGTGGCTCCTCCCTGGAAACCATCGTGGGATCCGTCGCTGAGCAGCGCCAGATCTTCAAAGGCGCTGACCACGCATTTCTGTGGAAGCCCAAGCTACGGATCCCCGACATCTACGAAAACGCCAGCAACCAGCGTGCGTTCGCCGATCTGCTCCACGCCTGCGACCAGTGTGGCTGCGCCGAGGACGTGGTGTCGGCCATCCAGCGCATCGACGCGATCGGCATCAAAGGTCTGGGCCCCGCCGTCGCCAATCTGTTGTACTTCATCCACCCGACGCTGGTGACCCCGTTCAACACCGCCATCGTCAACGGCTTCAATGCGGTCACCGGCGGGCGGGTCAGACTCGGGCGCTGGGACCACTATCTCTCGATGCGGGAGGGCCTGCTGCGCGTGAACGAGCAGTACCGCCGGCAGCTGTCCAACGATCTTGGCGCGATTGCAGGCCTCATGTTCGACATCGGCAGCGGCAGGTATGCCGCGCCCCCGGCGGCAATGGATGCGGCGGCAGCAGCCCTGTGGCGGGAAGATCTCCAGCGCGTCCGGCTGGAATCCACGGCCTTGCACAAAGAGTTGTCCCAGGCTGCTGAGAGCGATGCAACCCACACTGGAGTTCAAGCGTCGCTGCGCGACCTTGGCAAGGCTTTGGGGTTTGATGTGTGGATCGCATCCAACGACCGAGGACGTGTGCATGGCGCTGGATTCTTGGGGGACGGGTGCCTGACGCAGTTGCCGGCGACTGCGGACGCAGGATTGGAGTCAGTGCGGCTGATCGACGTCGTTTGGCTTGATCCGCAGACTTCGCAGGTTGCGGCTGCTTTTGAAGTCGAGCACACGACCTCCATCTATTCGGGGATCGTGCGGATGCTGGACCTCGCCCTTGGCACGCCAGTCGCTGACAAGTGCGCGCTGTTTCTGGTGGCCCCGGACAACCGCCGAGACAAGGTGGCTGAACAGCTCAAGAGGCCCGCGTTCTCCCGCGTGTCGGAACTGGGGATCCGCTACCTGCCGTACAGCCAGCTCGAGCTGAACCACGCCTCGATGAGCCGCTTCGGCTCCAGCATCAAGCCGCTGCTGGAGATTTCGCAGCGGCTGTAAGACCGCGCGAACGGCTGCGCTGTCGACGAGATGAGATTTCTGTAATCCCAACGCGAGGGATTGGCAGGTAGAGCTTTGTGTCATGCGGGCTACAGCTCGCGTGTAGGGATCTACCATTTTGCTTCGCGTAGAAAGTGCTCGCCGAGAGATTGCTCGACAGCGCAGACATCGAACTTTTGAAAGCCTCGCCATGATCGTCGCCACAAAGCCATTGGATGCGTTGCTGCCTGTCGCTTCGCTTGGCAAGCCCGCGCCCAAAGCACCGGACGTCCAGGATGGCGGCTTTCTGGACGCCATGAAACAGGCGCTGACCACCACGACCAGGATGCAGAGCGAGTCAGGCCGTTTGAACCGTGAGGTGACCTTTGGAAACCCCACCGTGGGCCTGGAAGAAACCATGCTCGCAGGCGTCAAGTCCAACATCGCGTTCCAGGCCACGCTGCAGACCCGCAACCGCGTCGTCCAGGCCTACACGGATGTGATGAACATGCAGGTGTGATGTCCAGCGAGCGAAGGGGAACGCGCCGACGTGGCATGAGCAGCAAAAAAAGAAAGTCACCTGCGGGTCAGCCACTGACCGGCAGGTGCCTTGATGGCTTTTCAAGCTTGAAGCGTTCACCGCGCAGCATTGCCGCGTGGCGGTGAGCGCCTTGTCAGAGGCAGCAAGCCGACTTAGAACCGGCTTTGCTCGGCGGGTTCCTGCGTGTTGCCCGCGACGGCTGGGTGATGCGCTGCATGGTAGCGATCTGGATAGATCTCGTTGAGCTTGCGCCCGTCCTCACCCACCGCCACGAGCTCCCCTTGGCTGATGGCGCGCGCCAATTCGTTCTTGACCTGGTCGCGGGTCAAGGAAGGTGCGGAGGCGACTGCAGGGTAACGGGAAGGCTCCAGCTCGTTGAGCTTGGCACCCGACTCACCGCCGGCCATGATGTCGCCGGTGCGGATCGCCTGTACCAACTCTGCCTGCACCTGCTCGCGGGTCTTGGCGCCCGACGCGGACTCGGTCACAGGGTAGGAATGCGGGTTGAGCTGCTTGAGCGTCAGGCCGGACTCGCCCGAGGCGAGCATGTCGCCGCTGCGCATGGCCTGCACCAGCTCAGCCTGTACCTGCTCGCGCGTCTTGCTGACGGCTTGGTCCGAAGCGAACGCGGGGGCGGCAATGAGGGAGAGAACGATGAGAGTGGACTTCAGTTTCATGATGGTTTCCTGGTTGGATGAATGAGTGATGAGGGCACTGCTGCGGGACGTGCATGTGCGGCCCCGCGCAGTGTTTTTTGCGGATGTACGGTCAGGGAAGCTGGCGGGCGTCGACCCAGCCTGCCTCGCCGCCCATGTCGCGCACACCGTCGCTGCTCACGGGATTGCGCTTGGCGGCCTGCAGCTCGTCGAGGACTTGCTGGCGGGTCTTCGTCAGCTGAGGACCTTTGACCAGCGGATAGGTGGCTGGATAGCCGCGGCTGATCCAATAGAGCGAGCCGTCCTTCTGTGCCGCCAGCACGGTGTTTTCGACTGCCTGGCGGCTCACCGCATTGCCCAGGTGGTCGGGAGCGAAGCTCACACCTTCCTCCTGGCTTGGGCTGGCGTGGTAAACGGAAGTGGCGAAGGATGCCGTGGCGGATACAGCGAGGCTGGCGACGAGGACGGCGGTACGGATTTTCATGATGGTCTCCTGTGGCGCCGGATGCCCGATATGGTCCATCCAGGTGGCGTTTTGTGCACCACGGAGAGAAGTCTAGAAATTTCACCCCCACACAGGGCTGACCTCCCGATTACGCTTTTGAAATGCATCGGCAGACGCCTCGCTCGCACTTACGGCTTTCTCGCATGAGGGCGCGCAAGTGAGGCTTGAACTCACCGCGCAAGAGCAATGCACTCCGTTTGTGAGCGCCAATTGCCGCTGTTTCCCTCCAATCTGACGCTCCGATTACATCGTTGAAATCTCTCGGTAATCCTGGTGCGAAATCAGACGCAAAACACCTCGCTCACGTGCCAATCATCGGTCCCCGCCTACAGTGCCGGCCGCTGCGCGCAGCAAAAGATGACTGTTCCTGGCAGCGAGTTGCGCAGGATTTCACACGGACCCTACCAATCGAACGAAACCAAGGAGCTTTCAATGAACCACACCCAAACCCCTTACCAAAGCTGTATCCAAGCTTGCCTGTCGTGCGCCACGGCCTGCAACCAGTGCCATGCCGCGTGCTTGCAGGAAGACGATGTGAAGATGATGGCGCGCTGCATCGCTCTGGATGCGGACTGCGCGGCCGTGTGCAGTTTCGCTGCGGGCGCAATGGCCCGCAACAGCGACCACGCCAAGGCCATCTGTGCGTTGTGCGCCGAGATTTGCCAAGCCTGCGGCGATGAGTGCGCCAAGCACGAAGCGGAGCACTGCAAGGCCTGCGCTGCGGCGTGCCACAACTGCGCCAAGGAGTGTCGCTCCATGGCCAGCGCCCACTGAACCACCACAGTTCCCGCCTGGAGAAACGCTATGACCAATTCCTCCCCCGTCCTGAAAGCAATCCCCGCCTCAGCATTGGTGGTCAGCGCCTTGCTGTGCCCCGTGATCGCGCAGGCACAGCAAGCACCGCACGCTGGCATGAAGGGCTCCGGCATGGATGCGTCCATGCCCGCCGGCAAGATGGACATGAAGTCCATGATGAAGGAGAACAACGAGAAGATGTCCTCCTTGGCGATGACCGGAAACCCCGATGTGGACTTCGCGCAGATGATGCGCATCCATCACCAGGGCGCAATCGACATGGCGCAAGGCCAGTTGCGCGATGGCAAGGATCCGCAGCTGTTGAAGATGGCCAAGGAGATTATCTCGGCCCAGAAGAAAGAGATCGCAGTCCTCGACGCATTCTTGGCTCGAAGCGGAAAAGCGCCCGCTGCCGCCGCCAAGTAGGCTACCGGCCATGCCACTCCAACGGCCCCTGTACCTGGATGCGCTTCAGGTGCAGGGGCCGCGGCGCATGGACGCCATGCAAGGGAGCGTCGGCCCAACGCCAATGCAGATTTGCGACAGATCAGGAGTTGCCGTGGTTCAGGCTTGACATTACCACCGTGTCAGGCCCTATCGTCACCGCAAGGCCTGTCCGCAAGCAGACAGCCTCCTGGAGATCACGATGAACCATCAACAGTCAACCAACGGGATCGTGCAGCCGTCTGGAATCGGCGCTTGGCGAAGCGGCAACAGAGTTGTCGGCGCAGCGATCATGCTCGCGCTGATAGGGGTGTTCTTCCTTTCGCGGGAGCACTGGGAGCACCTGGCCGGGTACTGGCCCTATCTGCTCTTGCTCGCATGTCCAGTGATGCACCTATTTCACGGCCCCCCCGGACCACGCGGCAGTGGTCCGAGCGACCGTTGACAGTGCGCACGGCTCAGATCAGCAAAAGGAGTTCCATACATGTCAACAGCAACACCGCACGACCACCAAGCCCATGATGGGCACCAAGCGCACGAGGGGCATGCGCACCATGGGGGCCACGACGAGCATGCCTCCCAAACGCCGACTGGTCTCAAGGACCCCGTGTGCGGCATGGATGTCACGAGGCAGTCCCTTCATTCAGCGGAGCACGAAGGACACCACTACTACTTTTGCAGCGCCAAGTGCCGCACAAAGTTTGTCGAGGCACCAGAGAAGTACGTGCCGGGGCGCGACGCACTGGCTCCTCCCGAGCCAGAGCCGGTCCAGCCGGGCACCACCTATACATGCCCGATGCACCCTGAGGTTCAGCAGGACCACCCTGGGAACTGCCCCAAGTGCGGCATGACACTGGAGCCGATGCTCCCGACGCTGGATGAAGGCGAGAACGCCGAACTGGTGGATTTCCGCCGCCGTTTCTGGTGGACCCTGCCGCTCACCGCGGTCGTCACCGTTTTGGCCATGGCGGGCCACCGCTTGCAGTGGTTCGAGATGGCCACCCAGAGCTGGATCGAGTTGGTCCTGACCGTACCCATCGTCCTGTGGGCCGGATGGCCGTTCTTCCTGCGTGGAGCCCAATCGGTTGCCAATCGCAGTCCCAACATGTGGACGCTGATCAGCCTGGGCACCGGCGCGGCCTTCGTGTACAGCGTGGTGGCCACCGTGGCGCCCGGCGTGTTTCCGGCGTCGTTCCAGGCCATGGGGCGCGTATCGGTGTACTTTGAAGCAGCGGCCGTCATCATCTCGCTGACGCTGCTCGGCCAGATGCTGGAGCTCAAGGCCCGCTCCCAGACTTCCGCAGCGATCAAGTCGCTGCTGGGCCTGGCGCCCAAGACCGCGCGCCGCATCGGCGCCGATGGGCAGGAAAGCGACGTGCCCCTGTCCCACGTGCACGTGGGCGATCTGCTGCGCGTGCGCCCGGGCGAGAAGGTGCCAGTGGATGGGGTGGTGGTCGAGGGCAGCAGCGCCGTGGACGAGGCCATGCTCACGGGCGAGCCGGTTCCCATCGTCAAGGGGCCGGGGGACTCGGTGATTGGCGCCACGCTCAACACCAATGGTGCGCTGATCATCCGATCCGAGCGCGTGGGCTCAGCTACCATGCTGTCCCAGATCGTGCAGATGGTCTCGCAGGCGCAGCGCTCGAGGGCGCCGATGCAGCGCATGGCGGACCAGGTGGCGGGGTACTTCGTCATGGCCGTCGTCGGAATCGCGCTTCTAACCCTGTTTGCATGGGGTCTTTTCGGGCCAGAACCACGTTGGGTCTATGGGCTGGTCAATGCGGTGGCCGTGCTGATCATTGCGTGCCCTTGTGCCCTGGGCCTGGCAACGCCCATGTCCATCATGGTGGCAACGGGCCGCGGCGCGACCAGCGGTGTACTGTTCCGGGACGCTGCGGCCATCGAGAACCTGCGCAAGGTGGACACGCTGATCGTGGACAAGACCGGCACGCTGACCGAGGGCAAGCCATCGTTCGAGCGGGTGGTGGCCATGCCCGGCCTGTCCGAGGATGAAGTGCTGCGCCTGGCGGCCAGCCTGGACCAGGGTAGCGAACACCCCCTCGCGGACGCCATCGTGCAGGCGGCCCGCGCCAAGGGCCTGGCGCTCGATAAGCCCGAGGACTTCGAATCCGGATCAGGCATCGGAGTGCGCGGCCGGGTGGGAGGCCGCCAGTTGGCCCTCGGTAACACCGTCCTGATGGAGCAAGTGGGGGTTTCCGCAAAGCCGCTCCTCGCCCAGGCCGAGGCTTTGCGTGCCACGGGTGCGAGCGTGATGTACCTGGCAGCCGATGGTCAACTGCAAGGCCTGCTGGCGGTCTCGGACGCGGTCAAGGAAAGCACCCCGGAGGCCTTGGCCACCTTGCACGCGGCTGGCCTGCGCATCGTGATGGCTACGGGCGATGGCATGACCACCGCCAAGGCAGTGGGTGCCAAGCTGGGCATCGACGAGGTTCACGGTGAGGTCAAGCCTGCGGACAAGCTGGCCCTGGTGTCCCGGCTGCAGGCAGAGGGCCGCGTGGTTGCCATGGCCGGAGACGGCATCAACGATGCGCCCGCGCTGGCCAAGGCCGATGTAGGCATTGCGATGGGCACGGGCACCGACGTGGCCATGAACAGCGCCCAGGTCACCCTGGTCAAGGGTGATTTGCGCGGGATTTCCACGGCGCGCGAGCTGTCCGAGGCGACAGTGGGCAATATGAAGCAGAACCTGATGTTCGCCTTCCTATACAACGCCCTGGGCATTCCGATCGCCGCCGGCCTCCTGTATCCATTCACCGGCTGGCTTCTGTCGCCGATGATCGCCGCCCTGGCCATGAGCCTGAGTTCTGCATCCGTGATCGCCAATGCATTGCGTTTGCGCAAGGGGTAGACAGTAGCCCGAGCAGAAACTGATCTGCATCATGCCGCTCCCCTCCGACTTGGGTACCATCGCACCATGACAAATGTCAGAAGCATCGTGTCGCGCCAAGGACGCTGGATTGCCAGCCTCCTAGTCGCGGCGTTGCTTCTCATGCAATTCGCCCTGGCTGCCTATGCCTGCCCGAGGCTTGACTCTGCAGTCCATGCATCGGCGATGCAAAAGGCGGGCATGGCCATGGAGGAAGCGGTCCCGATGGCGTCCATGCCGGAGTGCCATGCCATGGCGACGACCATGGACGAGCAGGATCCGCAGCTATGTCGGGCGCATTGCGAAGGTGACAACCAGTCGACGCCTTCGCTGCACAGTCTTGATCTGCAGGCCATCGCGGCGCACGCCATCTGGGTTGCCTATGTGCTGCCCGCGGTGCTGGACGAATTGCAACGCGCCGACCCCCGGGCTCTCTACGCAGAGTTCGATAGCCGAGCGGGATCCCCACCCCTCTATCTGACACACCAGGTCTTTCGGAATTGATCGTGCACGGCGTGCACGCTGCGCTGCAGCGTGTGCGCAAGTCTGACTTCGTGCCCATTCATTTTCGAGGACCATCATGTCAAATGTCTTTACCGGCGCCCCGTGCGGGCGCAAGGCCGCGTCTTCACGCGTCCCGCAGCGCACCCAGGCGTGCCACCTAAGCTCCCTGCGCCTTGGCGCGCTGGGAGCCTTGCTGGCAACCGCAGGTGCCGTCAGCACCCCCATCTATGCCCTGGGCTTTACCGAAGCGCTGGAGCTGGCGGAGCAACAAAGTCCCCGCATCGCAGCCCAGCGGCTGCAGATTGACGCAGCCGGCAGCAGCCAGAAGGCGGCCGGAACGCTCCCCGACCCCAAACTGTCGGTGGGTATCGAAAACTTTCCCATCACCGGCATGGACCGCGGAAGCCTCACGCGCGAATCCATGACCATGCAGCGCCTGGCGTTGATGCAGGAAGTCCCCAACCGGGCCAAGCGCGATGCGCAGATCGCCAGTGCCCAGGCCAAGGTAGAGCGCGAACGAGCCACTTTGGCGGTTCAGCGGGTGCAGATACGACAGGAACTGAGCCAAGCCTGGATCCTTGCCCAGGCCATCGAGCAGCGCGATCAAGTGCTCACGGCCTTGCTGGCGGAGAACCAGCGCCTGCAGGACACTCTTCCCTCGCGCATCGCAGGAGGCACCGCCCAGGCGGGTGACCTGCTGGCGGCCCGGCAAGAGGCGCTTGCTCTGTCGGATCGGCGAGATAACCTGCGCAGGGATCGCGCAAAGGCCCGCGCGATGCTGCGGCGCTGGGTGGGCTCCCGTTCGGATGAAGCCTTGGAAGGCACGCCGGGTCCGCTCAATCGCCCTGTGGAAGAACTGCGCACGCAGGTGCAGCGCCACGCCGAGCTCGCCCAGTATCCCGCCATGCAGGCCATGGCCGCGGCCGAGTCGCTCGAGGCGCAGGCGCAAGCGCGCGGCGACTGGTCTTGGGAGGTCGCCTACAGCCGCCGTGCGCGCCAGTGGGGCGACATGGTGTCTTTCCAGGTGACGTTTGATCTTCCGTGGCAACAAGAGCGGCGTCAGGGGCCCCAGATCGAGGCCAAGCTACTGGAGCTGCAGCGCCTTGAGGCAGAGCAAGAAGACGTGACCCGCAGGCGCTTGCAGGAGCTGGACGACAGCGCCGCCGAGCTGGCTGCGCTGCAAAGCCAGATCGAGCGCCTGCAGTCCGCCGGCATTGGTCTGGCGCAGGGACGTGCCCAGCTCGCGCTTGCCGAATACCAGGCCGCCAAGGGCGACCTCAGTGCAGTGCTGGGCTCCCGCGCACAAGTGCTGGAAGTGCAATGGCGCTTGATCGACCTGCAGGCGCAGCGCGATGCAGTGACTGCCCGGCTGAACAGCCTGATCGCCGACTGAGCGGAGAACGACATGACAAATTCTGGTTTCAAGAAGACCGCTGTGGCGGTGGCGTTGCTCTGCGCAGGCATCGCGCTGGGATGGGGCCTGGCCCAATGGCGAATCTCCGGTGGCATCGGGACTGGTGTCTCCACGGCAGAGACAGGAGCCGCGAAAGCCGACCGCAAGGTCCTGTACTGGTACGACCCCATGGTGCCGACACAGAAGTTCGACAAGCCGGGCAAGTCGCCCTTCATGGACATGGCCTTGGTCCCGAAGTACGCCGAGGAAGACATGCAGCAAGGCAGTGGGCTGAATGTGTCCGCACAGGCAGTGCAGGCCCTTGGCCTTCGCACCGCCGTGGTGGAGCAACGTGACATAGGCGCCGACGTGGATGCGCTGGGCACGGTGCAGCTCAATGACCGGGATGTGAGTATCGTCCAGGCCCGCTCGGCCGGGTTTGTGGAGCGGGTGTACGCCAGGGCGCCGGGCGACGTGGTAGCCGCAGGCGCGCCGCTGGCCGACCTGCTGCTGCCCGAATGGGTCGCTGCTCAGCGCGAATTCCTCGAGGTCCGGGCCCTCAAGGACGACACGCTGACGGCGGCCGCGCGCCAGCGACTGGCGTTGCTGGGCATGCCGGCTGCGCTCGTAGCCCAGGTAGAACGCACGGGCGAACCCCAGGGCCGCTACGTCGTGACCTTTCCGCAGGGGGGCTTGGTGGCGGAGCTCATGGTGCGCCAGGGAATGACCGTTTCTGCGGGTGCCAGCCTGGTGCGCGTGAACGGGCTGGCCAGTGTCTGGATCGAGGCCGCTGTTCCCGAGGCGCAAAGCGGGCCCTTGCAGTTGGGACAGGATGCACAGGTTCGTCTGGCCGCGTTCCCCGGTGAAACTCTCACGGCCCGTGTCGTGAGCATCCTTCCCGAAGCCAACCGCGACACCCGAACGGTGCGCGTGCGCCTGGAGCTTTCCAATCCCGGCCAGCGCCTCAAAGCCGGCATGTCCGGGCAGATCGTCCTGGCCGGCCGCAAGCAGCCTGCGCTGCTTGTGCCCAGCGAGGCCGTGATCCGAACCGGCAAGCGGGCGCTGGTCTACGTGGTCGATGGCCCGGGAAAATACCACCCCGTCCAAGTGCAACTCGGCGCCGAAATCGGTGACCGCCTGGTCGTGCAAGGCGGACTGATCGCGGGACAACAGGTGGTTGCTTCCGCGCAGTTCCTGATCGATTCCGAGGCCAGCCTCAGGGGCGTGATTCCCCCCCAGACAGACACTGGTGCGCGCGAAACCGCTCCCCAAACAACTGCGGCACAAGGAACCGCTCCGCCCGCGGCAGGCAGCTTCACGGTTCGAGGCGAGGTTCTGGAAGTGGCACCCAATGTGCTGACGCTTGCCCACGATGCCGTTCCGGGTCTGAAATGGCCTGCCATGACGATGGGCTTCAAGCTGGAAAAGCCTCAGTTGGCGATGGGCCTGCTGCCCAAGCAGCAGGTGCGCTTCACTTTCTCGAAACAGGGCGAAGACTATGTCATCACCGCGGTGGAAAGGATCAAGCCATGATCGCGCGACTGATTCGCTGGTCGGTTGCGAACCGCTTTTTGGTTCTCCTGGCCACATTGATGCTCACGGCCTGGGGCGGGTGGGCTGTGCGCATGACCCCCGTGGATGCGCTGCCAGACCTCTCGGACGTCCAGGTCATCATCCGCACCAGCTATCCCGGCCAGGCACCACAGATTGTTGAAAACCAGGTGACCTACCCGCTGTCGACCACGATGCTGTCCGTGCCTGGGGCGAAGACGGTGCGCGGGTTTTCGTTCTTCGGGGACTCGTTCGTGTACATCCTGTTCGAGGACGGAACCGATCTCTACTGGGCGCGTTCGAGGGTGCTGGAGTACATGAACCAGGTCCAGGGCCGGTTACCGGCCACGGCCAAGTCGGCCCTGGGACCGGACGCGACGGGTGTGGGCTGGATCTACCAGTACGCGCTGGTGGATCGCACTGGCAAGAATGACCTGGCCCAACTGCGCGCCCTGCAGGACTGGTTCCTGAAGTTCGAACTCAAGAGCTTGCCCAACGTCGCCGAAGTGGCTTCGGTGGGTGGAATGGTCAAGCAGTACCAAGTCTTGCTCGACCCCATCAAGCTCGCCTCCTACGGGATCAGCCAAGGACAAGTGCGCGAAGCGGTCATGAATGCGAACCAGGAAACCGGAGGATCGGTGCTGGAACTGGCCGGTGCGGATTACATGGTTCGCGCCAATGGCTACCTCAAGACCCTTGACGACTTTCGTGCCGTGCCCCTGGCGGCGCGCGGCGGAATCACGGTACGCCTGGGAGATGTCGCCACCGTCCAGACAGGCCCGGAAATGCGGCGCGGCATCGCGGAGCTCGACGGTGAAGGCGAGGTCGCAGGAGGGGTGGTCATCTTGCGCTCTGGCAAGAACGCCCAAGAGACCATCGCGGCCGTCAAAGCCAAGCTGGCTCAACTGCAAAGCAGCCTGCCCGAGGGGGTGGAGATCGTCACCACGTACGACCGCAGTGCACTCATTGAGCGGGCCATCCAGAACCTCACGGTCAAGCTGCTGGAGGAGTTTGCCGTGGTCGCGCTGGTCTGCGTCGTTTTCCTGTGGCACCTGCGATCTGCGCTGGTGGCCATCATCTCGCTGCCGCTGGGAGTCATGACGGCTTTCCTGGTCATGCACTATCAGGGCATCAACGCCAACATCATGTCCCTGGGCGGGATCGCGATCGCCATCGGTGCCATGGTGGACGCCGCAGTGGTGATGATCGAGAACGCCCACAAGAAGCTGGAGGCCTGGCAGCACGCCCATCCGGACCAGGCATTGGTCGGGCAGGAGCGATGGCAGGTCATCGCGCAAGCAGCTGAAGAGGTCGGGCCCGCGCTGTTCTTCTCGCTGCTGATCATCACCTTGTCCTTCGTACCGGTCTTCACCCTCGAAGCGCAGGAGGGGCGCCTGTTCGGGCCGCTGGCCTTCACCAAGACCTATGCCATGGCCGCGGCGGCGGGCCTTTCCGTCACCTTGATTCCCGTGCTTATGGGCTACTGGATACGGGGACGCATCCCCGACGAGCAGAAGAACCCCATCACGCGGGCGCTGATCGCCGTGTACCGGCCGTGCCTCGAATGGGTGCTCTCCCGCCCCAAATCGACCCTCGTCATCGCCGTCCTGGCACTGGCAACCACGATCTGGCCGTTGTCCCGGCTGGGCGGCGAGTTCTTGCCGCGCCTGGACGAGGGGGATCTTCTGTACATGCCTTCGGCGCTGCCGGGCTTGTCGGCCCAGCGGGCAACCGAGTTGCTGCAGCTGAGCAATCGCATGATCAAGACGGTACCCGAGGTCGAACGGGTGTTTGGCAAAGCGGGACGTGCGGAGACAGCAACCGACCCCGCACCCCTGGAGATGTTCGAGACCACGGTGAAGCTCAAACCCAGGGACCAGTGGCGCCTAGGCATGACGCCCGAAGGCCTCATCGAGGAGTTGGACAAGGCCGTCAAAATCCCTGGCCTGTCCAACATTTGGATCCCCCCCATCCGCAACCGCATCGACATGCTGGCCACGGGCATCAAGAGCCCGATCGGTGTCAAAGTGACTGGAAGTGACCTGCGCGTGATCGATGGGCTCGCAGCCCAGGTCGAGCAAGTGGCCAAGGGGATTCCTGGCGTGTCATCCGCGCTCGCGGAGCGCCTGACGGGAGGCCGCTATGTGGACGTGCGCATCAACCGCGCAGCGGCAGGAAGGTATGGCCTGAATGTGTCCGACGTCCAGGCCGTAGTCTCAGGGGCCATCGGGGGGGAAAACATCTCCGAGACCGTCGAAGGGCTGGCCCGGTTCCCCATCAGTTTGCGCTACCCGCGTGAATGGCGGGATTCACCCGAGCGGCTGGCCCAGTTGCCTTTCTCCACGCCCGCAGGGCAGCAGGTCACCTTGGGCAGCGTGGCCACGGTGTCCATCACCGATGGCCCTCCCATGCTCAAGAGTGAGAACGCGCGCCCGTCGGGCTGGGTGTATGTAGATGTGCGGGGGCGAGATCTGGCCTCGGTGGCAAATGACCTGCGGGAAGCGGTGGGCCGCCAGGTCAAACTTGAACCCGGGGTCAGCATCACGTACTCGGGCCAGTTCGAATACTTGGAGCGGGCGAACGCGCGCCTGAAAGTGGTGGTGCCCGCGACCCTGCTGATCATCTTCGTGCTGTTGTACCTGACTTTCTCCCGCCTTGGCGAGGCGGCCCTGATCATGGCCACGCTGCCGTTTGCGCTCACAGGAGGCATCTGGTTCCTGTACGTGATGAACTACAACCTGTCGATCGCGACGGGGGTCGGTTTCATCGCGCTGGCAGGGGTTGCTGCGGAGTTCGGTGTGGTCATGCTCATTTACCTCAAGCAGGCACTGGCCGAGAGGTGCCCGGATGGTCGGCAGCCTACGCTTGAGGAGTTGCTGGACGCCATCCGGGAAGGCGCCGTACTACGCGTGCGGCCCAAAGCCATGACCGTGGCAGTGATCCTGGCAGGCCTGGTTCCTATCGTGTGGAGTAGCGGAACAGGTTCGGAGGTCATGAGCCGCATCGCGGCCCCCATGCTGGGCGGAATGGTGACCGCGCCATTGTTGTCCCTGTTTGTGATTCCCGCTGCCTACGTGCTCATGCGCAGGCCAAAGATCGGCAAACATTTGGACCGCGCGCCTTCGTAATCCTGGCATCGACAACTACCGACCGATCCCCCTCTCTTCGCTCTCGAGGGGCAGAGCGCACACCCTAGGGGCTGTTGAGAATCAACGGGAGTTGATAACAGCCGCCGCAAGATGGATCTCGGCTGCGAAGCTGGTGTCCGTCTTGTCGCTGCGCAGTGCGATGCGTTTGAACTCCTTGAGCTTGCCGAAGAAGTTCTCGATCAAGTGACGCCACTTGTAGACCTCACGATCAATCTCCAAAGGAGATCGCCGATGCGGCATCTGTGAGATCAACACCTGTGCTCCGCGTCTGCCCAACTCCTCGATCAGCCAGTTGGCATCGAAGGCTTTGTCGCCCAGCAGCGACTCGAAGCGCACGTTGGCAATCAACTCTTTCACTCCCGTGATGTCGTTGCGCTGCCCTGGCATCAGGATGATCTTCACCAGATTGCCCAACGCATCGGTCAGAGCCAGGATCTTCGTAGTCAGGCCTCCTCGCGAGCGACCAATAGCCTGGTCCGAAGCCCCCCCTTTTGCCCCCTGGCCATGCCGATGCACTTTCACAATCGTGGCATCCACCATCGCATATTCCATGTCCGGCTGCTCGCTGGTCTCCAGCGTATGCAGCGCAAGCCCTGTCTCTTATCGAACCATGCTGGGAATCGAGCTGAGGACGCCCTGCAGATAGTCAACAAGCGTAGCCAAAAGCCAAGGCCCTGCGATGATCAGTGCGACCAGAGCTGCTATAAGTTTAGGAATGAAAGAGAGGGTCGGTTCGTTAACTTGAGTTGCGGCCTGCAGGATGCTCACGATGAGCCCAGCGATCAACACAACCGAAATGATGGGCGCAGCCACCATCAGGAGCATATAAAGCGCATTTTGAGCGGCAGTAAGAACGTGCTGGGAACTCATAGACTATCGGATATGAACGGCCTGACCCACACCCCCATAGCGGCGCTCGACCAATGAGCGACCCGCCAGGAGAAGCTTGTCGGGGGAGTTTTCATCGTCGCCGCCCGAGATCGTTGCTCAGCCCATGCGCGAAAATGTACGGTAGATCCAGGATTGCTTTACTTGAGCGTGGGAACGTCAGCGACAGGTGCTCCCACACGTCGCAGTGCCCAGCTCGGATGCTTTTGTGACCGCTCAAGGTCCGCCAGCACCTCGTCCCGTGTCGCAGCCTTGCCCTTCACTAGGACGGGAGCGCCAAACCGATGGTATTGCCACAGCCCGTCTTTCTTGGACTGTTCCATCTCTGCCAGGACCTGATCGCGCGACTTGCCCGCCTGCGCGTGTTCGGGATGCGTCGTGTATCCCATCTCGGTGCTCGCGGGGTGGATCACGCTGCTGGCCAGGGCCGGGGCAGCGACCGCGGCCAGCGACAAGGCGGTCAGGAAAGTGCGGACTGTCATGTGTATCTCCTTGGGTTTGAATGAACGTGCCCCGTCATCTGCGCCGCTGTAGGGCCAGCAGTCGGGCCACGTGTGACAGTTTGCTGACCGCATGCCGACAGCTTGCGCACCACAGGATTACAAGTTTGTTATGTTCATAGCGCCCACTCGGGCGTGCCGTGTGGCCCGCACGGCCGGCGCGCTTGCACGCTTGCGCGCGCGCGGACTGCGGTCGAGACGCCAGTACAATTTTCTGGATGCGCTCCCGACTGCTTGTTCTTTTGCTTGTGCTTTTGCCGCTGCAACTGGTCTGGGCTGTAGTGGGGCCGCACGACAGCGCGCCGGAGTATGGGGTTTCGCTCATGACAGCACGGCACTTGTGCGAACACCACCAAATGGGCCTGGCTGCGGCCGACGAGCAGTTGGCTCGGGAGTCAGCTCGAATGGGCACTGCCGCTATCGAAGTGGAGTGCGGCACATGCCACGCCCAGGGTCCAGAGGCGCTGCCCGCGCGGCGCGGCGTTTGCGCGGCCGTCGGGCAGGAGCACTTTGGCATTTCTATCAGAGCGCGCTGGTCCGCAGTGCCTGCCAACCGTCCCGAACGTCCTCAGTGGCACGCCCTGGCCTGACCAGGGTATCGCCCAGCAATCCACGGCGATCCCTGCCAAGCGTGCCGGCACCTGTGTGCCGGCCTCGACGCATGCCTTCGGGATCTCTTCATGTTCATAGCCATTGGGCCGCCTGGCCCGCAAACCACCGCAAGTAGTGCTGCGACACCCCCTTGCTGCACTCTCCTGAGGATGCAATGGAGGCACCGATGAAACATACCTCATTGCTACTTCTGGCCGCCTGGTTGACCGCCGTTGTAGCAACAGGCGGCGCGCTGTTCCTCGGCGAGGTGATGGGCATGGCCCCCTGCGTGATGTGCTGGTACCAGCGCATCGCCATGTTCCCCTTGGTAATGGTGCTGGGCATGGCCTTTTACAGCGAGGACCGCCGGGGAGCGGTCTATGCCTTGCCCCTGGCGCTTGCAGGCGCGGCCGTAGCGGGCTACCACAGCCTTCTGGCTGCAGGCCTGGTTCCCAGGGCATGGGTTCCATGCGCTGTAGGCGTGTCCTGCGCCGATCAGAAGCTCGACTTTTTCTATGGCATTGAACTGCCCTGGCTTTCCTTGGCGGCGTTCATTGTCATCGCCGTTTCACTCTGTCTTTATCTGCGCAAAACAGCCAAATGATCCACCGCAAATACATCATCGCCCTCGTGCTGGGCGTCGCACTTGCAGCCTTCGCGGTCGGTGCGAGTCTCTACCAGAGCCATGTGACCAGCAACCAAGAGCAGCATGCCGCCGGGCAGTCTGAGCGGCTGGTGCGCATGCATTCGCCAGTCATCGGCCCCCGAGAGGCGCCCGTGACCATTGTCGAATTCTTCGATCCCGCATGTGAGACCTGCCGCGCTTTCTATCCGGTCGTGAAAGATCTCATGCAGCGGTATCCCTCCCAGGTACGGTTGGTCATCCGGTATGCACCGTTCCACCAGGGCTCGGGCGAGGTGGTCAAGCTGCTGGAGTCCGCGCGGCTGCAGGACAGGTACCTCGTGGTCTTGGAGTCCCTGCTGGCGGCACAGCCACAGTGGGCAGACCATGGAAGTCCCAATCTGGCATTGGCCTACAGTGCGGCCGAGCAGGCAGGTCTGGACATGGCGAGAGCTCGGGCCGACATAGCATCGCCCACGCTGGAAGCGATGCTGCAGCAGGATGTGCAGGACCTGACTGCCCTCAAGGTCGACAAGACCCCGACCTTCTTTGTGAATGGGCGGCCGTTGCCCAGCTTTGGCGCCAAGCAACTGGCTGAGCTGGTAGCCCAGGAGGTCTCCAAGGCGGGCAAATAGGCATCGTGCGTCCCGGGCAATCGCTAGTGGGAATGGGCATGCTCCTTGGGCTGCGCAGGCTGGGCCTTCGCGGCAGGCTCGACCCGCGTGCCGCGAAGCAGGCGCAGTCCATTGCCCACGACCAGCAAGCTGGCCCCCATGTCCGCAAAAACGGCCATCCACATGGTCGCAGTGCCCACCACCGCCATCACCAGAAAAACGCTCTTGATACCCAGCGCCAAGGTGATGTTCTGCCAGAGAACGGCATGGGTGCGCTTGGACAGGCGCACGGTCTCGGCGACGCGCTGCAGGTCATCGTTCATGATGACCACGTCGGCCGCTTCCATCGCCGTGTCAGTCCCCGCACCGCCCATGGCAAAGCCGATGTCGGCCTGCGCCAGCGCCGGCGCGTCATTGATGCCATCGCCGGTCATACCGGTGGCGCCATAGCGCTTTTGCATCTCCTTGATGGCATCAAGCTTGGCTTCGGGCAGCAGATCCCCGCGGGCATCATCAATGCCGGCCTGTGCTGCGATGGCCTTTGCAGTGGCCGTGTTGTCGCCGGTCAGCATCACCGAGGTCACTCCCAGTGCCTTGAGATCGACGATGGCCTGCTTTGAGGTCTCGCGGATGGTGTCCGCTACCGCGAAGAGCGCCAGAACCCGCGAGTCGTCTGCCAGGAGGGTGACCGTGCGGCCTTGCTTTTCGTGGATGGCCAGCTCCGCCTCCAGGTCCGGTCCGCACAACCCCTGCTCGTGAATAAGCCGGTGATTGCCCAGCACCAGGCGCGCACCATTGACCACGCCCTCGACACCGCGCCCGGGCAAGGCCTTGAAGTTCTCAGCCTCGGGGCCTTGTGCCTCCAGTCCCTGAACAATCGCCTTGGAAACGGGGTGATCGGAACGGGCCGCCAGGCTGGCGGCCATCTGCTGGATAGCGCCCTCATCGCCAGCGCCCCATACCTGCCACTTCACCAGCTTGGGTTTGCCCTCGGTGATGGTGCCCGTCTTGTCCAGCGCAACGGCTTTCAGGAGCCGGGCGTCTTCCAGGTAGGTTCCGCCCTTGATCAGGATCCCGCGGCGCGCTCCCGCGGCCAATCCGCTGACCACTGTGACGGGCGTGGAAATGACCAGAGCACACGGACAGGCGATCACTAGCAGCACCAAGGCCTTATATAGCGCCTCCAGCCAAGTCAGGCCCATCAGGAAAGGGGTCAGCACCGCTACCGCCACGGCAATGGCGAAGACAGCAGGGGTGTAGATCGAGGCGAAGCGGTCGACGAAGCGCTGCGTCGGTGCACGCGTGCCCTGCGCCTGCTCCACGGCCTGGATGATCCTGGCCAGGGTGGTGTTGCTGGACAAGGCAGTAACCTCAAACTCCAGTTCACCAGTCTCGTTGATGGTCCCCGCGAACACCTGGTCGCCAGGCGCCTTGTCCACGGGAATGCTCTCGCCAGTCACCGGCGCCTGGTTGATGGCCCCGTTGCCCTTGGTCACCTTGCCGTCCAGCGGCACCCGTTCGCCTGGCTTGATGCGCACGGTTGCTCCAATGGCCACCGAAGCCACCGGTGTAGCAGACCACGACCCATTTGCTCCCAGAACCAGTGCCTCTTCTGGGGCCAGTTCCAGCAAGCCCTTGATGGCGTTGCGGGCCCGGTCCACGGCTTTGGCCTCGATGAGTTCAGCAATCGCGTACAGGGCCATCACCATGGCAGCCTCAGGCCACTGACCGATGAGGAATGCGCCCGTGACGGCCACCGACATCAGCGCATTGATGTTGAGCTTGCCGCGCAGCAGTGCCGCAATGCCTTTTTTGTAGGTGTCGATACCCGCCAGCCAGATGGCCACGGCGGCGATGGCCATGCCGGCCACCTTCCAGGCCATCTGGTCGGGTGCAAAGAAGGAAAGGACCTCAGCCCCAGTCGCGAACACCAGCGCAGCCACCAACCGGGAAATGCCGCCTGCAAAACCATGTCCTTGGTCGTGGTCGTCGGCTGATGCACCCGCCTGTCCGCCGTCAGAACCGGCCACAGGCTGCGGATCGAAGCCCGCTTTCCGGATGGCGTCGAGTGCCAACGGGTAGGTGCTTTCCTCTGCGTCGATCTTGAGCGTCCGTGCGCCGAGCTGAAAACCCAGAGAGCGGATTCCATCCAGAGGCTCCAGCGCCCGGCGAATCTCCGCCTCCTCGGCACTGCAGTCCATGGTCGCAATGCGAAACACCCGGCCCTGGCCACCCTGGGTGCTTGCCGCAGTGGCGACCGGCTGTGGATCGAAGCCCGCCTTGCGGATAGCATCCAGCGCCAGGGGCAAGGCGCGATCGTCCGCATCGATCTTCAGCGTGCGCGCGCCGAGCTGAAAACCCAAGGACCTGATTCCCTCCAGAGGTTCCAGCGCCCGCCGGATCTCCGACTCCTCGGCGCTGCAGTCCATAGTGGCGATTCGGAACAGCGTGCCCTGGCCTGGGCTGCTTGCGGCGGCAGGAGCCGAGGCAACGGTACTCGAGCAGCCCGAGGAGCAGCAGGTGTCAACAACGCTGGAGGAAGTGCTGGTTTCTGGTTTCATGGCCTAATTGGAAACCCTGTAGTGACCTTAAAGTCAAGCGACTTCCCAGATGTCGCCGCATTGTCCTACGTAAACCAGATTTTGCAGAGGACGCTTCATGAAAATCGGCGAACTTGCCAAGGCCACAGGCACGCAGACAGAGACCATCCGCTACTACTAGCGCGAGAACCTGCTGCCGATCGCGATGCGCACAGAAAGCAACTACAGGGTCTACGACAGCAGCCACGTCGAGCGCCTGGCCTTCATCCGCCATTGCCGCTGCCTGGACATGACGCTCGATGAGATCCGGGTGCTGTTGCATTTCAAGGACGCTCCGGATGAAAACTGCGGCGCAGTGGACGCGCTTCTTCGGGAGCACATCGGGCACGTGGTTTCTCGCATCCGGGAACTCCAGGCACTGGAGTCGGAATTGCGCAGCTTGCAACAACAGTGCTCACCAGGCCATCTCGCCAGTGAGTGCGGCATCTTGGGCGGCTTGGCCAATGCGGCACTTCAACACAATCACATGCAGCCCAGCGAAGCCCACCCGCCAGGTGCTCATCATGATATTGGCGTGGCTCCGAGGCAGCGGGCCAACAAACGACGCTGATTTTCAGTGAGCGCGAATTTCTATCCCGACACTTGTCACCCCATTCTCTGACCTGGCCACCGGCTTGCCCTGGTGCATGCGGGCAATCGCGCCCACGATGGCCAGGCCCAGGCCATGGTTGCTCTGCCCATGGCTGCGAGCAGGATCTGCCCGGAAGAACCGGTCAAACAGCTGGGGAAGTATTTCGGGATCGATGGTGTTGCCGTAATTGGTGACACTGATCAGCACGCGGTCCTCGTCAACAGTTCTCAGGTTGATCTGGACGATGGAGCCAGTGCTCGCGTAGCGGGTGGCGTTTCCCAGCAGGTTGGACAAAGCCCGGCGCAACAACGGCACGTCGAAGGTGCCATGCGCATCGCCGACCACTTTCGCGGTGAGACCCGCCTCGGCCAGCGCCGCCTCGTGGTAGTCCAGCACGTCGGCCGCCACCGATGCCAGGCTTGCCACGGGCGCGCGACGCGCTCCCACGCCTCGATCCGCCTGGGACAGGAACAGCATATCGTTGACGATACCGGTCAGGCGATGCAGCTCCTCCAGATTGGACGCCAGCACCTCGCGAATATCCGCCTGCTCGGGGCGCCGCAGCGCCACCTCTTGGGTGGAAATCAGCGTGGCCAAAGGCGTGCACCACGCGTGCTCCACGTCCGCCTTGACGCCCTCCCTCGGGGAGTAGGCCTTTTCAATGCGAGCCAGGAGTGCATTGAACTGGTCGATCAGCGGCACGAGTTCAAGGGGCTGCTCCGCGCCATCGAGCCGCTGGTGGAGGTTGTCCGCCGAAACGGCGCGCGTCTGGCTGGCCAGTCTTCGAACGGGCGCCAAGCCCAGGTTGACCAGGGAGAAGCCGCCTAGCGAAACCACGACGGCCCCGCCAATGGCTGCCACCAGCAATGTGACTGCAAGCCGGTGCAGCAACTGGTTGTCGGTCTGGATGTCCAGCGACAGCTGGACGCGCAGACTCTTTGAGGGTGTCTGGCCTGCAGACTGCGCCACTTCGAACTGCCGCTGGCGCCAGACCGTCTTCTCATTCTGGTTGCGGGTATGGGCGTAGAGGACGGCCCCATCGGCCTGCGCTACTTCAAGCGAAAGATCTCCGTGCCCCACCAGGAAATCATCGAGCTTGTGAGCAAGGTCTTCCGAATCCCCGTGCTCCTTGTCGTCCGCCAGCAAGTGCCGGATGACGTTTTCCTTTTGCGC
Source organism: Acidovorax sp. (assembly GCF_046339755.1). Taxonomy (GTDB): domain Bacteria; phylum Pseudomonadota; class Gammaproteobacteria; order Burkholderiales; family Burkholderiaceae_C; genus Acidovorax. The sequence goes on along the minus strand of NZ_JBKDTZ010000012.1, from coordinate 24,219 downwards.
CAGCGTTTCCTCCTGTCGATCTCGGAAGTTGAATTCGGTCACCAGGTAGACGGCCAGACAGACCAGCCCGAGCCCGGCAAAGCTCTGAAGTGCCAGCCACCACGACAACCGCTGGCGCAATGAGCGATGTTGGACCAGAGCCTTCATCCGTTGCGCTCTTCCATGACGTACCCCATACCTCGGATGGTGTGCAGAAGCGCGGTGTCAAAGGGCACATCGATCTTGGTACGCAGGCGCCGTATGGCGACCTCCACCACGTTGGTATCGCTGTCGAAGTTCATGTCCCAGACCTGCTCGGCGATCTCCGTGCGAGACAGCACTTCTCCCTTCCTTCTCAGAAAAAGGGTCAGCAGCAGGAACTCTTTGGCAGTCAACTCCAAGCGCTGACCGCCTCGTGACGCCTTGCGCCGCACCAGGTCGACCTCCAGGTCGGCCAAACGCAGTTGCGTGGGCTCTGCCGTGTCCCGTGCTCCGTGGCTACGCCTGAGCAGAACCTGGATGCGGGCGCTCAACTCGGAAAACGCAAAGGGCTTGACCAGATAGTCATCGGCACCCGTCTGAAGTCCGAGCACCCGATCCTCGACACTGACCCTGGCTGTGAGCATCAAGACGGGGGTCTGCCTGGTCTTGCGAAAGGCCGTCAGCAGGCTGAAGCCGTCGATCCCTGGGAGCATCGCGTCCAACACCAGCAGATCGTGGCCGCCTTCAAGGGCCATGTGCAGGCCGTCCACGCCGTTGTGGGCGACGTCCACCACATAGCCGACCTCTCCGAGGCCCTTGCGCAGGTACTCGGCCAGCTTGACTTCGTCTTCGATGAGCAGAATTTTCATGGTGCCATTCTCGAAGAATGCCGCCTGTTCGTAGATTACGAATTTGTCATCTGGCTGTTGGCGCCTTGTCGCGCGCCGATTTCTACAGTCCCACCGTGTCGAAAGGCATAGCCCGGGCAAGTCGCCGCTGGCTCATCCGAATCAAGGGACCACACCATGACCGTTCGCAAACCCCTCGCACTCTCCCTGATTGCCCTTGCCATTGCGGCCCCAGGCCTGGCATCTGCTTCGGCGCTCTACCATCCCGCCGGCGGTGAAGTGGGAATGACCACCCATCCCGACCACGTGCAAAGCAACATGTCCCGTGGCGACGTGCTCCGGTCGGTCGACGTCGCGCGCAAGGACGGTACGCTGGCGATCCTGTCACGGGGTGGTGCACTGCCTGTCAAGGCAACGGGCGGCTCCAAGACGCGTGAGCAGGTGCAGCAGGAATACCTGAACATGTCAGCCGCTGAAAAACAGCGCATCCAGGAACTGTACGGCTCGGGCGGCTGATAGTCACACGAAGTTTTCTGGACCGCGTGCTAGACTCAAAAAATGCGCCGCCTGATCGTCGTTTTTATGCTTGCATTGCTCCCGTTCCAGTTCAGCTGGTCCGCGGTGGCTGCTTATTGCATGCACGAGAACTCGACCGCCCAGGCGCAGCATCTGGGGCATCACGAACACAAGCACGAAGCCAAAAGCGGGATCGCCCAAGCCGACAAGACCGGCCAAGGCGCAGACATGTCCGATGTCGACTGCTCGGTTTGCCATGGTGCCGGCATCGGGGCCCTCAACTGGTCTTGTGCAAAACATCGCATCTGCCATGACAGCCGTGTGGACTCACCCTCAGGTGAGCGCTTGGCGGCTGTAACGCCCACCCCCCCCGACCGCCCACAGTGGCCCGTCCTCGCCTGATCGGCGGGGGCATCTCTCCTTCTTTCAGTCCTTCGTGTCCGCCTCCTGGCGGATGCAGTTGCGCTTTTCGCGGCTGCATTGACTGACGATTTGCCAGGCAGCTGCACGGTTGCCACCCCGCCGATTCCCTCGTGTTTTGAAATCACTGGAGAATCGGATGTTCAAGGGTATTTACCTTCAAGGAAAGCCGCACGCATGGCGCGGCCGCACTAAATTCAGGCTCGCGGCAGGTGCCGCGGCCATATTGCTGACCTTCTCGGGCGGGGCCTTTTCTCAGGGCACGTCGCAAGGTCCAGTCGTTGGAGCACAGGAACCCCAGACTGTCGCGGTGTCTCCCGCTGGGCCCCTGTCGCTGGCCAAGGCCATCGAGTTGGCCCTGGAAGGGAATCCAGAGGTGGCTGCCGCTACGCGCCAGTTGGAGGCAACAGAGGGGCAGATTCTTCAAGGGCGCTCACGCCCCAATCCCGAGCTTGCCTATTCGCTGGAAGACGCACGGTCCAAAACACGTACGCAAAGCTGGCAGCTCAACCTTCCCGTGGAATTGGGGGGAAAGCGTGCAGCGCGTACCAAGGCGGCCGAAAAGTCACGCGAGCAGGCGGCGGCCCAGCTCGCTGAGCTGAAGGGGACCGTGCGGGCCAATGTGGCCGCAGCCTACTTCGATGTCCTGACGGCGCAGGAGCGATTGGCACTCGCCAAAGACAGCGTCGCATTGGCCAAGTCGTCGACGGATACCGTGGCCAAGCGCGTAGCCGCTGGCAAGGTGTCACCTGTGGAAGAGTCCAAGGCCCGCGTTGCGGAAGCCGGCGTTCGCGTCGAGCTCGCCCAGGCAGCCAGCGAACAACGCAATGCACTGTCTCGCTTGTTTGCGCTGTTGGGACAGATCAATGCGCCGTTCACCGTCCTTGAGGGCAAAGCCGAAAACCTTCCAGCGGTACCACCCCTCGCCGATCTTCAGCCCTTGATTTCTTCTTCGCCAGGCGTTGTCCTTGCACGAATCGAGGTTGATCGGCGCCAGGCCCTGACTGAACTGGAGCAAAGCAAGCGCGTGCCCGATGTCACCGTCAGCGTCGGCATGCAGCGCAGCAACGAGACCCAACGCAACGTCCTTCTGTTTGGTGTCTCCGTGCCTCTGCCTGTGTTTGACCGCAACCAGGGCAACCTGCTGGAAGCGCTCAAACTTGAGGACAAGGCCCGTGACGAGTTGCAAGGGGCCACGGTGCGCCTGCACAGCGAAGTGGCGCAGGCGCGCGAACGCCTTTCGACGATCACTGCGGAGATCCAGTCGCTGCAGCAGGACGTCCGGCCCGGCGCGAAGTCGGCCTACGACGCGGCCACCATTGGCTTCGAGAACGGAAAGTTCAACTTCCTGGAGGTGCTCGATGCCCAGCGCACCTACTTCACCGCCAAATCCCAGTACCTCAAAGCCCTGGGCGAGGCACACCGCGCGGCGGCCGATGTCGACCGCCTGCTCGGGGCCAGCACGGTTTCCGGCTTGATCGCAACGCACAACTGAGCATGACCATGAACACCAGCACATCCACCATCAGCAAAAAGCATCTCATCGCTATTGCCGTTGTCCTCGCGCTAGGGGTCGGGGCAGGAGCCTTCATCCTGCAGGGCGGCGGCAAGCCCAAAGCAGTCGCTGCCGAGGGCGATGGCCACGGCCATGGCAGCCATACCGAGGCTAAGGGGCACGGTGATGGAGAGCACCATGGCAAGGGCGGTGAAAAAGGCCACGACGACGACAAAGGCCACGCCGATGGCGAACACCATGAAAAGAGCCAGGCTAAGGGCCCCCACGGCGGTACCGTGTTCAAGGAAGGCGACTTCAGCCTGGAGGCGTTGCTGTCCGAAGATGGTGGCGAGCCTCGGCTGCGGGTCTGGTTGTCCGACAAGGATAAGCCGCTCCCCCTGAACACGGTAACGGTCACGGCAACAGTGACCCGCCCCACCGACGAAAAGCAGAAGCTGACGTTTGCCGCAGAAAAGGACAGCTTGGTCAGCCGCGAGATCGTCGCCGAACCCCACGCGTTCGACATCGAGATCATTGCGCAGACGGCCACCGAACCTTTCATGTTCGTGATGAGCAAGGAAGAGGGAAAGATCGAACTGACCGATGCCCAGATCAAGGCCGCCTCCATTACGGTGGACTCCGCCTCGGCAGCCAACATCAAGACGGCGCTGCTTTTGCCCGGCGAGATCCGGCTGAACGAGGACCGGACTTCGCACGTGGTTCCCCGTCTGGCGGGTGTGGTGGAGAGTGTCAGCGCCAGCCTGGGCCAGGTCGTCAAAAAGGGGCAGATTCTTGCCGCCATCGCGAGCCCGACTGCTTCGGAGCAGCGCAGCGAGCTGCAGACGGCGCAAAAGCGCCTGGCGCTGGCCAAGACCACCTACGAGCGGGAAAAGAAGCTGTGGGAGCAAAAGGTCTCTGCCGAACAGGACTACCTGCAGGCCAGGCAGGCGTTGAGCGAAGCGGAGGTCGCTGTCGCCAACGCCAATCAGAAGCTCAGTGCGCTGGGCCTGTCCACCTCGTCCGTGTCCGGACTGAACCGTATCGAACTGCGCGCGCCCTTCGACGGCATCGTCATCGAAAAGCACCTGAGTCTTGGCGAGGCCGTCAAGGAAGATGCGGCGGTGTTCACCATCTCGGACCTTTCCAAGGTGTGGGCTGAGATCAATGTTCCTGCAAAGGATCTGCCGTCGGTGCGGTTGGGCGAGAAGGTCACCATCAAGGCCACCGCCTTCGATGCCTCCGCCACGGGCACTGTCGCTTTCGTGGGCGCGTTGATCGGTGAGCAGACCCGTACCGCCAAGGCCCGCGTCGTTCTTGATAACCCCAAGGGCGCCTGGCGCCCCGGCCTGTTCGTCAACGTCGAGGTGGTGTCCGAAGAAACGGCAGCGCCTGTGACCATCTCGGCCGACGCAGTCCAGAACGTCGGAGAAAAGCCCGTGGTCTTCCTCAAGGTCAACGGTGGGTTCATCGCCCAACCTGTGAAGCTGGGTCGAAGCGATGGCAAGCGCATCGAGGTCCTGTCGGGCCTCAAGCCCGGCATGCCCTACGCCTCGACAGGCAGCTTCGTCGTGAAGTCCGAACTCGGCAAGGGATCTGCCGAACACACGCACTGATCCCGGAGCGCATACATGTTTGAAAAACTCATCCGATTCTCGATCGAGCAGCGATGGCTGGTGCTGCTGGCGGCCCTGGGCATGGCGGCGCTGGGCGTCTTCAGCTACCAGAAGCTGCCCATCGACGCGGTCCCCGACATCACCAACGTCCAGGTTCAGATCAACACCCAGGCCGCCGGCTATTCGCCTCTGGAGACCGAGCAGCGGGTCACGTATCCCATCGAGACAGTCATGGCCGGCCTGCCGAACCTGGAGCAGACCAGGTCGCTGTCACGGTACGGACTGTCGCAAGTGACCGTCATCTTCAAAGACGGAACCGACATCTATTTCGCGCGCCAGTTGGTCAATGAGCGCATCCAGGAAGCCAGAGACCGGCTGCCCGCCGGCATCACGCCAGCCCTGGGGCCCATCTCGACCGGCTTGGGCGAGATCTATCTGTGGACCGTCGAAACCAAGGATGGGGCCAAGAAGCCCGATGGCAGTCCCTACACCCCGACCGACCTGCGCGAGATCCAGGACTGGATCATCAAGCCGCAGCTGCGAAACGTTCCTGGCGTGACCGAAATCAACTCCATTGGCGGCTTTGCCAAGGAGTACCAGATCGCCCCCATCCCGGAACGACTGGCCTCGCTGGGCGTGACGCTGCAAGACGTCGTCACGGCACTGGACCGCAACAACGGCAATGTGGGCGCGGGCTATATCGAAAAGCGCGGCGAGCAGTACCTGATTCGCGCCCCTGGACAGGTCAAGTCGCTGGAGGACATCGGCAACGTGATCCTCAGCAGTGCCAACGGTGTTCCTGTGCGCGTGCGTGACGTGGCCGAGGTGGGCATTGGCCGGGAACTGCGAACGGGTGCCGCAACCGACAACGGGCGCGAGGTGGTTCTTGGCACGGTGTTCATGCTGATCGGAGAAAACAGCCGGACCGTCTCGCAGGCAGTGGACAAGAAGATGCTGGAGGTCAACAAGAGCCTCCCAGAGGGCGTGCACGCGGTGACGGTCTATGACCGCACCGTGCTTGTCGACAAGGCCATCAATACCGTCAAGAAGAACCTGCTGGAAGGCGCGGTACTGGTGATCGTGATCCTGTTCCTCTTTCTGGGCAATATCCGGGCCGCAGTCATCACGGCAATGGTCATCCCCTTGTCGATGCTCTTCACGTTCACCGGGATGGTCCACTACAAGGTGAGTGCCAACCTGATGAGCCTGGGGGCCCTGGACTTCGGCATCATCATTGACGGCGCTGTGGTGATCGTGGAGAACTGCGTGCGGCGGCTCGCCCATGCGCAGGCGCACCACGGCCGGCCGTTGACGCGGGCCGAGCGCTTTCATGAAGTGTTCCTGGCATCTCAGGAGTCACGCCGCCCATTGCTGTTCGGACAGCTCATCATCATGGTGGTGTACCTGCCCATCTTCGCGCTGACGGGCGTGGAAGGGAAGATGTTCCACCCCATGGCCTTCACGGTGGTTGCCGCTTTGGTGGGCGCGATGATCCTGTCGGTGACCTTCATCCCGGCAGCTGTGGCCCTCTTCATCGGCAATCGGGTCAGCGAGAAGGAGAACTTTTTGCTGGGCCATGCCAAGCGCCTGTACGGCCCCATGCTTGATCGCGTGATGGGCGCCAAAACGCTGGTTCTCACCATTGCCGCGGTTGCCGTGGTCCTGTGCGGATTGATCGCGACCCGCATGGGCAGCGAGTTTGTACCCAACCTCAATGAAGGCGACTTCGCGATCCAGGCACTGCGCATTCCGGGCACCAGCCTTTCCCAGTCGGTGGCGATGCAGCAGCAGATCGAAAAGACGCTGAAAGCGAAGTTCCCCGAAATCGAGCGCATCTTCGCCAGAACCGGTACTGCGGAGATTGCTTCGGACCCCATGCCGCCGAACATTTCAGACGGGTACATCATGCTCAAGCCGATGGATGAATGGCCCGAGCCTCGAAAGACCCGTGATGAGTTGCTCGCGGCGATCCAGGAAGTCATTGGCAAGATCCCCGGCAACAACTACGAGTTCTCCCAGCCCATTCAGCTGCGCTTCAACGAGCTGATCTCAGGGGTGCGCAGCGACGTGGCCGTAAAGATCTTCGGTGACGACATGGACGTGTTGAACAAGTCCGCGGGAGAAGTCTCCGCCATGCTGCAAAAGATCCAGGGCTCCTCTGAGGTGAAGGTCGAGCAGACGACGGGCCTTCCGATGCTCACGGTGAACATTGACCGCCAGAAGGCAGCGCGCTACGGGTTGAACGTTGCCGACATCCAGGACACCGTGGCCACAGCCATTGGTGGTCGTGAGGCCGGCACCATGTTCGAGGGAGACCGCCGGTTCGATATCCTCGTTCGCCTGCCTGAGACGCTTCGCAACGACCTGGAAGGCATGAAGCGGCTACCCATACCGCTGCCGCGCTCTGCCGGTGCAACGGAAGCCAAGACGAACTTCATCCCGCTGGGTGAGGTCGCAACGTTCGAGCTGGCACCCGGCCCCAACCAGGTCAGCCGAGAAAACGGCAAGCGCCGCATCGTCGTGAGCACGAACGTGCGCGGGCGCGATGTGGGCTCCTTCGTGGCAGAGGCGGAGCAAGGTCTGGCGCAGATCAAGATCCCCACCGGCTACTGGACGAGCTGGGGTGGCACCTTTGAGAACCTGCAGTCGGCTACCAAGCGCCTGCAGATCGTTGTGCCGGTCTCCTTGCTGCTGGTCTTCGTGCTGCTGTTCGCGATGTTCGGCAATGCCAAGGATGGTCTGCTGGTCTTCACCGGCATCCCATTCGCATTGACAGGGGGCATTCTGGCCCTGTGGCTTCGGGACATCCCGATGTCCATCTCCGCAGCCGTTGGCTTTATTGCGCTGTCCGGGGTGGCGGTGCTCAACGGACTGGTGATGATTTCCTACATCCGCAGCCTGAGGGAAGGCGGCGTCGGCCTGGATGAAGCGATCCGGGATGGCGCCCTGACTCGGTTACGCCCGGTACTGATGACCGCCCTGGTGGCCTCGCTGGGCTTCATTCCCATGGCCATCGCCACAGGCACCGGCGCGGAAGTCCAGCGTCCTCTGGCCACTGTGGTGATCGGTGGAATTCTTTCATCCACGCTGCTCACGCTGCTCGTGCTGCCGATTCTTTACCGGCTGGCCCACAGGACCGATGAAGAAGCCGAGGACGTGTCTGCCGAGCCCTCCCACCCGGACGCACCGAAGCCTGTGTAGTCGAAGACGGTCCCGCTGATCGCGGGACCTTCCCTTTTCTCCAACCCCAAAGGAACTGCCATGAAACTCTCCCACCTCATTCTCGCCCTCACGGTATCGATCTCTGGCGCAGCCATCGCGGCTGACAACCACGGCCACGACGTCAAACCGATGCACGGTGGTGCTGTGGCGGAAGCCAAGGACGTCGAGTACGAATTCGTCGCCAGTGCCGACAAGCTGCAGCTCTACATGCGCGACCACGGAAAACCCGTTGCCGTGGCGGGGATGACCGCCAAGGTCACCCTGCTGGCCGGCAGCGAGAAGCAGGAGGTTCAACTCCAAGCCGGTGAGGGCAAGTTGGAAGCCGCGGGTAGCTTCAAGGTCCCCGCTGGTACCAAAGCCGTGGTCGCCGTCTCGAAGGCCGGCAAGTCGGTCGCCTCGGTCCGCTTCACGCTGAAGTAACACCAACGCCGCCCGAAGCATCGCTCAAGTCCATGCGAACGACCCCGCAGTGGCGGGTCCGGACCGCCCCTCGGCGCTGTGCATGTCCTTGCCCTTAGAGGCAAACAGGAGCGATCCATGTCAATGCAGGCGGCCCAGGGTGGGCTTTTCGCCAAGCTGTTCTGGATCTGGATCAGCTTGTTGGTCTCTGTGTTTGTGTTCTGGCGGCTGCGGCACATGTGGCTCAAGCGTCATCCCCCGATGGACGTTCGAACCAAGTACAGCCGGAGACTGGCCAAGAGACTGAGGGACCGGCAAATAACGCGCTTGAAGTGCCGAACCACGGGCAAGCCTCGGCATCGGCGACGTCATTGAGCGCCAAGGCCGGACGAGGACCGCGGACTGAACGCGGTCGATGACATCACCAGACTGAATCTGAGGAGACAGACCATGGGAAAAGGTTCCGACCACGCCTTGCCAGCGGCGGGAAACGAAAACGCATTGCGCTACGCGCTGATGCTCACCGGCGGCTTCATGCTGGCAGAGGTCATTGGTGGCGTCATGCTCAACAGCCTGGCTCTGCTGTCCGATGCCGCACACATGTTCACCGACGTGGCGGCGTTGGCCATTGCGCTGGCGGCCATTCGGGTCGGGCGCCGGGCTGTCGACGACCGGCGCACCTTTGGCTACCACCGATTTGAGATCCTGGCCGCCGCGTTCAATGCCTTGCTCCTGTTCGGTGTTGCGGCGTACATCCTCTATGAGGCGTGGCAACGCTGGAGCAACCCGCCGGCAGTTCAGACCACAGGGGTGCTGGTGATCGCTGTACTGGGCACGATCGTCAACCTCGTGAGCATGCGCCTTCTGTCCTCAGGCAAGGATTCCAGCCTCAATGTCAAAGGAGCCTACCTTGAAGTCTGGAGCGACCTGCTCGGCTCGATTGGTGTCATCGTGGGAGCGCTGGTCATTCTGTTCACAGGGTGGAACTGGGTCGACACCGTCATTGCCGTGGCCATCGGCTTGTGGGTGCTGCCGCGCACCTGGATCCTCCTGAAAGAGACGCTCAACATCCTGCTCGAAGGCGTCCCCGAAGGCATCGATCTGCCTCAGCTCAAGCGTGCGCTTCTGGACCTGCCAGGGGTGGCGTCTGTGCATGAGCTGCATGTCTGGGCGGTCAGCAGCGCCAAGACCAGTCTGAGCGCTCACGTCGTCTACAACCCGCAAGCGGCAGACCCTGCCACCATGCTGCACGCCGTCAACCAGATGCTGGCGAAGCAATTCGAGATCACCCACACCACCATCCAGTTGGAAACCCAAGCCTGCGGTACGGCTGCGGCCAGCGCTTCGAATGCTGGTGCGGATCACTGGAAAGCACCCGTGTGAATCCCGCTCGGACGACCACCCTCGGTTCCTGCTTTGCACAGGGCTGCGCAAACAGGTTGCGCCTGCCAGCGCTGTGTGTCGTGGCCTTGCTCGCCGCCGGCTGCGCCACCCCCGTGTATGAAAACTCGCTGCCGTGGGCGGAGGGTTGGCGCGTGGGAAAAATCAGCAGGATTGAAGCCACTGCTCAGGACCTGGCGTTCTACAAGCGCCGGTGCAAGACCGATCAGTTAGATCGTGCGCAAGAGCGGTTCGCCATTGTCCAGTGGAGAGAGGTGGGTCGGTCGCGCTGGACCGTTGCGCGTCTGCCTGCAGATGTAGCCGTGGTTGCTGGAGAGCCGGTCTACGTCAAGGTTTGGGATTGCTCGGCGGCCCTCGTCAAACGCGAGATGAATTAGAGCGCAGGCCAGCTCCAGTGGGTCGATTCAGATACCTAACCGGTCGCGCCCGGCGTGCACGAGTGAACGGCGCTGGGGCCCACCAGCAAGGAGCGTGAGGGTGGGCCAGCCCAGCGCGACTGGGCTCAGGATCTGATGTTCAGAGATCGCGACCATTGGAGTGGCCCGAGTGCGCGGCCGTCGAGCCCGCGTGGTGCTGGTGGTATTGGCCAGGGTAGATTTCATTGAGCTTGCGGCCGTCCTCGCCAGCGGCCATCAGGTCCCCGGTGTGGATGGCCTCTGCCAGTTCCTCCTTGACCTGCTCGCGTGTCTTGCCGGCTTGCGCCATCTTGGACGGATACAGGTTGGGCTGCAGTTCATTGAGCCGTGATCCGGATTCCCCGGCGGCAAGCATGTCACCGCTGCGAACGGCCTGCTCCAGTTCCGCCCGCACCTGGTCCCGGGTCTTGCCCAGCACCGGGGTCTTCAACTGGTAGCCACCGGCGCTGAGCTCACTGACTTTGGCGCCGATTTCCCCGCCGGCCATGATGTCGCCGCTGCGCAGGGCTTGCGATAGCTCGGCTTTGACCTCCTCGCGGGTCTTGGACTGGACACCATGGCTGGCATCGAAAGCGAATGCAGGGGCTGCGCTCAGCGCGAAAATGATGAGGGTGGTCTTGAGTTTCATATTGGTCCTTGAGGTCAATGCTTGGAAGCGAAAAATGGTGCCTTGGATAGGCAGGGTGGAATGAACGGCGTGTGCCAGGCCCGAAGGCCCTCAGCAACTCATGGAGCTTGGTGGGCTTCGACCCAGCCGATCTCGCCGCCCAGGTCGCGCACCCCATTCGCAGTGGCGGGGCGCTTTTGAGCCGCTTGCAGTTCATCGAGAACTTGCTGCCGGCTCTTCGTTGACACGGGCGCTTTGACCAGCGGATAGGTGGCGGGGTAGCCACGGCTGATCCAGTGCAATGAGCCATCTTGCTGGGCAACGAGCACGTTCTTTTGTACGTCTTCTCGGCTGACAGCGTTGCCCAGGTGGGATGGCACGAAAGTGACACCTTCTTCCTGGGTAGGGCTGGTGTGATACACGGTCGAAGCGAGGGAGGCCGTAGCGGCGGTCGCCAAGCCGAGTGCGATGAGGGCGAAACGAACTTTCATGGGGTCTCCTTGAGCACTGAACTCCCGTTTGGGAATTCAGGAGATGCAACCTTTTTTGCACCACGGAGACAAGGTTAGAAATCTGCCGCCCGCGTGGCGCTGACCGCAGCATTACAGTTTTGAAAGGACACACTTAAAAAATTGGGGAGAGGTTTGATTCGCGCCCCCTTCTTGGTGGAGGGACCGAGGCAAGCATGAATAAACCATCCATGGCGCGCGTGGTTTACCGTGGCTCTTTCGCTGCGGCAGGACGTTCCCCGCTCATCAGCGAGAGAAGCACCAGAGCCATTGCTCCCCCCACGATGGCCATGTCTGCGATATTGAAGGCAGGCCAGTGCCATCCGCGCAGGTGAAAGTCCAGATAGTCAATGACTTGACCCCGCACCGCCCGGTCGAATGCGTTGCCCACTGCGCCGCCAAGGATGAGACTGTAAGAAAGCCCTTCCAGTTTCCGCAGTGGGCTGTACAGCTGCAACGCTAGCCAAGCTGACACCGCGAGGGCAATCGCGAGAAAGAACCACCGCTGCCAGCCACCAGCGCCGGCGAGGAAACTGAACGCCGCGCCGGGATTGAGGACATGAACCAAATTGAAGAATGAAGTGACCTCATGCGACCATCCTGATGGGGTCCTCGCGTCGATATAGCTCTTGGCAGCCTGATCGGCGAGAAACACAATGATTGCGAGTGCATACCACTGCATTCTTTTCGGCGGGAGATTCATATAAGTTAACTTGGGTTGAAGGCTTCACGCACAGCTATCGCAGGAGCGAGAGGGGGGCTGATGCTATCTTCGCTGGTGCTGGTAGCGCCAAAGGGAGGATAAGTTCGAAGCGAACCAGATCGGCCACATTTGCGCAGCACTGCCAGACTCCGACGGCGCCCAGTAAAAGCGTCATCTACCATCTCGGTCCTGTGATCGGCAGACTTCGTGCCAAGCGCCGAGCCCAAGGGTGCGCAGCCGCAGCGCACGCCCCGCCCAACACAAGGCCTGCGATCACGTCCATCGGAAAATGCGCGCCCAGTACGATACGCGACCACCCGACTGCGGCTGCGAACAACAGCAAGCCAATCCTGCCCGCCAAGCCCAGCGCAGGCCAAAGTGCTGCCGCTAGGACCCCGGCGTAGACCGAGTGGCCGCTGGGCATGGTGTATCGGCTGTCAGGTGCAGAGTGGGCCCGGTAGACTGCATCGCCCAAGAGCACGAACGGACGCGGCAGCGCGAAGACCGCCTTGAAAATGGCTGCGCCAATGAATCCAAGCGCCAGTCCAAGCGCAAATCTGTACAACGTCACGTCGAATGGAATTGATCCTTCCCGGCCACGCATTCGCTGCCAAACCAGCATCAGTGCCACTACGCCCGGCGCGCCCCAGAAGCTGCCGACTACGCTCAAGATCTCGGGCAACAAGATCCAGTCGTTTGGCAGGGCACGTTGGATGGACAGGAAGAGATCCATGTTGGCGCCGCCCCATTCATACAGCCAGTGTCTTGTCCACTGCGTCAAGTCGTCAGGCGCCAGCATGAGGCGTCAGGCCGTCTTGAGTTTGAGCAGGCGCAGGCCGTTGAAGACGACGAGCATGCTGGCTCCCATGTCCGCGAACACTGCCATCCACATCGTTGCATGGCCCGTGAACGTCAGCGCGAGGAAGACCGCCTTGATGCCCAACGCCAGCACGATGTTCTGCGTCAGTATCGAGGCGGTCGTGCGCGACAGGCGGATGAACGTCGGGATCTTGCGCAGGTCGTCGTCCATCAGAGCGACGTCTGCCGTTTCTATGGCAGTGTCGGTACCGGCCGCACCCATGGCGAAGCCAATGTCGGAACGCGCGAGCGCCGGCGAATCGTTGATGCCGTCGCCCACCATCCCGACTTGGCCCTCACCGCCGATAAGGCTCTCGATGGTCTTGAGCTTGTCTTCGGGCAATTGGTCGCCACGGGCTTCAGAGATCCCGACCTGGGCCGCGATGGCGTCAGCTGTGTACTGATTGTCCCCGGTTAGCATCAGCGTGCGCACGCCGAGCGCTTGCAGGTCGGCCACGGCTTCACGGCTGGTTTCCTTCACCGTGTCGGCGACAGCGAAGATGCCGAGCACGGTGCTCTCATTCATCAGCAGGATGGCTGTCTTGCCTTGGCGCTCAAGGCCTTGAAGCTGCGATTGCAAAGCAACCTCGCTGAGGCCGAGCTCATTTGCGAGACGGTGATTGCCCATCTGCAGCATTCGGCCGTCAATGCGTCCACGCACGCCGCGCCCCGGCAGGGCCGAGAAGTCGTCGACTTCGTGCAGCGAGACGCCGTCCCGGTTTGCCTTGCGGGCAATGGCTTGGGACACCGGATGGTCTGAACGCGTAGCAAGGCTAGCAGCCCAGGCGGCTACCTGCTGGGCATCGCCGATCAGCGGCAGGAAGTCGGTCTGCTCGGGCTTGCCATGGGTGAGCGTGCCGGTCTTGTCCAGCGCCAAGGCCTTGAGTTTGCGCCCGCCCTCCAGATACACGCCACCCTTGATAAGGATGCCGCGCCTGGCGGCTGCGGCGAGACCGCTGACGATCGTGACGGGGGTTGAGATCACCAGCGCGCAGGGGCACGCGATCACCAGCAGCACCAGCGCCTTGTAGATCCAGTCGAACCACTCGCCGCCAAAGCCTAGCGGTGGAACGACCGCGACAAGCACGGCCACCACGAACACTGCCGGGGTGTAGATCCGCGCGAATTGGTCGACGAAGCGCTGCGTGGGCGCGCGGCTGCCCTGCGCCGACTCAACCGCATGGATGATGCGCGCAAGCGTCGAGTCGCTTGCGCCAGCGGTCACTTGGTACTCGAAGGAGCCGGTCTCGTTGATGGTGCCCGCGAACACCTGGTCGCCTTCCGCCTTCTCGACGGGGAGGCTCTCACCCGTGATGGGGGCCTGATTGATGGCCGAGCGGCCTGAGGTGATGAGACCATCCAGCGCAATGCGCTCGCCTGGACGCACCCGGACCACCGTGCCCTTGGCGATCTGCTTGGCTGGCAGTTCTGCCCACGAGCCGTCAGCCTGCCTCACGATTGCTGTCTCTGGTGCCAGGTCCATCAGTCAGCGAATCGCATTGCGCGCGCGGTCCAGCGACTTTGCCTCGATTACCTCGGCCAGCGCAAAGAGGAACATGACCATGGCCGCCTCGGGCCAGTGGCCGATCACCATGCCGCCCGTGACCGCAATTGACATCAGGGCGTTCATGTTCAGGTTGTGGTTTTTCAGGGCGATCCACCCCTTCTTGTAGGTGCTTAGGCCGCCAGTGAAGATCGAGACCAGGGCCAGCACGATCACGGCCCAATGGTTCCCATCGTTGACCCAGTAGACGCCTTCAGCGAGCACTGCCGCAATGCCGGATACGGCCATCGGCAACCAGCTAGTCTTGTGCGCTGGAACCAGGGGATCGCGCGGCTCGTCGGTCTTCTGCACCTCGGTTTCCATGCCCAGGGACTCGATGGCTTCGATGGCTGGCTGGATCGCGTCAGGCGAGTGCTGGACTGTGAGCGTACGCTGCATCAGGTTGAAATCCAGGCCTTGCACACCCGGCAGGCCTTGCAGCTTGCCGCGGATCAGGCTTTCCTCCGTCGGGCAGTCCATCTTGGCGATGCGCAGCCGTGTAGTGACTGTTTGCAGGTCCTGCCGCTCGGCCTTCATGCCTATGGAAACGAGCGCCTTCTCGATCGACTGCGTGGAGGTCAGCGTATGCTGCACACCCAGCACCCGTTGCATCAGGTTGAAGTCCAGGGCAGTCACGCCTGGCTCCTTGCTCAGGCGGTTGCGGATCAACGCTTCCTCCGTTGGGCAATCCATGTTCTCAATCCGGTACGTCACGCGCTCTCCGGCAGGCGTCTCCGAAATCGGGACGGTCGGCAGTGGCTTTTGTATCGAGGACTCGACCATTGGCTCGGTTGCCGCCGGCCTCGCGAGACTGGCGGGCTTTTCTTGCGCACGCATGCCAATGGAATCCAGGACCTGCTCCATTTGCGCGCGTGCCTCGGCGAGGTGCTTCACCGACAAGGTGCGTTCAGCCAAGTTAAAACCCAGGTCCTGGACCCCCTCAACCGTGCCCAGGTGCGAGCGGATGAGTTTCTCCTCGTTCGGACAGTCCATGTTTTCGATGCGGTAGGTGGTCAGCACCGAGGCATCTCGGAGAGCCTTAGCCTTCATTCCCACGGAGTGCAGCGCTTGCTCCAGATTCTCGACCGTGACCAACCTGTGCGAAACGGTCAGCTTGCGCTGTGGGAGATCGAATTCCAGCCGCTCGACGCCGGTCATGCCCTCCAACGTACGCCGCACCAGCGCTTCCTCGTTGCGGCAGTCCATGTTGCTTACATGGAAAACAGTGCTCTCAGTGCTGGCTTGTTCTCCGGCGCAGTTCGCCGGTTGGCCACTGCCGCCCGAGCATCCACATGAATTGGAAATATCATTGTTCATAAATAGTTCACTGTTCGTTGGCAGAGGATTTCCCCGCATGCCTTAATTAAAAAATCTCTAGTTGGTATAGAGTCAAGCTTTACGGAGGACAACCATGCTACGGATCGGTGAACTGGCCAAAAGGGCGGACTGCCTGGTGCAGACGGTGCGCTTTTACGAATCCGAGGGCTTGCTGCTAGAGCCTGCGCGCAGCGAAGGCAATTTCAGGTTGTATGACGATGCCCATTTGCGACGCTTGCTTTTCATCCGCCGCTGCCGTGCCAAGGACATGACTTTGGGGGAGATCCGGCAATTGTTGAGTTTTCGGGATCGGCCTGAGCTCGATTGCAGTGAGGTGAATTCGCTGGTGGACTCCCATATCGCCCAGGTGCGGGCCAAGATCAAGGAGTTGAGGGAGCTTGAGCGCGAGCTGACGGATCTGCGGCGCTCCTGTTGCACCGCCCGCACGGCGCGCGAGTGCGGCATTCTCAACGGCTTGGCCGAACCAGCCTGAACTCAAGCCGCGCGCTGGTAAGCCGGGACGGCAGGTAGCGCCCGTTTGTGGGCCGTGCGGCGGTAGGTTTGCAGGATAGCCTCAGCACTGGCCGGGGCGATCTCCCTGCATTCCAGAAAGTCGTCAATCGCGTCGTAACTAACGCCCAGCACTGCCTCATCGGAGCGAAGTGGCCGCATGGTTTCTAAATCGGCAGTGGGAACTTTGTACGCTAGCTTCTCGTCTCCTCCAAGTGCCAAGGCCATTGATCGAACGCGACGCTTTGTGAGACCGCCCAACGGACTCAGGTCGAACCCCCCGTCGCCAAACTTGGTGAAGAAGCCCATCACCGCTTCAGCGGCGTGGTCAGTACCGACCACCAGCCCGCCAGTAGCGCCTGCAACAGCGTACTGGGCGATCATGCGCTGGCGCGCCTTGATGTTGCCGAGTACGAAATCTGCCTGCCACTGGTCATTGAATGTTAGGCCTCCGACCTTCAGCTGCGCGAGCATTGCGTCAGCTGCCGGCTTGATATCTATCGCTAGCGTCTCATCCGGATCGATGAAGGTCAACGCGCGCTGGGCGTCTGCATGGTCGGCCTGCACACCATATGGCAGCCGCATCGCGATGAAGCGGACTGGCATCCCCGAGGAGCGTAACTGCTCCGCCGCGAGCTGGCACAGGCGCCCGGCGACGCTCGAGTCCACCCCCCCGCTAATCCCCAGCACAAAAGATCCTGCGCCGGCGCGGCGCGCGTAGTCCATGAGGAACTGCGTGCGCCTGGTGATCTCTGCAGACACATCGAAGCGCGGATCAATGCGCAGTTCGGCAGCAATGCGATTTTGATCTTCCGTCATGGCCGGCGCTCCTATCGACGCTTGAAGGTAACGGGATCAAGCTCTGCTGGCCATGTGCCACAGTCCATCACGCCAAATCGCCCGGTGCCGACGTTCTGCGGTGGGGTTTGGCCGAGGGCATGGCCCAAAGGCGCCAGTGCGAGACGAACGACTTGGGCCAGTACCTCCGAACAAAAGTGAGTCCTCCAGGCCAGACCGAGCATTGCTGCATGACTACGAAGGTGCAGGCCAAGATACGGCTGGGAAATGATATGGCCCAACTCAAGCGCACGCCATGCCGCGAGCCGGTCGCCGGCTGCTTCGCGCGTAGATGAGAGAGCCTTTTCACGCAGGAACGCGGCGCGGGCGAGCCCATAGTCCCTAGTGCAGGTGCCTTGCGCAATTGGCCTGCCGCGAAAAGGGTAGACCAGTTGAGCGCCGTAATTCATCGGGAAGTCCGTTTCCTTCAGGCCCACTTCAGTTGCGCCCAACTTGTGCTTGGGGAGCAAGAATGTGCCGAAGAGGTGGTCCCAGAGCATCCAGAACTCGCCATAATTGACTTGGGCGTCCTCGTACCCTCGTTTGTGGTGCCAGCGGTGGACCTCGGCGGCACCGATCACTAAGCGCAGCGCCCCGACCCGATAGTCCAAATTGGAGTGCTGAAAGGCCAGGTGTACGGCCAGCAGGCCGAGCCATGCTCCGACAGCCAATGCTGGTGCTCCCATCACCACCACGGCGAGCAAGCCGGGTGCAGCCATCATCCCCGCATGCAGGGGGTGCCGGCGCTCGCCGTTGAGCCAGTAAAGGCGTTCCGAGCTGTGATGGATCGCGTGAAACCGCCAGAGCCAAGCTACGCGGTGGCTCAGCCAATGGATGCTGTAAAGGCTGAAATCGAGTACTGCACCGACGGCAACGGCTTGCGCCCACAGCGGCCACTGATCCGGCCACCACATGCCTGCTGACCACAGCGGCGCCAGCGCAGCAATAACGCCGTGGACGGCGAGGAGCACGACGAGGTTGACCCCAGCGTGGATCGCGTCGCAAATGGTGTCCCGGTGGTCGCGAGCCCATGCCGTGTGAAAGGGCAGCCGCCGCTCCAGCAGCGCGACGCAAGCGAGGGCGGCAGCCACCGTCAGCGGCACCGTGGGGAAATACGGCCAGCCGCCAGCGAGCCCGCCGAAGAGCACCAGCGCGGTGGCGCCCAAGATCAACGGATAGCTGCCATACCGGATGACCGCCGCCAGGAAGTGGATTTCTTTCGTACTCATCATCTCTCCTCACAAAGGGTCAGGAAAGAATTGGAAACCCTCTAGCTGCAGTAGAGTCAAGCAGCCCGATCAGAAACCCCCGGCAGACCCGGGCCGGCGCCGATCCGCGCCAACTATGCACCTATAGTCCCGTCCGATGGCGTGCATCGTGCGCTCTACAAATGCATTGCCGCTACATGTTAAAGCCACCTACGAGCCTCGCTGCTTACCTCATGCTGCTGTCCCTTCTGTGGGGCGGCACGGCGTCGGCGCAGCATGGCGGCAATAGCGTAGTGGTGACAGAGCGCACGCGCGCCGAGTTGCTGGCCCATGCACCCGAGGGCCTGGAGCCGGGCAAGCCGGTTTGGGTCGGCCTGCAACTCACGCATCAGCCGGAGTGGCACTCCTACTGGAAAAACCCCGGTGACTCCGGACTTCCTACCAAGCTCGAATGGAAACTACCCGCAGGGGTGCTGGCAGATGAGATCAGGTGGCCAATCCCTCGCAAGTATCCGGTCGGCACGTTGATCAACTACGGCTACGAGCACGCCGTGCTGTTGCCGGTACCCTTGAACATCTCGTCGGAATTCAAGCCCTCGCTTCTGGGCAACGCGCTTGAAGTGAAGCTAAAGGCGCAATGGTTGGTGTGCCGAAGGGAGTGCATCCCTGAGGAAGGTGAGTTTTTGCTGGAGATTCCCGCCAAGAGTGCGATGGCCCTTCATGGATCCGTCTTCCAGGCGAGCTGGGCAAGCCAACCCCAAGCGTTGGAGGGGCACGCTACCGCCACGGTCGATGGAGAGACCTTGCTCCGTCGTGTCATCGGTTTGCCCTCGCACCTGCGGGGCAAATCATTGGAGTTCTTTCCCGAGACACCGGAAGTGATCGAAACTTCCGCACAATGGAGTCAAGCTTGGGACGGCGGGACATGGACCGCGCAGGTTCCGCTTTCGCCGCACCGCATCCAGAGTCCCGACGTGATGCCGATCGTGCTGACACAGGGAAACGAGGGCTTGAGCATTGGCGCTAGGGTGCAAGGTGCTTGGCCTGCGTCCGCCGCGCCGGTCGCTGTTTCGCCGGCCCTGCAAGAAGCGCTGCGCAGCAACATGGCCGCGGCCGAGTCGGACGCCGGGCTGACATTCCTGGCCGCCGTGCTGGGCGCATTTTTCGGCGGGCTGATCCTGAACCTGATGCCTTGCGTCTTCCCGGTCCTGGCGATGAAGATGGTCGGCTTCACGCATGCCGAGAACCAGCGGGCCAGGCGCATCGACGGAGTGGCGTACTCTGCCGGGGTCGTGGTGTCGTTTGTGGCGCTGGGACTGATCATCGTCGCGCTGCGCGGAGCGGGACAGCAGCTCGGCTGGGGGTTCCCGTTACAGGTACCCGGCGTGGTCGCCGCGCTAGCCGTGTTGTTCACACTGATCGGGCTGAACTTGGCTGGCGTGTTCGAGGTCCGCCAGTTCATCCCGACCCGGTCAGCTTCGCTGCGCAGCCGCCATCCGGCGGTGAACGCCTATCTGTCTGGCGTGCTGGCAGTTGTGGTGGCGTCCCCCTGCACGGCACCTTTTATGGGTGCCGCGCTGGGGTTCGCTGTTGGATTGCCCGCCGTTCAAGCCCTCTTGTTCTTTGCGATGCTCGGCGCCGGCATGGCGCTGCCGTATCTTGTCGCCAGCTGGATCCCGGCCTTTGCAAAATTGCTGCCTTGCCCCGGTGAGTGGATGTTGGCCTTCCGCAAACTGATGGCCTTCCCGATGTTCGCGGCAGTGGTATGGCTGTTATGGGTGTTGGGGCAGCAAAGCGGGATCGATGCGACCAGCGCCCTGCTGGCAGTCTTGGTTGCCACCAGCATGCTTGCCTGGAGCCTGAGTTTGACGGGTCGCACGCGCGTGATCGTTGGTTTGATCGCCGTCGCGTGGACGGCCGGATTCGCCTGGCTGCTCGCAGGCCAGATTGGCACAGTGCGACCGCAGCAGGCCGCGGCAGTGAACGATGGC
Organism: Acidovorax sp.; assembly: GCF_046339755.1. Lineage (GTDB taxonomy): Bacteria > Pseudomonadota > Gammaproteobacteria > Burkholderiales > Burkholderiaceae_C > Acidovorax. The sequence continues at coordinate 3,845 of NZ_JBKDTZ010000012.1, read as the reverse complement.
GCCTGGCAGACTTGGGCGCCTGACCGGGTGGAGCAGTTACTGGCCAGCGGCCGTCCGGTGTTTGTCGACTTCACTGCGGCATGGTGCGTCACATGCCAGTACAACAAAAAGACCGTGCTGCAGAACCCGGAGGCGCTGGCCGACTTCGCAGCCAAGGACGTGGCACTGTTGCGCGCCGACTGGACGCTGCGCGACCCGGCGATTACAGCTTCGCTGGGCGAACTCGGGCGCAGCGGCGTACCCCTGTACGTGCTTTACACCAGCAACGCCCCTGCGCTAGTTCTCTCCGAGATATTGAGCGCGTACGACCTGCGTGCGGCGCTCTCAGATGTTGCCCTTTGCGTCCTCGCCGAAAGTCCCGCGAGTGTCGCACTAGCTATGTGGCGCCAGTGCTTGACCCTCCAGCCACTATAGACTTCAAGATGTGCGGACTTTAAAGGGACAAGCATGGCTGAACACCTCGAAGGCGACGAACTCGGTGGTTTGGACGCGACCAACGCGGCCGATCGCAAAATCTTGCGGGCCGTGTTGATGATAAACCTGGGGCAGTCCGCCGCTGGCATCGGTCTTGGCATATGGGCTGCCTCCACCGCACTGATGGGCGCCGGACTGGACAACTTGGCCGACGCGTCGGTCTATGCGGTCAGCTTGTACGCCGTCGGGCGGGCGGCCATGGTCAAAGTGCGCGCAGCGCGCTTATCGGGCTACTTGCTCATTGGCCTCGCCGTGCTGTTGTTGGTGGAGGTTCTTCGCCGCTTCGCTGGGGGGGAGGAACCTGTGGGGCCAGCAATGATGGCGATAGCTGCGCTGAACGCGGCTTTGAATTTGGTGTGCTTGAGGCTGCTAGGCCGCCATCGCGGTGAGGACGTGAACTTCAAGGCGTCGGCGATCTTCACGAACAACGACTCCATCGTCAACGGCGCCATTGTGCTTTCCGGGGCGCTCGTCATGTGGCTGGGATCGAATATTCCGGACTTGCTGCTGGGCGTTGTCGTAGCTGCCATTGCAGCAAACGGGGGGCGCGAAATACTGCGTGAAGCATCGGAAGCCGAGCAGCAGTAGTTACGGCTTTCCTGGCGCACTAACACGGTGAAGCGCCTGTTTCCGTGTCGAAGGCGACCAAGGGTAGCCAGAGCGCCCCTAGGACTGGCCGCAAGATGTACTGGCAGCAACGCAAACACCGACTGTCTCCGGCGATGGCTGCGCGCCGGCACGATGCGAGCCGGCAGTGGCTGAAGGAGCAACTGGGCCTGGGCGATACGGAAAACACGGTGGTAGTCACCCACCATGCACCGCATCCGCGATCCATCCCGCTGGAGTTTGAAGGCCACCCGCTGTCACCTTGCTACTCCAGCGACCTGGGAGCGCTGATGGGAAAAGCCAGCACGTGGATCCATGGACACATCCATAACAGCCTGGACTACCAGGTGCGAGGGACTCGGATCGTCACCAACCCCAGAGGCTACAGGCGCCTACTTGTCCTCAATCGTATATCGATCAAACTGAATGAGAGCGATGACCACCAGCTGCGCCCCCGCCACGCCCGCCAGCGGGTGCAGCAAAAATGCCACCACCGGCACCAGCAGCATCAGCTGCCGCAGGCCCCAGCTGTAGAGTAGGCCGGCCTTGCGCACATAGGCGCTGCCGGCGGCGGCCCAGCGCTGGCGCTGGGGAGCGCCCACAGGCATGCCGCCGATGAAGCCCGCATGGTTGTAATAGCGCACGGCCATCACCGATGCCACGAGCGACGCAAACAACAGGCACAGCAGCACCAGCTCCATGGCCAGCCGGGGCGTGACATGCGGCCAGTCGGCCGTGCCCGCGGAGGCCTCGCCCAGCGTGGCGTGCAGCGTGGGGGCGGTGAGCGACAGCGCTCCCATGAGGCCCAGCACCGCGGTGGACGCCGTCATGGTTGCCGACATCAGCGAGTTGCGCAGCGTCTGCACGGCCAGGATCTCGGAGCCTGGCTGCGCCGAAACGGCGGCAAACCAGTCCTCACGCAACGAGGCGTGGGCCGTGCGTGCCAGCCGCCCCGGGGTGCGCGGCTGGGCCAAGACCAGCCAGCCCTCGTATGCGGCAATGGTGCCCAGGGTGGCAATGGCGGCGAGCCAGGGGCTGGTGGTCACGGCGTCCACGCTCGTTCAAGCCGCCTGGGGTGCGCTGCGCGCCCGCTTGCGCGTCTCCAGCCATTCAAAGGCGCCCATGCCCGCCAGCATGGCCAGCACGAACACCACGGCCTTAGGCTCGCCTGCGCCCAGCGAGACGATGGCCGGCCCGGGGCAGAAGCCTGCCATGCCCCAGCCCACACCGAACAGCAGGCTGCCCAGCACCAGGCGCCGGTCGATGTGGCGTGCGGTGGGCAACTGCATGGCACCGCCCAGCACGCTGGTGCTGCGCTTGCGCGCCACGGCGAAGGCGAACACGGCCACCAGGATGGCACCACCCATCACGAAGGCGAGCGACGGGTCCCAAAGGCCGGCCAGGTCGAGAAAGCCGAGCACCTTGGCCGGATCAGTCATGCCCGAGATGATGAGGCCCAGACCAAAGACCAGGCCGATGCCGAATTCAGAAATGCGTTGCAGCTTCATGGATCGGTCCTTCTGTAATCAGGCCAGTACGTGGCGGATGAGGTAGACGGTGGCAAAGCCCGCGCCCATGAAGGCCAGCGTGGCCACCAGCGAGCGCGGCGACATGCGCGACAGGCCGCACACCCCGTGGCCGCTGGTGCAGCCCGAGCCATAGCGCGTGCCCAAGCCCACCAGCAGCCCGGCCAGCACCACCATGCCCCAGGTGGCGTCGATTCGCACTTCGCTCGCGCCCACCGCCATGCGGTAGAGCAGAGGGGCGGCCAGCATGCCCAGCACGAAGGCGACGCGCCACGCAACATCCTTGCCGTCCTTTCCCTGCTTTGGGTGCAGTAGACCGCCCAGGATGCCGCTGATGCCCAGGATGCGGCCATGCAGCAGCACGAAGGCGGCAGCCGCTAGGCCCAGGATGAGGCCGCCTGCCAGCGCGGCCCAGGGGGTGAAATGGTTCCAGTCAAACTGCATGGGGTGCCTCCTTGGGTGCACAGAATTGTTCGAACAGGGTCTGCATGACGGCCAGCGCCTGGGGGCTGGCGATCTGGTAGTAGATGTGCTTGCCGTCGCGGCGGGTGGTCACCAGCCCTTCGTCACGCAGCACGCCCAGTTGCTGCGACAGCGTGGGCTGGGCGATGCCCACCAGCGCCTCCAGCTCGCCCACGCGCTTTTCTCCTTCGGTGAGCTGGCACAGCAGCAGCAGCCGGTCGGGGTTGGAGAGCGCCTTCATCAGCCGGCAAGCGCTATCCGCTGAGCGGCGCAGGCTTTCCAGGTCCATGGGGGTCGTGGCTTCGGCCTGCATGGGGGCTCCATTGGTTGCGGGTTGCGGTGAGGTGGATCAATGTCCTGGTCGATAGTTTATTGACGGACAAAATATCTGTCAATAAACTATAAGAATATTAAGTGATGACGCGAGGACACGCCCCATGCAACCGCCAGCCACCGCACAACCCCAGGTTCAAGCCTTCTTCGACCCCGCCACCTGGACGGTGACCTACGTGGTGTTTGACCATCCGGGCGGGCATTGCGCCATCGTCGACCCGGTGCTCGACTACGACCCCAAGGCCGGCCGCACGCGCACCGCTTCGGCCGGCAAGGTGGCCGACTTCGTGCGCGCGCAGCAACTCGGGGTCTCCTCGTTTTCAGTGCAATAAGTGACGGTACGAAAAGCTAGCACTGGCGCGGAGGTGGTGTTGGTAGATCGTTGATTTCATTGACTTTCCTGTTCACTTTCAAATCTGCGATTCGTGGCGTCAAACCGTGGTC
>NZ_JBKDTZ010000011.1:0-30939 GCF_046339755.1 Acidovorax sp. | reverse complement strand
ACGCAGGCCCCTGTCGATCGCGAATGGATGCGGGGTCAAGCCCGGCATGACGAAACATGAGCGCCATGGATCTCTCCCGCAAGCGCGTCTCCACCACCGAGTCGGCCTGGGTGCGCTACACCCTGATCACGGTGGCTCTGCTGTTCATGCTGCTGTTCCTGGTGCTGCCGCTGGCCGCGGTGTTCGCCGAGGCGCTGCGCAAGGGCTTTGGCGCCTACCTCGAAGGCCTGCGCGAGCCCGATGCCTGGTCGGCCATCAAGCTCACGCTGATCACGGCGCTCATCGACGTGCCGCTGAACCTGGTGTTCGGCGTGGCGGCGGCCTGGTGCATCGCCAAGTACGAGTTCAAGGGCAAGGCCTTCCTCACCACGCTGGTGGACCTGCCGTTCTCGGTCTCGCCCGTGGTGGCCGGCCTGGTCTACGTGCTGATGTTCGGCGCGCAGGGCTGGTTCGGCCCCTGGCTGCAGGCGCACGACATCAAGATCATCTTTGCCGTGCCCGGCATCGTGCTGGCCACCGTGTTCGTGACCTTTCCCTTCATCGCGCGCGAGCTGATCCCGCTGATGCAGGCCCAGGGCAACGACGAGGAGCAGGCCGCCATCGTGCTCGGCGCCACCGGCTGGCAGACCTTCTGGTACGTCACGCTGCCCAACATCAAGTGGGGCCTGCTGTACGGGGTGATTCTGTGCAATGCGCGTGCCATGGGCGAGTTCGGCGCGGTGTCGGTGGTCTCGGGCCACATCCGCGGCCAGACCAACACCATCCCGCTGCATGTGGAGATTCTCTACAACGAGTACCAATCCGTCGCCGCGTTCGCAGCCGCCTCGCTGCTGGCGCTGCTGGCGCTGGTCACCCTGGTCATCAAGTCGATTGCCGAATGGCGCAACGAGCAGGAGATGAAGGCCGCAGCCGAGCTGCCGCCCGAACGCCCTGCGCCTGGCACAGCTGGCTGAAGGAAGAAAAAACATGAGTATCGAAATTCGCAACGTCAGCAAGCAGTTCGGCGACTTCCATGCGCTGCGCGACGTAAGCCTGGACATCGCCTCGGGCGAGCTGATCGCGTTGCTCGGCCCCTCGGGCTGCGGCAAGACCACGCTCTTGCGCATCATCGCCGGCCTGGAGACGGCCGACGTGGGCACCATCCACTTCTCGGGCGAGGACACGACCGACGTGCACGTGCGTGAGCGCAACGTGGGCTTCGTGTTCCAGCACTACGCGCTGTTCCGCCACATGACCGTGTTCGAGAACGTGGCCTTCGGCCTGCGCGTCAAGCCGCGCAGCGAGCGCCCGAGCGAGGCCCAGATCAAGAAGAAGGTCACCGACCTGCTCAAGCTGGTGCAGCTCGACTGGCTGGCCGAGCGCTACCCCTCGCAGTTGTCGGGCGGCCAGCGCCAGCGCATTGCGCTGGCCCGCGCCCTGGCGGTGGAGCCCAAGGTGCTGCTGCTCGACGAGCCCTTTGGCGCGCTGGACGCCAAGGTGCGCAAGGAACTGCGCCGCTGGCTGCGCCGCCTGCACGACGAACTGCACGTCACCAGCATCTTCGTGACCCACGACCAGGAAGAGGCCCTGGAAGTGGCCGACCGCGTGGTGGTGATCAACCAGGGCCGCATCGAGCAAAGCGGCTCGCCCCAGCAGGTCTGGGACCACCCGGCCAGCCCCTTCGTCTACGGCTTTTTGGGCGACGTGAACCTGTTCCAGGGCCGCGCCCACGAGGGCCTGGTGCACCTCGACGGGATGCAGATCGCTTCGCCCGAACACGCCGATGCGCAGAACACCAAGGCTTTCGCCTATGTGCGCCCGCACGACCTCGACGTGCAGCGCTACTCGCCGGGCGTGGGCGTCGACGCCTCGGGCCGCCCCACCGGCATCGTGGCGCAGTTGAGCCGTGCCATCGTGGTCGGCCCCATCGCGCGGCTGGAACTTATTCCGTCCGACGATCACAAACCAGCGGACAATTCGACTTCCGAGACGCTGATCGAGGCACAGATCCCCGCGCAGCAGTTCAAGGAAATGGGTTTCAAGGAAGGCGAGACGCTGGTGGTGACACCGCGCCGCGCCAAGGTTTTTCTGGACCACGCCGCCAACATCTGACGCTTGCCTTGTGGCCCTTCTGGGCACCCGGGGCAGACCGGGTGTCGGGGCTTCAGCGGATTGGCCTTTGGCCGGATAACTAGGCGGGTGGCCGCAGACAGTGCTGTAGCACGGCAAGGCCACCCAACGACGTTAGGCGGTCGAAGGCCAATCCGCATGCAACAAGGATAAGAATGATGGTGTTGTTGAACTGGATCGATACGGCGCCCCGCCGCATCCTCGGGCTGATCAGCCTGGCCTGTGTGGCCATGCTGGCCTTCGGCATGTACCTGCAGCATGTGGTGGGGCTGGAGCCATGCCCCATGTGCATCGTGCAGCGCTATGCGCTGATCGGCGTGGCCGTCTTCACGGGCCTGGCCGCCGCGCGCAACACTCGGGGCTGGTGGATGTCGCTGGCCGGCATCGCCGTGCTCATCGCCGGCTTCGGCGCCTTCGTCGCCGCGCGCCAGAGCTGGCTGCAGTGGTACCCGCCCGAGGTCGCCACCTGCGGCCGCGACTTCTACGGCATGATCGAGAACTACCCCATCAGCCGCGCCATCCCCATGATCTTCCGCGGCTCGGGCGACTGTGCGGCCATCGACTGGACGTTTCTGGGTGGCTCGATTGCCAACTGGTCTTTCATCTGCTTCGTGGGCTTCGGCATCGTGATGCTGGTGCTGCTGGCGCGCCACCTCAAGGGCGGGCGTCGGGGTGGGGCGGGGTACTCGATGGCCTGAGTATTCTGTCTGTACCCATGCAAAAGGCGCTCCTCGGAGCGCCTTTTGTTTTTTTGCGAGCGGTTCGCGCAACGCAGACCCCGCTGCGGCGTCTGCGCGTGGTGCAGCGCAATCTCCACATCCGGGTTCTCGCGCGAGAAGCGCGCCAAGATGTTGGGCACGATGCCGAAGATCGCCGAGCCATACACCCCCACATCCAGCCGCCCCAGCTTGCCGCGCGCCGCCCGGTGCGCCCGGTCCGCCGCCTGGTCCACCATGCCGAAGATGGCCCGCGCATCGCGCAGCAGGGTTTCACCCGCATGGGTCAGCACCATGCCGCGGGGCGTGCGCTCGAAGAGCTGGGCGCCGACTTCGGCCTCCAGGGCCTTGATCTGTCGGGTGAGCGGGGGTTGGGACAGGTGCAGGCGCTCGGCAGCGCGGCCGAGGTGGCGTTCTTCCGCTACGGCTACGAAATAGGTTAGGCGGCGGAGGTCCATGGGGATTTTAAAGCGCGAAGGCGATGCGAAATTCAGGCGTGAAGAAGCGGCGTCAATATATGTAGATAAGGCGATTTTTTGCTTGCAAAATATTCACTTTTGACCTTATCTCTGCTGTGGCAACCGGCCTTGAGCGGGCAAGCAAGGTAAGGCTAACCCAACCGAAGGCGAAACAACTATTTAAATTGCGAAGTCATTGTCGGTACTAGTGTGCACTTGAAATTCCATTCAGGTGCCAGAAACCATTTGGTAGTAAGAAAAAATATATTACCTTTTTGAGCTGCATGACGCTTCTTCCCAAGAAGGAAGCTCACAAAGTCGATGCGCTCCTCAAAAACAGCCATCAGGTCGCCGCCGTCCATAAGAAGAATGGAGGCGCCGCCTGCTTGATGGGCTGTGACACCATCTTGAGAAAATCCATTGATTGAAAGAAATATTCCAAGCGTGTTTTCTAGTTTTGTTCGACTTTATCAGTGAATGCTGCCAGCGAAGCCTTGTTAAAAAGTTCTTTGTGCCATTTTGCTTCAAATAGATATTCTGTGCCATCAAGGGGGAAAGCACCGTCCAACTGTTCTCCGAGGTTTTTAAAAGAAGCCTTTGGATCCAAGTCAAAAAGATCGAAGAGTTCGTACATAATTCTTTCCAGCTCAAACTTACGCCCCTGTGGGTCGATTGAGCTGATTAGTGCCATATATTTATCTTTAATTGATTCAAGTTTTTGGCGAACGGCTTTGTTTTTGCGAAGTTTTTTTGCAGCTTCTTCTTGCCGTTTTTTGATTTCATCCTGTTCGCGCTTAATATCTTGATGCGGCTCCACAAGCTGCTTCAGTTGATTAACGGCATTGCGCGCTTTTTCAACCTTGGCAGGACCATCATCAAGGCGCTTAAGATGGGAAAAATCAGTCAACTTGCACAACTCGTAGCGAATTTTTGTGAGATCACCAAGATGGTTTTTGGGTTGGCGACAAGAAAATCGACCACATCAGAGGCAATCTGCCGCTTGTAGTTTTCCCAGTTGAAGTAGTTTAAAACGGCAGGATTTGAGAGGCACAGTCCTAAAAAACCGCGCAAATCGGACTTGTACCAATAGGCTGAGCATAGTGCCTTATACCAGCAGGTGAAAGCTGTTTTTTCATGGTGCTCCTATTTCGATTTTTAAAAAATTGACTAAACTACATTCGCTACACTATTAATTTTCTTTGCTGGAGTTTTTGTTAATCTCGTAATGTAAAATTTTCTCGAATTAATTATTGAGACCGAAGTTTTATAAAGCTTGGATCCTTAATACTTGGATTCATAAAGAATACCAATATAGAGGTATCCAGGATAAATTTAAACGGTCATGTCATGCTATTTAGTGTGCTGCGCTGAGCAGTTCGATAAAAAAGTGCAATCGTGCAGTTCCACTCCACTTTAGACTCTACTATGGCGACGAATGATGCTTAACGTAGTGTAGGCAAACGAGCCAAAATTTGTTGCGAAAGGAGGTTTAAAACGACAGACCTCTCTCAGAAACATCACTGCGCTAACGCCTAGTGATCGGCTAGCCTCTAGGCCGCGCATCAAATATTGAGTTGTCGATGCGTAAGTCGACTGGGCCGGGCAACAGGCCAGTGACTGGCCTACAACCTCTCTTACTGTCGCCCCAGTTGGGAAGCCCAGTCCATAGTGCATGGAAGGATATTTTCCACAACTAAATCTGGGGAATGTAGAAAATTTTCTACACCTTAACCCTCAAACAACGCTACACTTGCAGGACTTGACGACAGCCCCTTCCTTAGGATCGGCGCTTATATTCCGTACAGTCTATTGTCTGCCGCAGAAAGGCGTTTGGAGCACATGGCGACGAGTCTAAAAGGCGTTGTATCGACACTTCAGCGCGAGCTTGGTCGCGCCTTTTACGTGGTCGGGCGTCCGGATCACCCCATGCTTCTCTCAGGTCCAGATATTCTTATCGGAGGAGAAGGCAAGCTCACGGCAGTCGTCTCGGTAAGAAAACACGAGGCAACCACCAGACTGCTTGCTCGCATCACAGCTGCAAGACTCGCGCTCCCGCCCCAAACAAGGCTCCTAGCTATCGTCGCCGAAGATGCGGTTGTCCCACAGTGGGTAATGGGGAATTTTGATGAAGTTGCTGATCCACGTAGAGCGTGGCAAACAGTACGTCGGTACGCAGCCAGTGATGCCAGCCCTCGCGGTGATCTAGGGGCTCTCAAAGAGAACAAGCGCCGGCATTCGGAAAAGTTCGCTTTCGCCTTGCGCCTAGCAACCCTCAGAAGCAAACACGAGCTAGACACGGTGGCTCCAAATGTTGTTATGCAAGAACTCGCCCAAGTTAATCAAGAACTTCAACGCCACTCGGAGAACGCGCTTCGCCTGCGCCGTCCCATGGCTCAAGTTCAAGGCTCAGTGGTCGCATCAATTTCAGCTCGTGGCAAGCCTATGGAGCAACTGCGAACTCTTTGTGATGCTAGCTTTACTCATGCCTACCAATTGGATACCGGCATTCCATATGAGAAGCCAGATGCTAACCTTAATATCTTGCTCATAGAGGACTGGCCCATCGTGCGCTTCGATCCGGAGAAGCCGCTACGCTCGGCGGCCTTTGGATGCTGGATCTTGGCTAAATCATCAGGCTCAAGCGATATTGCAAATTTAATAGAGCGCTCACGCGATCCTAAGCACATGCGGAAGTGGCAAAATGCATAAGACAAGAATTCGAACACTGCAAGCGATACTTGCTGGATCCTGTGTTGGCACGAGTCCAGTTGGAATAGTCGTAATTGACGAGTTTGACGCAGTGCATCAAGCAGGGAGGATTCGCAATCCAAACCGTCGTCGAATACTCGAAGTACTCCATAGTGCCCGCGCATTGGACTCAGGGTTAAAGGCATTTGTTCAACATCATGGGTGCCAAGAGCCGGGTAAGCAACCGCCGAATGCAATGGGAGGGTATCTTCATGCACTACAGAAGCATACGATAGTGGGGCTTGGAAAAATATCAGGCACGCAGCGAACGCATTTTCAGGCTGCTATCGTATCAAAACGGAACACCTTTCTTCACGAGGCGGGCACGTTTCCAGCCAATGACGTTGAGGTGGACACGCTCCTTTCGTCGATGCACACATGTCTCGCTACAGTGGTTGCTCTATGAGCATTGACAGCGTACAACTTGCGCCAATAGGTCGTTCGACACGAGTGAACAACAGTATTGAGTCGCAAGCCCGTGCGCGAGAGCATGTGCATCACGACGCAATCCCACCGCTATATCTCGGAAGTTCACCGCTCAAACTCCGCCTTGCTCCCTTCCCCTGGTGCAGCATCAGCATAAGCAGCAACCGCGCCTTCTGCGGGCTCAAATCTCCCGCCATCACGGCACCCGCCTCGAAAGTAGTCTTGCCACCACCCTGGAACCCATACAGCGGGCACGTGCGGCCACGTGTGCACGCAGGTGGAAATGACCACCGGCACGCTCTTGGAAAGAGCGTACTTCACCGCCTCGAACATCGAGACGTTCATGTTGCCCATGCCCACAGCCTGCACTACGATGCCCTTGGCGCCTTGGTCCACGGCGTAGCGCATCAATGAACCGTCCGCGCCGCCGAACATGCTAGGATTTCGACACGGGGCATTTCGGCGGTGCCGAAGGCGATGTGCTGGCGGCGCAGCGGGGCGCGGGAGAAGACCATCTTGTCGTCCCACACCTCACCAAGAATGCCGAAGTCACCGGACTTGAAGGTTTCCACGTTGCCGGTGTGCGTCTTGGTGACGCTGCGCGCGGCGTTAATCTGGTTGTTCATGGCGACCATCACGCCCTTGCCGGTGGCCTCGGGGGTGGTGGCAATGCGGATGGCATTGAGCAGATTGCGCGGGCCGTCGAAGTCGGGCGACGAGGCGTTGCGCTGGGCGCCGATCATGACCACCGGCTTGTCGGACTTGACGGTCAGGTCCAGCCAGTAGGCCCTCTCTTCCGTGGTGTCGGCTCTGAGCGATCACCACGCCGCCGATCTTGGGCCTGGCCAGTGTCTGGATGGCGTCAGATCTTGCCTTTCGCCTTCTCTAGCCTATGGTCGCAACTCCTTCGCAGACTCGAAATAGTCGAGGGGAGCTTCAATGGGCTAGATGCGGATTGCAAGGCCTGACTCTTTACCCCAGCTTGGGCACAGGCCGGCCAGATATGTGGCGTGCCACGCCGGCTGCCTGGGCGGGCTTAGAGGCATAGCCATCAGATGCAGGACCATTGCGGGAAAGCTCACGGCAAATGGAGGAGGCGGGCAATAGATCGCTGGCTTTAGCCCCGCTACAAAAGAGAATCCACTGTAAGGCTATCTTCTGTCTGCAAGTGCGTATATCGTGAAGTCATCTGTACAAATCACCGGGGTTTCAGGTGTTGTGCTTCAAGCCTAAGCACCTCTAAACAGAAAATTAAAGCTATTGTGATTATTAGGGTGCTATGTGCGGCCGAGTTAAAATATCCTCAAATCCTGCGCGATAGTACGCTTCAAACGCTTTGCGAAAAGATTCTCTTGCTTCGGCACCTGCTGATGCGCGGCGATTTAGAAGTGGATCGAGTCGTAGAATCAATTCATTCTCGATTTGGGTGTACGTCTCCAGGGACGCTGCGGCGAAGTATAGCCTAAACTGTGCTTCGGGATATTTCTCTAGTATGGTTTGCTGAAAGACTCGGATCTTGTAGTCATTGGGCGAGTGAGCCTGAAAATTCTTCATGTAGTCCGAGACGCGACGCGCTAGAGACTTCGTCTTTCCTACATAAATTCGATAATTGTGACCACCGGCGCCCATCGTCCAAAAGTAAACGCCTGGGCCATTTTGCACCCTGGCTGCGGCGGTACTAACGTCCTGCTTACTGACAATGGTGAGCCTTGCATCGGAAAGAACCAAAGCAAACCTAGTTTGAACGTCCGCCATTTGATCTGCACCGAGAGAAAACGGTTCAAGGCCTGGAAAATCTGCAATCGACATAAGGCATCACGGTACATTGAGAAATTTTTGGACTCGGTCGTGCGAATCGCCCGACAACTCTGGGACGGAGGCTCAGAATACGACCATCACTTTTTTGAACGGAAAGCGCACGCCTTCCGTCCCATCCACCCACGCATCCAGCTTGGGCATCACACCTTCGAACAACGCGCTCGCCTGCCATTGCGCCAGCCAGGCCTGCAACCGCGGCCACGGCTGCGCCGCCCACCAATCGGCATCGATGCCCGCAAACTGCCGCCAAAACGGCGCAATCGCCATGTCGGCCAGCGCAGCATGGTCGCCAAACAGAAACGGCTGGTCAGCCAGCCGCACTTCCAGCCCCTGCAGCCATTCCACAGCCTGCACACGTGCCAGCGCGCCATCGGCCTCGGGATACCGGCCCGGGTACTTGCACCGATCCAGCGCCTGTTTGAAGGGGCCATCACATTCGGCGATCAGCGCCAGCATGCCTGCCTCGTCCCCAAGGCTCGGCGTGAGCCAGCCTTCTGGATCGTTGCGCCCCAGCGCCCAGCGCATGATGTCCAGGCTCTGCTCCAGCACCTGGCCATCGGGCAGCACCAGCACGGGCACCGTGGCCTTGGGCGATGCCTGCAGCAGGCCCTGGGGCTTGGCGCGCAGCACCACCTCGCGCAGTTCGCACACCTGGCCGCTCACGGCCAGGGCCAGGCGGGCGCGCATGGCATAGGGGCAGCGGCGAAAGGAGTAGAGGACGGGCAGGGCGCTCATGCCGGCCCGCCTTCGTCCCCGCCGCCGCCCCCGCCGCGGGGCGGCGTACCCGGCTGGCGGGCGCCAATGTGTTCCTCGCCGCGTGCCTTGGCCAGTTGCATCTGCCGTTCGCGCTCTGCCAGGGCCTGTTCCTGCTCGGGCGTGCGGGTGCCGTGGCAATAGGGGCAGCTCACGCCGGCCACGTAGTGGGGCGATGCCAGTTCGGCTTCGCCCAGCGGCATGCGGCACGAGCGGCACAGCTGGTGGTGGCCGGGTGCCAGGCCGTGGCCTACCGACACGCGCTCGTCAAAGACAAAGCAGTCGCCATGCCACAGGCTTTCATCCTCGGGCACGGTCTCCAGGTACTTGAGGATGCCGCCTTGCAGGTGGTACACCTCGTCGAAGCCTTGCGACTTGAGCAGCGCGGTCGATTTCTCGCAGCGGATGCCCCCGGTGCAGAACATGGCCACGCGCGGCTTGCCTTCGAGCACGCCGCCGGGGGCGGACTGCTGGGCCACCCAGGCCGGAAACTCCGCAAAGATCCTGGTGTGCGCGTTGATGGCGCGCTCTAAGCTGCCAATGCCCACCTAGTAGTCGTTGCGCGTGTGGACCACGACCACTGCGGGGTCGGCGATCAGGGCGTTCCAGTCCTTGGGCTTCACATAGGTGCCGGCGTTGCGCGCGGGGTTCAGGCCGGGCACGCCCAGGGTCACGATCTCGCGCTTGAGGCGCACGCGCATGCGGTAGAAGGGCTGGCGATCGCCCAGGGCCTCCTTGTGCTGCAGCGCGGCAAAGCGCGCATCGCTGCGCAGCCAGGCCAGCACCGTGTGCACGCCTTCGGGCGGGCCGGCAATGGTGCCGTTGATGCCTTCGGTCGCCATCAGCAGCATGCCGCGCACGCTGTGGGTGTCGCACAACGCCTGCAGCGGGTCGCGCAGGTCTGCAAAGTCCGGCAAATCAACGAACTGGTAGAGGGCGGCGGTAAGGATGCGGGGGGTGACGGACTGCACGGAGGCGAGGTGTAAAACAGGACGGAAAGGCTGATGATAGCGGTCACTTTTGGTTACGATGGGTGGTCGCCAACGTTGCAGCCAGGGTCGCTTCATGAGCAAGGAATCCACCGTCCACCTTTTTCGCCGGCTCGAGCAGCTCAACGGCATTGGTGCGGCGCTTTCGCGCGAGCGCGACATCGACCGGCTGCTGGAGAACATCCTGGAGGCCGCCAAGGCCATCACCGGGGCCGACGGCGGCACCCTGTACAGCGTGACGGAGGAGGGCGATGCGCTGACCTTCGAGATCGTGCGCACCGATTCGCTTGACATCCGCCTGGGCGGCACCACGGGGCGGCCCATCGATTTTCCGCAGCTGCCGCTGCGCAACGCCGATGGCTCGCCCAACGATTCGCTGGTGGCGGCGTACGCGGCCATCCACGACCGCACGGTGAACGTGGGCGATGCCTACAGCGAAGAGGGCTTCGACTTCTCGGGCACGCGCCTGTTCGACCAGCGCACGGGCTACCGCTCCAAGTCGTTTCTCACCGTGCCCATGCGCAACCACGACCGCGAACTCATCGGCGTGCTGCAGCTCATCAATGCGCGCGACCCCGAGACGGGCGAGGTCACAGAGTTCTCGGTGGCAGACCAGAGCCTGGCCGAATCGCTGGCCTCGCAGGCGGCCATTGCGCTGACCAACCGGCTGCTCATCACCCAGCTCGAACGCCTGTTCGAGTCGTTCGTGAACCTGATCAATCTGGCCATCGACGAAAAATCGCCCTACACCGGCGGCCACTGCCAGCGCGTGCCGGCGCTGACCATGATGCTGGCCGAGGCCGTGAACGCCACGCAGGAAGGGCCGCTCGCTGGCTTCACCATGACCGAGCGCGACCGCTACGAGCTCAAGATGGCGGGCCTGCTGCACGACTGCGGCAAGATCACCACGCCCGTGCACGTGGTGGACAAGGCCACCAAGCTGCAGACCCTGTACGACCGCATCGGCCTGGTGGACACGCGCTTCGAGGTGCTCAAGCGCGATGCCGAGCTGGCCGCGCTGCGCCGCCAACTGGCGCTGCGCCCCGTGGTGGACGCCGCTGCCGAGGCACAGGAGCTGCAGGGCCTGCAGCACAGCATCCACACGCTGGAGGAAGAGCGCGAGTTCATGCGCCGCTGCAACCAGGGCGCCGAGGCCATGCGCGCCGAAGACCAGCAGCGCGTGCGCGATATCTCGGCCGCGCGCCAGTGGCGCAACCCGCAGGGCGTGCAGACCAGCTTTCTCACGGCCGAGGAGGTGGAGAACCTGACCATCCGCTCGGGCACCCTCACGCAGGCCGAGCGCGACACCGTCAACTACCACATCGTCGCCACCATCAAGATGCTGGAGACGCTGCCCTGGCCGCGCCACCTCAAGAACGTGCCCGAGTACGCGGGCGGCCACCACGAGCGCATGGATGGCAAGGGCTACCCACGCGGCCTCACGCGCGACCAGATGTCGGTGCAGGCGCGCATGATGGGCATTGCCGACATCTTCGAGGCGCTCACGGCCGCCGACCGGCCCTACAAGAGCGGCATGACGCTGTCGCAGGCGCTGGCCATCATGTGCAAGATGCGCGACAACGGCCACATCGACCCCGACCTGTTCCAGGTGTTCGTGCGCGAGGGCGTCTATGCGCGCTATGGCAAGGAATTTCTGGAGCCCGCCCAGGTGGACGAAATCCCGGCCGAGGTGATCGCCAAGGCCCTGGGCTGAGCCTTCATCCGACTTGCGCCATCAACCAGCGGTGGAATGCCTCCATCGCCGGGCTAGGCGTGCGCGACTTAAGCCGCGTAAGCCAATAGGCGCCGTGCTGCAGCTCCAGCGCAAACGGGCGCACCAGCCGCCCCTGTTGCAGCTCGCGTGTGAACATGCTCACCGGCAGCAGCGCCACGCCGGCACCTTGCACGGCGGCTTCGGCCAGGGTGAGGGACGAATCGAACACGGCGCCGCGCACCACGGGGCAGGGTGCGCCGGCAGCGTCGAACCAGGCGGCCCATTCGTCCACGCGGTAGGTGCGCAAGAGCGGCTGGCGCGCCAGGTCGGCCGGGTGGCGCAGGTGGTGTGCCAGGGCGGGGGCGCACATGGCCGTCATGGGGGCGTGCAATATGCACTGCGCCTCGGTGCCGTGCCAGGCACCGTCGCCGAAGCGGATGGCGTAGTCCAGACCCTCGCCAGCCATGTCCACTCGGTTGTTGTGCGTCAGCAGGCGCAGGTCCACAAACGGGCAGGCGTGCTGAAAGTCGCGCAGCCGCGGCAGCAGCCAGCCCACGGCAAAGGTGCCCACCACGCCCACGGTGAGCACCTCGCGCGGGCGCGCATCGCTCATGTGCTCCAGGGCTGCGGCAATGCGCTCGAAGGCCTCGCTCAGCACCGGCAGCAGCGCGTGGCCTTCGTCTGTGAGCGCCAGGCCCCGGGGCAGGCGGCGAAACAGCGGCTTGCCCAGCCGGTCCTCGAGGTTGCGGATGTGCTGGCTCACGGCTGTCTGGCTCACGTGGAGCTCGTCGGCGGCGCGCGTCAGGTTCAGGTGGCGGGCCGACACCTCGAAGGCGCGCAGGGCGTTGAGCGGCAGGTGCATGGAAAAAAGTATCCAGAAGTTTTTCTTGGGTCTGCGGGCGATTATTGTCGATGGTGCTTTGCCGGCGACCTGGGTATCGTTGCACCCATTCCTGACAACCACTTCATAAGTAATCAAATGCAACGACGAGACTTCGTGGCCGCCTTCGGCCTCCTTCCCCTGGCCACCTGGGCCCAGACCAGCCCGCAGAAAAACAGTGCCTCGCCGGCCGATACCGCGTGGCAGGCAGCGCTCAAGCGCATCGAGGCCAGCGTGGGCGGCCGTGTGGGCGTGGCCGCGCTCGACACCCATACCGGCCGGCAGATCGCGCACCGGGGCGGCGAGCGCTTTCCCATGGCCAGCACCTTCAAGCTGCTGCTGGCCGCGCAGACGCTGCGCCGCGTGGACCAGGGCCACGACAAGCTGGACCGCCGCATCACCTACGCCAAGAAGGACCTGGTGGCCTACTCGCCCGTGACCGAGCCGCACGCCGATGGCGCAGGCCTCACGGTGGAGGAGCTCTGCGCCGGCACCATGACCTTGAGCGACAACACCGCCGCCAACCTGCTGCTGGCGAGCAATGGCGGCCCGCCGGCCCTCACGGCCTATGTGCGCTCGCTGGGCGACAGCTTCACGCGGCTGGACCGCATCGAGCCCGCGCTCAACGAGGCCAAGCCCGGCGATCCGCGCGACACCACCACCCCCGTGGCCATGGTGCACTGCATCCAGGCCCTGGCGCTGGGCGAAGCCCTGTCGCCCGCCTCGCGCGAAAAACTGCAGGGCTGGCTGCTGGCCAACAAGACCGGCGACAAGCGCCTGCGCGCCCGCCTGCCCGAGGGCTGGAAGGCAGGGGAGAAAACCGGCACCGCATCGCGCGGCACCAGCAACGATGCGGGCGTGTTCTGGCCGCCCGAGCGCAAGCCTATCGTTGTGAGCTGCTACCTGACCGGCGGCGAGGCCCCGCCCGAACAGCGCGATGCGGCCATGGCCGAGATCGGCGCGCTGGTGGCGCAGTGGGCGCTGGCGGCGTAGGTCAGCCCAGTCAGCCCAGCAACTGCTTTGCGTGCATGGCCATCATCTTCTCTTCGTTGGCGGGGATGACCAGGGTCTCGAAGTTGCCCAGCATGGGCAGCCGGGCCAGGATGGCGGCGCGCACGGTGTCGGCGTTCTCGCCGATGCCGCCGGTGAACACCATCGCATCGATGCCGCCCATGGACACCGCCAGCATGGCCGTGTACTGCGCTACCTTGAGAGCAAAGTAGTCGATGGCAAAGGCCGCCTGCGGGTCGGCGCTGGCCTGCAGGGCCTGCATGTCGCTGCTCACGCCCGACAGGCCCTTGAGGCCCGACTCCTGGTACAGCAGGTGCTCGACCTGGTCCGCATCCATGCCCAGTTCGCGCTGCAGGTAGAGCACGGCACCGGCATCGATGGCGCCGCTGCGCGTGCCCATGGGCAGGCCGTCCAGGGCGGTCATGCCCATGGTGGTGTCCACGCTGCGCCCGCCCTGCATGGCGCACAGGCTGGCGCCGTTGCCCAGGTGGGCGGCCACTACCCGGGCCTGGCCCAGGTCGGGGCGGGTGCGGGCCAAATCGTGGGCCAGCCATTCGTACGACAGGCCATGGAAGCCATAGCGGCGCACGCCCTGGTCGCGCAGCTTGCCGGGCAGGGCAAAGGCCTGGAACAGCGGGCCCATGCGCGCATGGAAGGCGGTGTCGAAGCAGGCGATGTCCAGCGCATGGCTGGCCAGGCGCTGCGATGCGGCAATGCCGGCCAGATTGTGCGGCTGGTGCAGGGGGGCCAGCGGGGCCAACGCCTGCAACTGGGCCAGGATCTCGGGGGTGACGACCACGGGCGCATGGAAGGCCGCGCCGCCATGCACCACGCGGTGCACCACGGCCGCCAGGCGCCAGCCGTCGTCGTGCTCGTCGATGAGGGCGATCACCGCCGCCATGGCGCTGTCGTGGTCGGCCGTAGGCAGGGCAGTGCGCACGGGGGCAGCCTCGGCATCGGCGAGATTGGCCGACAGCAGGCCGCTGGTGCCGATGCCCGTCACCTTGCCCACCATCAGCACCGACAGCGATTCGCGCTCGAATACCTGGAACTTGATGCTGGACGAGCCGACGTTGAGCACCAGCAGCACGGGGACCAGGGGCTGCGTCATTTGATCTGCCCCTTGCTGCGCGCATGGGCCAGCAGCAGGGCCACGGCGCAGGACAGCAGGCGCGCGCGCTGGCTGTCGGCCCGGCTGGTCAGGATGATGGGCACGCGCGCGCCCAGCACGATGCCGGCGGCCTCCGCCCCACTGAGGAAGATGAGCTGCTTGGCCAGCATGTTGCCTGCCTCGATGTTGGGCACCACCAGGATGTCGGCGTTGCCCGCGACCTCCGAGACAATGCCCTTGGTGCGGGCCGCCTCCACGCTGATCGCGTTGTCGAAAGCCAGCGGTCCGTCGATCAGGCAACCCGTGATCTGGCCGCGGTCGGCCATCTTGCACAGCGCGGCGGCATCGAGCGTGGCGACCATCTTCGGGTTGACGGTCTCCACCGCCGCCAGCACCGCCACCTTGGGCAGAATGTCCGCGCCGAACAGCGCATGCCAGAGATCGACGGCGTTCTGCACGATGTCCACCTTGGTGGCCAGATCGGGTGCGATGTTCACCGCTGCGTCGGTGATGAGGAAGGCCTTGGAATAGCTCTCCTGGTCGATCAGGAAGGCGTGGGAGATGCGCCGCTCGGTGCGCAGGCCGGCGTCGCTCTTCACCACCGCGCCCATCAGCTCGTCGGAGTGCAGCGAGCCCTTCATCAGCGCATCGACCTCGCGCGCCGCCGCCAGGGCCACGGCCTTTGCGGCCGCATCGTGGCTGTGCTCCGCATCGACCAACTGCCAGCCCGATATGTCCACCGACGCGGCTTCGGCCGCCTCGCGGGTGCGTGCGGCGGGCCCCACCAGCACGGGCGTGATCAGCCCATGCTGTTGCGCCTCCTGCGCGGCCTGCAGCACGTTGGCGGTGACCGCATGGACGATGGCGGTGCGCGCCGGTGCCAGCGTGCGGCAGTGGGCGAGCAGGGAGTCGGTATCAAAACTGTTCATCGTCCATCACAGAAGTTGAGGAAGGCACCAAGCGTACAGGGCACGGCCTCACCGGTGGCCCAATACCCATTCGGCAATGCCCGGCCAGGCGGCCTTGAGCGTTCCGCTGCCCATGAACAGGCCGATGTGCCCGCCGGGCACCAGCTTGCGCACAATCTGGTGCTTGGGCGTGCCGATCAGGTCGGCGGCGGCGAAGACCTGCTCGGGCGTGGTGATGTCGTCGGCCTCGCCGCCCAGCAGGTAGGTGGGGATGGTGATGTCGCGCAGCACCAGCGTGCGGCCCAGTCCGACGAACTGCCCCTTGGCAAAGCGGTTCTCCTTGAACAGCTGCTCGATGGCCTGCAGGTAGTAGGCGCCGGGCAGGTCCACCGGGTTCTCGTACCAGCGCTCAAACTGCTCGGTGCGGGCGACCTGGCTCCTGTCCTCGATATTCTGGTACAGCGTGGCGTACTTGTTGGCGTACTGCTCGGCCGGGTGCATGTTCTTCCAGCCGGCCAGCATCAGGCTGCCGCGCATCAGGCCCTGGCCTGCGGCCACCATGTCCCGGTAGGTCTGCAGCGGCAGGCTGTGCGCCAGGCGCTTGATCGGGCCATCGCCGGCATCGGTGTCGATGGGCGAGCCTGCGAGCACCAGGCTTTTGACCTTGCCGGGAAAGCGCGCCGCATACATGGCGCTCAGCCAGCCGCCCTGGCACAGACCCATAGGGCGTGTCATCACCCATTTCACCCCCGCGCTGGCCCCGGCATGCGGATGGATGCGCGAAGCGCGGCGCAGCCAACCGTGCGACAAAGCAGACGCCGCATGCCGGGGCCAGCCCGAAGGGAAAGCCTGCAGCGCGGCGCATTGCGGCGTTGCCCTTTGCTTGCGTAGTCGTGCTACGCGGCACTCAGGGCGCCTTGCAATGCACCGCGCTGCAGGCTTTCGCGGGTGTGAAATGGGTGATGACACGCCCTTGTGAACCTGGCCGCCCATGTCGTCCACCGCCACGTTGAGCTCGGCCAGGTAGGTGTCGATGTCGAAATAGCGCATGGCCGGCGTGGCGCTCTTCCAGTCGGTCACCAGCACGCGCGGCGCGCCAGCGGCCATGAGCACCTGCACCAGGCTCTGGCCAGGCGCATAGTCGGCAATGGTGGAGCTGTGCCCCGCGAACGGCGCGTCGACCAGGATGGGGATGCCCTGGGCCGTGCTGTCGGTGAACTCGCGCAGCCGCAGCGTGGCCAGTTCCAACCGCACCTGGTTGGGCGTGGCCCATGCGGGCTGGGGCGGGTGGTCGATGATGGCCGCCTCGGTGGCGAAGTCGGCGCTGCGCTGCATCAGCGCCAGGGCCTGCTCGCCCAGGTGCCAGGCGGCGGCCATGGGCCAGAAGAGGGGCACACTGTGCTCTGCAGGCAGGGGCGCTGCCGCGCCTGTGCCGTGCGAAACCTTGCCGTGGTCGGACATGGAAAAGCTCCCAGAAGGGTGCCCCGCGGAGGGCGGCGCACGGGACACCTGTTGCGGTGCAGCAAACAGCTTAACATGGGCATGTGGCACCTTTCCTGGTGCCGCGCCCCCACCCCGATGGAGACCCTTGCATGGACCACGAAGAGCGATTCACCGCCTCTCACTGGGAGGAGTTGCTGCAGCAGATCGACCTGGAGGTCGACCAGATGGCCATCGTCTGCCAGGTGCCGCTGGCCGAGCCGGGGGTGGCCGAACGTGTGCTGGCCAACGACAATTTCGTGGCCGGCCACGAGAACGCAGCGGCCTTCAAGAAGCTGCGCGGCCTGCTGGCCATGCACTACGCGGTCACACGTCAGATGGTGGGCGAACTGGGGGGCGATGCCACGGTGGCCATTGCCGAGCATGTGCGCCAGCACCTGGCGCCACGCATCGGGCACCAGTTGGATGCGCCGGAGAAAAGGGAAACCTAGCGTTACTAGAGTTTCTTGACCAGCACCTGGCTGCGCCGGTCCCAGTTGTACTTGCGCTTGCGTGCGTCGGGCAGCCAGTCTGGGTCTACGGATTGGAAGCCGCGCTTGATGAACCAGTGCATGGTGCGCGTGGTCAGCACGAAGATGCTCTCCAGCCCGGCGGCACGGGCGCGCTGCTCGATGCGCTTGAGCAGTTTTTCGCCATCGCCCGTGCCCTGGCTCTGCGGCGACACGGTGACGGCGGCCATCTCGGCCGTCTTGGCCTCGGGGTAGGGATACAGCGCCGCGCAGCCAAAGATCACGCCATCGTGCTCGATGATGGTGTAGGCGGCGATGTCGCGTTCGATCTCGGTGCGGTCGCGCTTGACCAGGGTGCCGTCTTTCTCGAAGGGCTCGATCAGCTGCAGGATGCCGCCCACGTCGTCGATGGTGGCTTCGCGCAGCTCCTCGAGCTTTTCGTCGATCACCATGGTGCCGATGCCGTCGTGCACATACACCTCCAGCAGCAGCGAGCCGTCCACCGCGAACGGCAGGATGTGGCTGCGCTCCACGCCGGCCTTGCAGGCCTTGACGCAGTGCTGCAGGTAAAAGCCGGTGTCGGTGGGGTTCTGCGCGGTGGGCAGGGTGGCCAGCAGGGCCTGGGCGGCGGCCAGCGGCAGCTCGGTGTCGATGGGGTTGTCCTCGCCCTCGGGCTCGCCGGGCTGCATGCGGATGCCGGGCACCTCGGTCAGGAAGATCAGCTTGTCGGCGCGCAGCTCGATGGCCACGCTGGTGGCCACTTCTTCCATGCTCAGGTTGAAGGCCTCGCCCGTGGGCGAGAAGCCGAACGGTGACAGCAGCACCAGTGCACCCATGTCCAGCGTGCGCTGGATGCCGGCCACGTCCACCTTGCGCACCAGGCCCGAGTGCTGGAAGTCCACCCCGTCCATGATGCCCACGGGCCGCGCCGTGAGGAAATTGCCCGAGATCACGCGCACCGTGGCACCGGCCATGGGGGTGTTGGGCAGGCCCTGGCTGAAGGCGGCTTCGATCTCATAGCGCAGCTGGCCCGCGGCCTCCTGCGCGCAATCGAGCGCCACCGAGTCGGTGATGCGGATGCCGTGCGAGTACTTCGCCGCATGGCCCTTGGCGGCCAGTTGCTCGTTCACCTGGGGGCGAAAGCCGTGCACCAGCACGATCTTCACGCCCATGGCCTGGATCAGCGCCAGGTCCTGCGCAATGCTGTGCAGCTTGCCCGCGGCGATGCCTTCACCCGTCAGCCCGATCACGAAGGTCTGGTTGCGGAACTTGTGGATGTAGGGCGCCACCGAGCGGAACCAGGGCACAAAGGTGAAATTGAAGACGGCGGACATGGGCAGCTGCTAGGGGTGGGGCGACCGGTGTAATAAGGATATCGGCAGGCGCGCATCATAAGGGCGTACCCCGCCCCCTGCTGCGAGGCGCATCACACACCCTTGCGGAACGCCCCCAGTTTGGCGGCAAACGGCTCCAGCACCAGGCCTTCATCGGGCAGGCCGCCCGGTGCCGGTGGCGCCAGGGCAATGCCGCAGTCCTTGAGCAAAGCCACCATCTCCACCGGGGCGATGGTGCCCTGGCGCAAGAGCGCATCCACCGTGCGGCCCAGGGCCTCGCGGTGGGTCTGCAGCAACTCCTGGGCGCGGCGGTACTGCTGCTGCATCAGCGCTTCGATGGCGTCGTTGCTCGGCCCCACGTCGGTGTTGACGTGGTTGTCCATCTCCACCGTTACGTCGGTGCGGGCCAGCCGTGCGCCAAAGCCGTGGTGGCGGATGTAGCGCGCCGCATCGGCCGTCACCTGCTTGTAGTCCTGCTCGGCGCCGGTGGTACAGGCCATCTCGCCAAACACCAGCTCCTCGGCCACGCGTCCGGCCAGGCCCACGCACATCATGTCGAGCACGTTCTGCCGCGTGGTGGCCTTGAGGCTGGAGAAGCTGTTGTACCCGCCCTCGAAGGAAGCGATGTTGATCTTCACCTCCTGCGGCGCGTGGCCGAACAGCACGCAGTACGCCAGGCCGTGCCCGGCCTCGTGCACTGCCAGCAGGGCGCGGAAGTCGGCGTTGGCGCGCTGCTTGAGCCGGTTGAGCTCCAGCACCACCGGGAAGGTGGTCTGCGCCACGCCTTGCGGCCCCTGGCCCTGCACCAGTAGGTGGCGCTTGCCGGGCGCCAACTGGATGGGAAACTCCTGCGCCAGCGGCAGTTGCTCCTGCAGCACCCACAGCGCGGCGTTGACCAGGTTGGCGCTCAGGATGGCGTGCACCGAAGAGAACAGCGGCCGCGTGCCCTGGGCCGGGAAGACGGCGTTGGCATACAGCTCGTCGAGCACGTCCTGCCCGATGGCAAAACGCACGCCGCATTGCGCGGCGATGTCGTCCACATAGCGCGCACACAGGTTGCGGATGAGCTGCTCGTAGGTGGCCTTGCTGAACGAGGGGTAGACCACATGCCCGTTGCCCAGGCGCGCGATCTGCTCGGGCTTGAAACGCTCGCCCAAGGCCTTCTTCACGTCGATCAGCGAGAGCTTGCGCGTCAGGCGGTGGAAGATGTCGGCGTCGGTATCGCAGTCCTCCACGCGCTGGGCGGTCTCGTGGTACATCTCGTCCAGGTTGCCGCAGACGAAGACCAGGAGCTTGCTGTAGTCGGTCTCCCAGGCGTGGTGCGACTGCTGGAAGCGCGTGAACAGCGCCTGCACCTTGGCCGGCGGCCACTGCATGACCTCGGCCAGGGGCTCCTGCAGCTTGAGCATGCGCTTGAGTTCCTGCGCGTCCCAGGCGTCGAGCTGGAAGCGGTAGGGCGCCTTGCCTGCGCGCGCGTCGTCGTCGCCGTCGTCGGCGCGCTCAGCCTCGTAGTGCGCGTCGGCCAGCTTGCGCTCGATGTTGGACAGTGCGCTCAGCGCGGGCGGCAGGCGCCCATCGGAGAGCAGGGTCCAGACGTCCTGGTAGCGCTCGACCTTGACGTCCTCGCCCTTGCGGTCCACGGTGCGAAAGCGCTGGAACTCGTCGAGCACCAGGATGCCGGGCGCACCCTCGGTGATGCCCGAGTCGCCCAGCATGCCCGAGATGGTGGAGCTGCGGTAGCTGGCGCCGTGGCTGAAGCCGTCCATCTGCACTTCCACGAAGCGGTCGTAATAACCCAGCAGCTGCGCCAGGCGCCGCGTGAGCTGGGTCTTGCCGGTGCCGGTCAGGCCCCACAGGCAGACAATGACCGGCCGCGTGATGAGCTGGGGCAGCACGTACCAGGCGCGCACGGCATCGATGACGCGGTCGATCAAGTCGTCGATGCCCACGAGCTCGGCCTTGAGCTGCACGGCCGCCTGGGCCAGGGCCTGCTGGCGCACGGCCAGGTCCGCGGCGCTCACGGCGCCCGCCAGTTCCGGCCCGCCGTGGGCGTGCACAGGGGCCGGCGCGGCATGCGCGGCGATGGTGGGCGCCCCGCCCGCAGCCAGGGCGGCGGTGGGGTGCAGGGGGTGCCGCAGGTGGGGCGGCACGTCGTTGGAAAATGGATTCATATCGTCAATCAATCGCTTTGCAGCTTGCCTTGGGTCGCCTTGCGCAGGGCGACGTTGTCCGCGCGGCGCTGGGCCCCGCGGCTGCGTATGTGCTTGCCTGCCGCGCTGGACAGGCTGCGCTGGGCCAGCGCGGTGGCCACAGGGTTTCGGGGCGGGCCCGAGGATTCGAGCTTCAGCACCAGGGGCTGCTTCATGCGGCGCAGCTTCTTGATTTCACCCTGGGCGTAGGCTCGGGACAATTTTTGGGCACTCATGTGTGCGTTCCACAAACAAAAAACCCCGGCGATGGAGCCAGGGCTTGTGGAGCGCCGCACTGGGTGCGAAAGAGCGCTTGTTGGCCGTGGCTGGACTCGTGAATGCACAGTCCAGCCGGGGCGGTGGACTGTGGTCAGGCGGGAGCGAACAAGGGAACCAACATAGCGATGACCTCCAGGGCTTTCAGCGGCGGCCGACATGGCGCTGCAGGGCTGAAAGAAAGAAGACGCGATTGTGGCGAGCCGCGCCGCCCGTGGCAAGCCGCAGCCACAGCGAAGGCCATCAACTGTCGCGTGAAAGGAACAGTGCCGGGCCGGGCGGGTTGGGTTCAGTCGCCCTGGCGGTAGAGGCTGCCCGCGGCGTACAGCCACTCCTGCTGGTCCTGCGTCTGCACGACCAGCTCGACCAGGTCGCGCCCGGCGTTGAGCGGCACCCGCACCGCCATGCCGGCGCGGTCGGCCGAGAGGGGTAGCAGGAACTGCCGGTCGTCCCAGAACAGATAGCCGCGCAGTTCGGGCAGTTCCCGCAGGGTGGCGGTGGCCTTGCCGCCAAGCGCCAGCAGCATTGATTCGGGCGCCTCGTTGGCCAGGATCCAGGTGCTGTCCAGGCGGTCGGCCCAGGCGGCGGGCAGCGGGGCGCTGGCGCGCGGCATCTGCTCGGCCATGGGGGTGGTGGTCCAGTAGTGCCCGGCGCCCGCAGGTTCGCGCGACATCAGGTAGCGCCTGCCTTCAGCTTCTTCCCAGCGGTAGTGCGTGCCGGGCCTGGCATCGGACCACCACCAGCCATCGCTGCGCAGGCGCAGCCCTTCGCTCAGCGGTTCCCAATCCCTGAGCGCGGCGGACCACACCCAGAGGTCGATCTGCTGGCCGTCGGCCGAGAGCACCTTCAAGGGCTTGGCCGCCCGGCCATAGATGCCGAGCACGGCTTCGACGGCCGTGGACGAGGACGTGGCCGTCGGCGGCACGGTGGTGCTCACCTTGGGCGGCAGGGCCTGGAGCTGGCCTGTCTCCTGCAGGGCCCGCAGCAGAATGCCTTCGGCGATGGGGCCGGGACGAAACCCCGGCGCATTGCCCGTGAGCAGCAAGGCCATGCCGGCCTGGGGCAGCACATGGAACTCGCTGGCGTAGAAATTGGTTTCACCGCTCTTGTGCCAGGCCCGCACGCCGGCAGCGGCGAGGCCCGGCTGCCGGGTGCTGTCCCAGCCCAGGCCCCAGTGCCAGTCGGGCGTGAGGTCGATGCGCATGCCCTGGTTCTGGTCGCTGCCCATCTCCAGCACACCGGCCTTGGAGACCACGCGCTGCCCATCCTGCTCGCCGCCCTGGATCAGCAGGGCGGCCAGCCGCATCATGTCGCCCGGCGTGGTGCACAGGCCGCTGGTGGCGTAGCCCATCACGAATTCCTGGCCCTGGCGGGCAGGGCCGATGTAGCCGGGCGCGAAACTGCCTTCGGGCAGGGGCTGCAGCGTGAAGCCCGAGCGGCCCATGCTCAGCGGGGTGAGGATGGTGGACTGCACGAAGGTGGTGTAGCTCTGGCCCGTGACCGCCTGCACGATGCGCTCGATGAGGGTGAAGCCGTCGTTGCAGTACACCGCCATGGCCCCGGGGGGGTGCTTGAGGTGCAAGTCGGCCAGCGCGGCTTCCATCCCGGCCGCGTAGCCGGGCAGCGGGGCAAAGGCGAACATGTTGTGCAGGTAGGTGCCGGGCAGGCCCGAGGCGTGGCTCAGCAGGTGGCGCACGGTGATGTCGCGGTAGCCGGGCGACAGCATGCTGAACCGCGGCAGGTAGCGCACCACCTGCGCATCGAGCTGCACCAACTGGCGGTCCACGAGGATCATCACGGCCAGCGCCGCAAGCACCTTGCTGACCGAGCCGACGTTGAACCGCGTTTCCGGCGTCGCGGGTGTGGCCGGGCTGTCGCGCAGCACCCCGAAGGCCTCCTGCCAGACGATGCGGTCGCCGTACATCACCGCGATCGAGGCGGCCCGTGTCTCGCTGGCCTTCATGGCCTGGCGGATCTCGCGGCGCCCCCAGGCCATGGTGGCATCGAGGTTGGGCGGGGGAGACCCGCTGCCGCCGCAACCCGCCAGCCACGGCGCAAGCGCCGCCGTGCCGGTCCATGCCAGCCATTCGCGGCGCGATGGGGGGGGCGGCTGCGGGTCCGGGGAGGGCGTGGAAGCAGGGGGCTGCAAAGGCATGCGGGAGTTTTTTGGCTGCGCGCGGCGTGAAGATGTGGCCGGGGGTGATTACATCCTGAAAACCACCCCCTTCAGCCCTTGCTCGGGGTCGGCACGGGTGGCTTTTTTTGCACGACAGCCGTCCATGGGGCTGGCGCGCATGGCCGGTGTTGCACGGGGCCAACGCAGGCCTCGGATAATGCAGGCCTTCATGACCGACTCCACGCCTTCCATTTCCCCGCCTGCCGTCCCGCGCGCAGCGCCGCTGCGCATCACGTTTCCCGAATCCCTGCCCGTCTCGGGCAAGCGCGACGAGATCATGGAGGCCATGCGCCGTCACCAGGTCGTCATCGTCTGCGGCGAGACCGGCTCGGGCAAGACCACGCAGCTGCCCAAGATCGCGCTGGCCCTGGGCCGGGGCAAGTGCAATGCGCCCGCGGGCCAGAAGGGCCAGTTGATAGGCCACACCCAGCCGCGCCGCATTGCGGCCAGCAGCGTGGCCAAGCGCATTGCCGAGGAACTGGAGACCCCGCTGGGCGACGTGGTGGGCTTCAAGGTGCGCTTCCAGGACCGGCTCTCGCGCGACGCCTCGGTCAAGCTGATGACCGACGGCATCCTGCTGGCCGAGACGCAGACCGACCCGCTGCTCAAGGCCTACGACACCATCATCATCGACGAGGCGCACGAGCGCAGCCTGAACATCGACTTCCTGCTGGGCTACATCCGCCAGATCCTGCCGCGCCGGCCGGACCTGAAGGTGGTGGTGACCTCGGCCACCATCGATGCGGACCGGTTTGCCAGGCATTTCGAGTCCAGCAAGGGCCCCGCGCCGATCATCTATGTGTCCGGGCGCACCTTTCCGGTGGAGCAGCGCTGGCGCCCGTTCGAGGAAACGCGCGACCATGGCCTCAACGAAGCCATCGCCGATGGGGTGGACGAGCTGTGGCAGGGCAATGCCTCGGGCGACATCCTGATCTTCCTGCCTGGCGAGCGCGAGATCCGCGAGGCGGCCGACCACCTGCGCAAGCACCTGTCGCACCACCCGGTGTTGCGCAGCGCCGAGGTGCTGCCCCTGTTCGCGCGCCTGTCGCAGGACGAGCAGGACCGCATTTTCGACGGCCACACCGGGCGGCGCCTGGTGCTGGCCACCAACGTGGCCGAGACTTCGCTCACGGTGCCCGGCATCCGCTATGTGATCGATGCGGGCACGGCCCGGGTCAAGCGCTACAGCTTTCGCAGCAAGGTGGAGCAGCTGCTGGTCGAGCCCATCAGCCAGGCCGCCGCCAACCAGCGCGCGGGCCGCTGCGGCCGGGTGGCCAATGGCATCTGCATCCGCCTGTATGACGAGGCGGACTTCAATGCCCGGCCGCGCTTCACCGACCCCGAGATCCTGCGCAGCTCGCTGGCCGGCGTCATACTGCGCATGAAGTCGCTGCACCTGGGCGACGTGGTGCAGTTCCCGTTCATCGAGGCGCCCTCGGGCCGCGCCATCGCCGACGGCTACCAGCTTCTGGGCGAACTGGGCGCCGTGGACGATGCCAACGAGCTCACGCCCATGGGCGTGGAGCTGTCGCGCCTGCCGCTGGACCCCCGCGTGGGCCGCATGATTTTGGAGGCGCGCGACCGCAAGGCGCTGGACGAGGTGCTCATCATCGCCAGTGCGCTCAGCGTGCAGGACGTGCGCGACCGCCCCATGGAGGCCCAGCAGCAGGCCGACCAGGCGCACGCCAAGTTCGACGACGAGAAAAGCGAGTTCAGCGGCTACCTCAAGCTGTGGAAGTGGATCAACGAGGCCCGGGGTGGGGCGCCCACGCTGCCCTCGGCCCGCGCGCAAAAAGCCATGGCCAACCAGCGCGCGCCCTCGCACGCCCATCTGCCGGTGGCACAGCGTTCGGTGGCAGCCGCTGCTGCACCCGTGGCCGCTGTCGCCAGTGCGGCTGCACCCACGCACAAACTGAGCAACCGCCAGTACGAGCAACTGCTGCGCCAGAACTTCATCAGCATCCGCCGGCTGCGCGAGTGGCGCGACATCCACACCCAGCTGCTCACGGTGGTGACCGAGCACAAGTGGGCCATCAACACCCAGCCCGCGAGCTACGAGCAACTGCACCTGTCCATGCTGGCGGGGCTGCTGGGCAACATCGGCGCCAAGGGCGAAGAGGAAGACTGGTACCTGGGTGCGCGCGGCATCAAGTTCTACAAGCACCCGGGTGCCCACCTGTCCAAGAAGCCCGGCCGCTGGATCGTGGCGGCCGAGCTGGTGGAGACCACGCGCCTGTTCGGCCGGGGCATTGCCGCCATCGAGCCGCAGTGGCTGGAACAGGTGGGCGGCCACCTGCTCAAGAAGCAACTGCTCGACCCGCACTGGGAGAAGAAGTCGGCCGAGGTCACGGCGCTGGAGCGTGCCACGCTCTACGGTATCGTGATCTACAGTGGCCGGCGCATCAATTTCGGCAAGATCGACCCGCATGCCGCGCGCGAGATCTTCATCCGCGAGGCGCTGGTGGGCGGCAACTGGGAGAGCAAGCTGCCCTTCCTGGCCGCCAACCAGAAGCTGATCGCCAAGGTCGAGGAACTGGAACACAAGTCGCGCCGCCAGGACGTGCTGGTGGACGACGAGCTGATCTACGCCTTCTACGACCAGCAACTGCCGCCCGATGTGTGCAGCGGCCACGGCTTCGAGGCCTGGTACCGCGAGGCCTCGCGCCAAAATCCCGATCTGCTCAAGCTCACGCGCGAAGAGCTCATGCGCCACGAGGCGGCGGGCATCACCAGCAACGCCTTTCCCAAGACCGTGCGCCTGGGCGGGGTGGACTGCGCCGCCACCTACCTGCACGAGCCGGGCGACCCGCGCGACGGCATCACCGTGACCATTCCGCTGTTCGTGCTCAACCAGGTGAACGACGAGCGCTGCGAGTGGCTGGTGCCCGGCATGCTCAAGGACAAGATCCAGGCCCTGCTCAAGAGCCTGCACCAGCGCCCGCGCAGCCGCTTCGTGCCGCTGCCCGAGAACGCCGCGCGCCTGGCCGAGCTGCTGGGTGCGCCCGAGCGCTTCGGCCAGGGCGGACTGACCGATGTGCTGCTCAAGCAGGTGCGCGACGAGACCTCGCTGGACGTGAAGCGCGCCGACTTCAAGCTCGACATGCTCAGCCCGCACCTGTTCATGAACTTCCGCGTGGTGGACGAGCATGGCCGCCAGCTCGGCCATGGCCGCAACCTCGGTGCCCTGAAGGCCGAGTGGGGCGCCAAGGCGCGCGGCGCCTTCCAGGCACTGGCCGGGCTCAAGCTGGCTGCTGGTGCCCCTGCGCCCCAGGCGCTTGCCCCGGCTGCGCCCGCACCCGGCATGGGGGCTGCGGCAAGGGCACCGGCTGCGCCTGCGCAGGCGCCCGCCAAGCCCGCCGCCCCGGCCGGCCAGCGCTACACCGCCTGGACCTTCGGCGAGCTGCCCGAGCTGATGGAGATCCGAAAGGCCGGGCAGACGCTGATCGGCTTTCCGGCCCTGATCGACGGTGGCGATGCCGTGACCATCGAAGTGTTCGACGAGCCCGAGGTCGCGGCGGCCAAGCACCGCGCCGGCCTGCGCCGCCTGTTCGCGCTGCAGATCAAGGACGCGCTCAAGTACCTGGAGAAGAACATCCCCGACCTGCAGAAGATGGCCGTGGCCTACATGCAGGTGGGCCGCAATGCCGACGGTACGGGCGGCGGCACGCAGGAGGAGCTGCGCAACCAGATCATCGACGTGGCGCTGGACCGCGCCTTTCTGCTCGACCCGCTGCCCACCGACGAGTTCGCCTTCAAGCGCCGGATGGAGGAGGGCAGGGGTCGCCTGACCCTGATCGCCAACGAGGTGGCACGCCTGGCGGGCACCATCCTCATCGAGTTCGCGGCCGCCGCGCGCAAGATCAAGGACACCAAGAACGCC
This sequence comes from Acidovorax sp., assembly GCF_046339755.1. Lineage (GTDB taxonomy): Bacteria > Pseudomonadota > Gammaproteobacteria > Burkholderiales > Burkholderiaceae_C > Acidovorax. Next base: position 3,494 of record NZ_JBKDTZ010000011.1, on the reverse strand, counting down.
CCCGAGGCCACGCAGGACGCCCAGCAGCAGCTGGCCCGGCTGATGCCCAAGAACTTCATCGCCATCGCGCCCTGGACACAACTGGCCCACTACGCGCGCTACCTCAAGGCCATCACCCTGCGCCTGGACAAGTACCGCGCCGACCCCGCGCGCGACGCCGCCAAGCTGGCCGAGCTGCGTCCGCAGGAGCAGCGCTACTGGCGCCTGGTGGCCGAGCGCAAGGGCCAGGTGGACAGCCGCATGCAGGAGCTGCGCTGGCTGCTGGAAGAACTGCGCGTGAGCTTCTTCGCCCAGGAGCTGCGCACACCGCAGCCGGTGAGCGTGAAGCGGCTGGAAAAGCTCTGGGCGCAGGTCAATAGCTGAAGCGGGAGGGCATGCCGATCCGGTCTTTCCGATCGGCATGCTTTCAACGCATGGCGATGCATTACAATAAACATTCCATCCAGATGGTTTGTTTTTCCGCATGACCGAAGCCCACCGCCGCCAGAAGCACCCCGAACTGGTGCGCAGCCAGTTGCTGGCGGTCGTGCGCGGGCTGCTCGTGAGCGAGGGGCCCCATGCCGTCACGCTTGATGCGGTGTCGGCCCGGGCCGGCGTGACCAAAGGGGGGCTGCAGCACCACTTTCGCAGCAAACAGGCGCTGCTCGATGCCTTGAGCGACCAGTTGTTCGAGGAGTTCCAGCAGGGCTATGCCCAGGCATTGGCCCAGGAAGAGGAGGGCAGGCCGGGCCGGCATGCCCGCGCTTATATCCGCACGGCGTTCGACGAGGGCACCGATTGCAACCGGGTGGAGGCGCAGCGCGCCATCGGCCTGCTGGCGCTGACCTTGCCCCATTGCCGCGAGCAGTGGAGCGCAACGATGCAGGCCGCCCTGGCGCAGGATGGCGACGACCCTCGAACAGCCGACCGCCTGCTGGCCTGCCGCCTGGCGGCCGACGGCTACTGGTTCAGCCAGATGCTCGATGTGTACCCGATGGACGAGGCGCGCAAGGCCCGCGTGCTGAAGACCCTGCTGGATCTGTGCAACTGATCACCCTGTCAAAAGCGAGTACCCATGAATCTCACCACCGCCTACCTGTTGCTCGGCATTGCCATCGTTTCAGAAGTGATCGGCACCTCGGCGCTCAAGGCCTCCGAGGGGTTCACCCGCCTGGGGCCCAGCGCCATCACGGTCGTCACCTATGGCCTCTCGTTCTACCTGCTGTCGCTCACGCTCAAGACCCTGCCCGTCGGCATTGCCTATGCCATCTGGTCGGGCGTGGGCATCGTGCTGATCTCGGCCGTGGGCTGGGTGGTCTACGGGCAGAAGCTCGACCTGCCGGCGGTGGTCGGCCTCGGCCTGATCATTGCGGGCGTGCTGGTGGTGAATCTCTTTTCCAAGAGCGTGGGCCACTGAGCCCGCTCTTTCTTTCCTGATTTTCTGGTGATGCCATGACCGCTTCGTTCGCCTGCTCGTCCTCCGCTGCCACCTCGCCTGCGGTCGTGCCCATCATCGGCCAGACCCTGGCGCGGTCCGACGTGCTGGCCCTGTTGGAGCGCGGTGCCGGCCCACTGCATTTCGAGCAATGTGACTTCGAGAGCGCGGACCTGTCGCAGCTGGACTTGCGCGGGGCGCAGTTCACCGAGTGCACGCTGGCCGAGGCGTCTTTTGAAAAGACGAGCCTCGCCGACAGCCGCTGGCTGGGCTGCCGCGCCGGGCGGGCCAATTTCCAGCTGGCGGACCTGACCGACGCGCGCTGGTACCGCTGCGACCTGAACAACACCAGTTGGGCACGCAGCAAGCTCGGCTCTGCCGTGTTCGCCGAGGTCAAGCTTACCGGCGCAAGCTTTCGCGAGGCACACACGCTGGGCTTGGCGTTTCACGACTCGCTGCTGGTGGGCGCGGACCTGCGCGGCATGTCGTTCAGGAAGCAGACCATCGGCCAGCTCGACCTGTCCGATGCCGACCTGGGCGGCTGCGATTTCCGCGACGCGGTGTTCGAGGGTGGCAGCCTGCGCGACGCCAACCTCAAGAACGCGCGCTTCGATGGTGCCGACCTGCGCGAGGTCGATCTGTCCGGGCTGCGCATCGCCCACCTGGCGCAGTTCTTCAAGGGGGCGGTGATCTCGCAGGATCAGGCGGCAGCGCTGGTGAGCGAGCTGGGCGTGCGGGTGATGTAAGCCCGGCCGGCCGGGTCAGGCCTTGTTTTCGTGCTTGTGGATCTGGTCCGGCTCCGGCGAGAAAAGGTCCCAGGTCGCCATGAACAGTGCCGCGATCACCGGCCCGATCACGAAGCCCGTGAGGCCGAACAAGGCCAGCCCGCCCAGGGTGGAGATGAGCACGACGTAGTCGGGCATCTTGGTGTCCTTGCCGACCAGGATGGGGCGAAGGACATTGTCCACCAGGCCGATGACGCCAATGCCGTAGGCGATCAGCACGACACCTTGCCACACGGCGCCGGTGGCCAGGAAGTAGATGGCCACGGGCAGCCAGATGAGGCCTGCGCCCACGGCGGGCAGCAGCGACAGGACGGCCATGAGCACGCCCCAGAGCACGGGGCCCTGGATGCCCAGGATCCAGAAGATCAGCCCGCCCAGGGCGCCCTGCGAGGCTGCGACCACGATGTTGCCCTTGACGGTGGCGCGGATCACGGTGGTGAACTTGGTGACCAACTGGCGCTTGTGCTCGGTCTCGAGCGGAATGGCGCGGCCGATGCGCGCGCCCAGCGCCGCACCATCGCGCAGCAAGAAGAACAACAGGTACAGCATGATGCCGAAGCCCACCAGGAACTCGAGCGTGTTCTGGCCGATGCTGACGGCCTGGGTGGCGATGAACTGGCTGGCCTGCACCGCCACGGTCGATAGCCGCTCCTGGATCTGCGCCACCGAAGTGAGGTTGAAGCGGTCCAGCAGATTCACGGCCCACTGGGGCAGGGCGGCGATGACCTGCTGAAAGTAAAGGCCGAAATTGAGCTGCCCTGTGCGCGTGCGCTCGTAGATGGCGGTGGCTTCCTGGATCAGCGATATGGTGAGAAAGGCCACCGGCAGGATCACGATCACCAGGCACAGCCCCAGGGTGATCAATGCAGCCAGATTGGTGCGCGGGCGAAGGCGCCGCAGCACCTTGCGGTGCAGTGGTGCGAACAGGATGGCCAGCACCATGCCCCAGAACACCGCGCCGTGGAACTGCCAGAGGATGGCGCCGAAGGCCACGGTGACCAGCACCAGTAGCAGCAGGAAAGTCTTGTCTTGGAGTGTGTTGGGGCTCATTGGAACCTGTTGAGAACGTATACCCGCCCTATCGCGTGTACCCGCAATGTACGCGAGGTGCTGCGGCGCCCTGCATTTCCATGGCACGCGGATACATATGGGCTGCGCTTAGAACCTGTTTGCGATCTCCCAGGGGTCGCGCCGCGGGCCGGGCGGGGGGGGGGGGGTGCGCGGGGGGCAGCCCAAAACCCCGCGCATTGGCAGCCCCCCCCCCCCCCCCACCCCCCCCCCACGCCGCGGCCCGC
>NZ_JBKDTZ010000010.1:0-7939 GCF_046339755.1 Acidovorax sp. | reverse complement strand
GGGTGACGCCGAAGAACTCCCTGCGCTGCCTCTGCGAGGCAGCTGCGGTCAAACAGCTTCGGCGAGCCAGATGACGATGCGCGTGTCCTTCGGCACGCGCTCACCCCAGACCCTGCGCTTCTCGGCACGGTCAGAAGGGGGGGGGAGCGGGCTCCATACGGGCCATTGCTTCGCTCGGCCTGTGGTCCTTCGCTGCGCTCGGCTCGCCAGGGCGATCGCCCAGCCCGTCGGCAGCGCGCAGCGCGTAACCGACTCCAGGCGCAGCTGCGAAGCAGCAGCCGTCTTTGACCCCGCTCCCCACCCCTGCTGGCTGCGCCGAGAAGCGCAGGAGCTGGGGTGGGCGTGTGTGCCGAAGGACACACACGCTTCGTTGTCTAGCTTGCCGCAGCTGTTTGAGCGGAGTTCGAAGAACGCAGCGAGTTCTGCGGCACCACCCCAGATCCGAGCATCGCAGGTTGCCCGCAGCGAAGCGGAGGGACGCAGACTGGGGGTCGCCTTTTCTTGGCCCACCTTCTTTTGGCGACGCAAAAGAAGGTGGGTGCGCCGCCGGGCGCACATCCCGGCCTCCGCCCTTACCTAAGGCACACCGCTAAAAACAGTACCAGCACAAGCAGATGCACCGCAGGCCTCTCGCCAAAAACAGCGGTCAACCTGCCAGCGGCATCACCAACTGCGCCCGCAAACCACCTTCAGGCCGGTTGTGCAAACCCAGCCTGCAACCATCACGCTCCGCCAGATCACGCGCAATGGCCAGCCCCAGCCCATAACCGGCCGTGCGCGCCGGCAGCTCGCCCGCCATGGCATGGGCGGGGGGCGCCGCATCCCGCGACAGGCGCACCCAGGGCTCCAAGGCCTGCTCCAGCTGCGCCTCGGGAATCCCAGGCCCCGAATCGTCGATGTGCAGCACCACCCCCTCGGGCAAGGCATGCACGGTGAGGGTGGCGCCGCCGCCATGGCGCACGGCATTGCCCACCAGGTTGCCGATCACGCGGCGCAGGGCGGCCGTGCGGGCGCGAACGCGCACGGGCATGTCGGTGGCAGGCGGCAACAGCTCCACCGGCTGGCCCTGGTCGGCCAGGTCGTCCACCAGGGCCTGGAGCAGGGCCACCAGGTCGATGGAGCGCGCTTCGCTGCCCTCGTGCTGCTCGCGCAGCACGGCCAGGGTGTCGCCGATCATCTCGTCCATCTCGCGGATGTCGTTGATGGCGGCCTGCTGCGCCGGGCCCTCGGGCCACTGGGCCACGCGCATGCGCAACCGGGTCAGCGGCGTGCGCAGGTCGTGCGAAACGGCGGCCATGTGCAGGCCGCGCGCGTCGAACTGCTCCTTCAGGCGCTGCGACATCTGGTTGAACACCTGGGCGGCGTTGCGCACCTCCACGGTGCCAAGGGTCTCGTCGATGAGGGGTGGCTTGCCGCCCTTGTCGATGTTGTCGGAAAGCGCGCTGGCCGCATGGGACAGGCGCAGCATGGGGCGCGAAAGCCAGCGCGCGCCCAGGAAGGCCGCGACGCCGATCAGCACGAAGCGGATGCCATAGTCCATCCACTGGGAGCTGCCGGGCATGGGGCTTCCGCCCATGCGCGGCGGGTTGCCTGCGGCGAACGGGTTGGGAAACCGGCCGTCGCCGCCTGCGGCGGTTCCACCCGGCGGTTGCAGCGGTGGTTGGGCCATGCGTTCGCCACCCATGGGTGGCGGTCCTCCCGGGCCCATCCCTGGTCCGGGTCTTGGAGGTCCGCCGGGCACGCCAGCGCCGGTAAGAGGATTGCCGGGCGGCAGCGTGGCCAGGGGCGGCAGGCGCGAGAGGGTGGTGGACAGGTCCTGCTGGTGGCGCAGCTTGGTCACCGTGAGATAGGCCACAAGGTGGCTGCCCGCCAGCGCCACCCACATCAGGATGAACAGCCGCAGGAACAGCGTGTCCAGGCGGCGCCAGTTCCAGCGGCTGCCCGGCGCTGCAGGTTTCACCGCTGCACCTCGACGTCGAACAGATAGCCCTCGCCGCGCATGGTGCGTATCAGCGGCCGGTCGCGCTGGCCCTTGCCCAGCTTGCCGCGCAGGCGCGAGACGGCCAGGTCGATGCTGCGGTCGCTGACCACCACGCCGGGCGCGCGCGACAGGTCCAGCAGCCGGTCGCGGCTGAGCACCTTGCCCGCGTGGGCGGAAAAGGCTTCGAGCAAACGGAACTCGGCGCTCGACAGGGCCACCATGGTGCCGTCGGGCGAGACCAGTTCGCGGCGCAGGCGGTCGAAGGTCCAGCCCTCGAAGCGCACCTGGGGCGCATCGGCCTGCGGTGGGGGCGCTGCGCCGCGCCGCAGCACGGCCTTGATGCGCGCCACCAGCTCGCGCGGTTCGAAGGGCTTGGCCAGATAGTCGTCGGCCCCCAGTTCCAGGCCGAGCACGCGCGACATGGGGTCGCCCTGGGCGGTGAGCACGATCACGGGCAACTGCCCATGGTCGCGGCGCACCCACTGGCACAGGCTGAGGCCGTCCTCGTCGGGCAGCATCAAATCGAGCAGCACCACGTCGAAGCCCTGGCGCGCCAGGGCGGCGCGCATGCCCCGGCCATCGCCCACGGCCTCGGTCGTGAAGCCGAAGGTGCCCAGGTAGTCAAGCAGCAGGGTGCGGATGGCGGGATCGTCATCCACCAGCAGGCAGCGGGTCATGCAAAGTCTCTGGCAGTTGAGGGGCTGAAGTTAGCACAACAGCCCCGTCGGATCAGGACGCCGCCTGGGGCGTGGCCACACCCAGCAGCGCATGCAGGCGCGGGCTGGTGGTGGTGTACTGCAGCGCCACCTTGTCGCCCGTGAGGGCCTCGGCCGCGGCGAAGGCGGCCAGCGTGGCTTCGTGAAAACCGCACAGGATGAGCTTGCGCTTGCCCGGGTAGGTGTTGATGTCGCCCACGGCGTAGATGCCTGGCACGCTGGTGCGGAAGCTGGCGGTCTCCACCACCAGTTGCTTGCGCTCGATGGCGATGCCCCAGTCGGCGATGGGCCCCAGGCGCGGGGAGATGCCCAGCGCGGCGATCAGGCAGTCCAGCGGCTCGTTGGCCGTCTGGCCTTCGGTGTCCACCACCCGCAGCGCAGCCAGGCGCCCGGCCTCGGCCACCACGCCGGTGATCTGGCCCACGATGACTTCCACGCGGCCCGCATCGCGCAGGGCCTGCAACTGTTGCAGTTGTTCGGCCGGTGCCTGGAAGGCATCGCGCCGGTACAGCAGGCGAATGCTCGATGGAGCCTCTGCGGCGGGCAGCGCCGCCAGTGCGATGGCATGGGCCACGGCGGCGTCATCGCCGCCATGCACCACCATGCGCTGGCCGGCCACCGGCTTGCCGGCGGGCAGGTGCTGGTAGTGCACCTGCGTGCCCACCCAGGCTTCGATGCCTTCGACCTTGAGCGTGCGTGGCACGAAGGCCCCCACGCCTGCGGCGATGAAGACCGCGCGGGCCAGCAAAGCCTGTCCCTGGTTCGTTTCTACAAGGATGCGCCCGTCGTCCTGCAGCACCACGGAGGAGACCAAGGCAGAGAGGTGCCAGTGCGGCTTGAACGGTGCGATCTGCTGCAGCAGCAGGGCCGCCAGTTCGCGCCCGCTGCACACTGGCACGCCGGGGATGTCGAAGATGGGCTTGTCGCCGTACAGCTCCACGCATTGGCCGCCGGCATGGGGCAGGGCGTCGATCACATGGGCGGTGATGCCCTGCAGACCGAGCTGAAAGACCTGGAACAGGCCCACGGGGCCTGCGCCGATGACCACGGCATCCGTGGCGATGGGGGAGGCGGGCTGCGCAGGCGTGGACACCGGGGGCGAACGTGCGATGTCTGTCGCTCAGCGGGCCAGCTCGTTGACCTTGCCGGGCTTGCCGTTCCACTCGTCGGCGTCGGGCAGGGCGGGCTTGCGCTTGGTGATGCTCTTCCAGCCGTCGGCGAAGGCCCGGTCGGCGTTGATCTTGATGTAGGCAATCTGGTCGGCCGGCAGGTCTTCTTCGGCGAAGATGGCGTTGGCCGGGCACTCAGGGATGCAGACGGCGCAGTCGATGCACTCATCGGGATCGATGACGAGCATGTTCGGGCCTTCACGGAAGCAGTCGACGGGGCAGACGTCCACACAATCGGTGTACTTGCACTTGATGCAGTTTTCGGAGACGACGTGGGTCATGACGGGGCGTGTGTGGGTCGGTGAAAACCCTCGATTTTAGAAGCTTTCACCGGCCTTGGGTTGCGAGGACCATGGGTCTTGCAGGGCGACCCATGGGTTTTCGGCATGCAAATGCAGCCTGGTTGAGAATGAGGATCAATAACCTGGTCAATTGACCAGCACGGCACCGGCCGTTTTGTGGCTGGCCGTGTCCACCAGGATCAGCGAGCCGAGCACGCGCGCCTGCTTGAACGGGGCGGCGGGCAGGGGCTCTTGCAGCAGCAGTTCCACATGGCCGATGGCGTTGGGTTCGAGCTGCGTGGCGGCTTCCTCGGCCAGGGTGTTGATGTCCAGGCGGTGCACCACGCGCTTGACCTTGGCCTTGACCCAGCGGTGCCCGTGCAGCGCCCAGTACACGCGGCCGGCCACCAGCGGCTCGTCGTCCATCCAGGCCACGGTGGTCAGCAGTTCGCGGCTGGCGGGCCAGGCCGGCACGGAGGCCGGTGTGTCGAAATCGTCCTCTGCCGTCGCCGCAACGGTCGGGGCGGCCAGGATCCAGTCGCCACGCGAGACGTCCACCTCGCGGTCGAGGATGATGCCGGCGCTCTGGCCTGCGTCCACGCCCGTGGGGCGGCGCGCATGGTCCAGCACCTGGGCCACGGTGGCGCTCTGTCCGCTCGGGAAGACCTGCACGGCCGTGCCGGGTGCCACGCTGCCCGCGGCCACGCGGCCCCAGAACACGCGGCGGCCCTGCGAGGTGTCGGACGAGGACGAGAACTTCTCGACCCACTGCACCGGGAAGCCAAGGGGCAGCCCTGTGTCGGTTGGAGTGTTGGGCAACTGCTCCAGCACATCGAGCAGCGCCGGGCCGTTGTAGCCGCACCAGCCGGCATGGGCGTCGACCACGTTCCAGCCCTTCAGGGCCGAGACGGGCACCGTGGCGCGCACGGCGATGCCCGCGGCCTCAGCGAACTTTGCCAGGGCCGCGCTGATGTGGGCGAAGGCCAGGGCCGGATCGGCCACGGCGTCGAGCTTGTTCACGGCGAACACCAGCGAGTGCACGCGCAGCAGATGCACCAGCAGCGAGTGGCGGCGCGTTTGCGGCAGCAGTGCGAGGTCCGGGTTCTGCCAGTCGAGCTTGGTGGCATCGACCAGCACCACGGCGGCGTCGGCGCTGCTCGCGGCGGTGACCATGTTGCGCGTGTACTGCTCATGGCCCGGCGCATCGCCGATGATGAACTTGCGTGATTCGGTGGCGAAGTAGCGGTAGGCCACGTCGATGGTGATGCCCTGCTCGCGCTCGGCCGAGAGGCCGTCGGTCAACAGGGCCAGGTCGGTCTCGCCCTGGCGCTGCACGCCGGCCAGGTGGTCCTGCAGCACGGCCTTGCTGTCCACCAGCAGGCGCCCGATCAGCGTGCTCTTGCCATCATCGACGCTGCCGCAGGTGATGAACTTGAGGGCCGATGCGTGGGTGCCGGCACTGGCTGCGGCCGGGGCGGTGCTTGGGTGTGCGGTCGTCGTCATCAGAAATACCCGTCCTTCTTGCGCTTTTCCATCGAGGCATCGCTCGTCTTGTCGTCCATGCGGGTCGCGCCGCGCTCGCTCACGTCGGCCGCCAGGGTCTCGATGACGATCTCGCCCGGGGTGGCCGCCGTGCTTTCCACCGGGGCCGTGCAGGTGATGTCGCCCACGGTACGAAAGCGTACGTCGCGCGTCTCCACGGTCTCGCCTTCGCGCGGTGGCGTCAGCTCGGTCACGGGCATCAGCAGGCCCTTGCGGTCCACCACCTCGCGCTTGTGCGTGTAGTAGATGCTGGGCAGGCCGATCTGCTCGCGCTCGATGTACTGCCACACATCGAGTTCGGTCCAGTTGCTGATGGGGAACACGCGGAAGTGCTCGCCGGGCTGCAGCCGGGTGTTGAACAGGGTCCACAGCTCGGGGCGCTGGGCCTTGGGCTGCCACTGGCCGAAGCTGTCGCGGTGCGAGAAGATGCGCTCCTTGGCGCGGGCCTTCTCTTCGTCACGGCGGGCACCGCCGATCAGGGCGTCGAAGCGGAACTCCTCGATGGCCTCGAGCAGCGTGACCGACTGGTGTACGTTTCGGCTCTCACCCGGGTGGGCCAGGCGCACCGTGCCGCGCGCCATGGAGTCTTCGACGCTGCGCACGATGAGCTCGGCGCCCAGCTCCCTGGCGCGGGAGTCGCGGAAGTCCGTGACCTCTTTGAAGTTGTGGCCCGTGTCGATCATGAGCAGCGGGTAGGTGATGCGGCCCGAGCCGAAAGCCTTCTCCGCGCACTTGAGCATCACCAGCGAGTCCTTGCCGCCCGAGAACAGCAGGGTGGGGCGCTCGAAGGCGGCGGCCACCTCGCGCAGGATGAAGATGGTTTCCTCTTCCAGGGCATCGAGGTGCGAATTGTTCAGGTGGTGGCTCATATTGTTGGTTTTCTTCTCAAGCAGCGATGAGTCGGTGCGTGCGTTCATGATCGGGTGCTCTCAGTCATCGGTTCAAGGGCTGCAGCGCATGCCACTGGCGCACTCGAGGCCAGTGCACCCGTGGAACCGGCTTTGCCGGGCCACCGGGTGCGTCCCCCTCCCGCGCAGCGAGAGAGGGGGAAGACGCGAAGCGGCTCAGGGGGAGTCATTTCCGGATTCAATGCGCGATGTGCAGGCCGCACTCGCGGTTCTCTTCGCCCTTGGTGGGGTCCACGTAGTCGAAGTTGTTGGGCAGGCCGTGTTTCTGGCAGTACTCGTACAGCTCCTTGGACGACCAGTGCAGCAGCGGCGCCACCTTGATCAGCCCGTCGGGGTTGATGCTCACCGGGTCCATCTGGGCGCGCACGGCGGTGTCGGTGGCGCGCAGCGCGGTGAACCAGACCTTGGGGGCCGTCTCGCGCAGGGCGCGGGCAAAGGGCTCGAGCTTGACTTCCTCGGTGAAAGCCGCGTGGCGCGGATCGTCCAGCCCCGGCGTCGCGCCTTCCACGGCCTCGCGGTGCGCACGCGAGCGGCGCGGCAGGTAGATCTGCAGGTTCAGGCCCAGTTGCTTTGTCACCTCGTCGGCAAAGCGGTAGGTGGCCTCGGTGTTGTAGCCGTTGTCCATCCACACCACCGGCACATCGGGCTGTAGGCGGCTCACCATGTGCAGGATCACGGCTTCGAAAGGGCGGAAGTTGGTGGTGACGATCGGGCTTTGGCCCAGGCCCAGGGCCCAGGCAACAAGGCCTTCGGCGTTGCGGCCGAGTTCGGCGTTGACGGATGCGAGATCGAATTGGCTCATGGTATGTGGGGAGTGGCTGGGCTTGGGCCTTGGCGCTTACGCGGTGGCCTTGTCGGCAAAGATCGGCTGGTGGTTCACCGCGTCGCCCTGGTAGTAGCCAGGGAACATGGCGAACTGGCGCGCCGCGTCGGCCGGGTCCACGCCATCGCGCAGCACGGCCGACGAGAAGCCCGTGCGCTGCATCTGCACCAGCTGGTCGATCAGCACGTCGCCCGTGGCGCGGATGTCGCCCTTGAAGCCGCGGCGGCGGCGCAGCAGGAAGGCCTGGCTGAAGGCGCGGCCATCGGTGAAGCTGGGGAAATGCAGGTCCACGCGTTCCACGCCATCGAGGTTGAGCTTGAGCGCGTCGGCATCGTTGGCCAGCGCCACGGTGCGTGGGTCGCCTTCAGCCGGTGCCTGGTGGTCTTGGGATGCAAGTATCTTCATGGGAATTCTCTTTATCAGGGGCGAGGCGGCTCAGGCCGCAGCCACGACGTCTTCCTTGTGGCGGGCCGTCTTGGCGGCTTCCTTGAACGGGTCCAGCCCGGCGCGGCGCACGGT
>NZ_JBKDTZ010000009.1:0-11906 GCF_046339755.1 Acidovorax sp. | reverse complement strand
GGCCTGCTCGGGCAAGGCGCGCAAGGCCTGGGTGCGCGCGAAGCCCACGTGCACCTGCGCGTCGTGGCGCTCGGCGGCAGGCAGCTCGTCCACCAGGGCGCTGGCATGGGTGTCGATGGCCTGCAGGGCCTGCGCCGGCTGGCCGGCCTGCATCCACAGCGGGTGCACGCGGTGCAGCACGTCCAGCGAACCGGGCTGCAGAGGCTGCAGGCCCAGCATGTCGGCCAGGGCCTGCGTGCGCCGTGCATGGGCGGCCTCCTCGCTCTCGCCCTGGCCGTCTGCTCCGCTCTCATCTTCTTCACTGGCCTCGAACAGGGCCTCGGCTTCGTCCAGGTAGGCATCGAGCAAGGGGCCGGACAGCGGGGGGGGGTGCAGGGTCGGGGCGGTGGCAGTCAGCATGGTGGGGGCGAAAGAAGAGGGGGAAGGAGAAGGCCGGGCGGTACGCCCGGCATGCAGGCGTGCGGGTGTTTACTGCAGCCAGTCCTTGAGCGGCTGGCCGGCCCAGGCCTTGGCTTCGTCACCGACGAAGACCTGGGGCTTGGAGGCCGGCAGCTTGCGGCGCTTTTCCTGCGCGGCGATGGATTTCTGGGCTTCGCCCATCCAGTCGGTGACCGACAGCTTCTCGACCCCCTCCTGGCCGAACAGGGCTTCGGCGAACGGGGTGTTGTTGCCGGTGTACTGGCAGCGGAACGAGGTGCCGCGCACATCGGTCGCGGTCAGCACCACCCGGTTCGGCGCCTTCAGCGGCTCGATGAAGGCGCCGCTGTAGCAGGCGGACAGCACCACCAGCGTGGGCACCTTGGCCAGGGGGGCCAGGGCATCGCTGAGGATCCGCGGTGTGATGGGTTGCTGGTTCTTGCCGCCGGCGTTGATGTTGAGCAGGCCGGGGTTGGCGTGGGTGGAGATGAACAGCAGCACACGGTCGCGCGGGCGCGCCACCTCGGCCGTCTTGGCCATCACCAGCGCAAAGTTCTCGGCCGTGGCCTGGGGCCAGTCGGCGCTCTGGTCCTTGGCCGGGTTGGCCAGCTTGAGCATCAGAGCATTGGGGTCGATCCCGCTGACCAGCTTCTCGGCCAGCAGCACGTCGTTGCGGAAGGCCTTGGACTGTGAGTGCATCGCAAAGCCGGCAAAGATGATGCGGCCCGGCGGCTCGGCCGGAGGTGGCGGCTCAGGGGCGGCCTGGGGCGCGGGGGGCGGGGTCTCTGCCACCGGCGCAGGGGGGGCCGCGCAGCCCGCGGCGGCCAGGGCCAATGCGATGGCACTGGCGTGGAAGAAGCGCCGCGTGGCGGCGCCGGAATTCATGAGCGATGGCATGGACAAGAGTTCCACAGGAAAGCAGACAGGGATGAAACCGCAGCGCCAGGCGCGGCGGGTTTCCGAAGCGTGCGTATCCTACGGGAGCGCCATGGCGTGTCCACCGCCTTTTTGGGTGACTGACGGAAGCTCTGGTTCCGTTGTCATCCTTTCACTGAAAGCTTTGAATGCTCTCCAATTGGTAGCAAAAAACAAAAAGCCGGTGCATGCACCGGCTTCGTGTTTCTGTGGCTTTTTTCACAGTTTCATCATCCGGCGCGCAGCGCGGGCTGTGACAGGCGGCTGGCATGCAGCCAGGCGCGGCGCAGTACCGGGGGCGACCACGACTCCTCGGGGATCAGCAGCAGGCGCTGGGCGCGCAAGGTCTTGCCCAGGGCGATCTGGCTGGTCAGCACCGCCAGTGGAATGGCCAGTGCCAGTGGCAGGCCCACGGGCATGAGCCACAGCAGGGCGCTGCCGTCGACGAAGGCCACGCCCAGGGCCAGCAGTGCGATCACGGCCGTCATCGGGGCCAGCTGGCGCGTGGCCTGGCCCCAGGGGACGGCATTCGCTTCACGGGGCGGCGACTTCCACTGCAGCTCCAGGCCGGTGATGGCCAGCAGCACGAACAGCGAGTGGGCCAGCATGCGCACGGGCGCCTGCAGGATGGCCAGCACGCTTTCGGCCATGGCGCTCTTGACGAGGCTCCAGCCACCGCCGTACTGCGCCTGCTCCTTGCGCATGAACACGGCGGTCACACCCAGGATGCGCGGCAGGAACAGCATGGACACCGTCCAGCCCCACAGGCCCAGCAGTTCGGCCGGCAGGATGTGCCAGTTGGCCACCACCGGTGCGCCCGACAGCCACAGTGCCGTGCCCAGCGTCAGGAAGGCCAGCCACAGCGGGGCCGACAGGTAGGCCATGGCGCCGGTCACGAACATCGAGCGGTGCACCGCATGGATGCCGGGCTCGGCCATCAGGCGGGCGTTCTGCAGGTTGCCCTGGCACCAGCGGCGGTCGCGCTGCAGCTCGGCCAACAGGTCCGGCGGCTGCTGCTCGTAGCTGCCGACCAGGTCGGACACCAGCCACACGTGGTAGCCGGCGCGGCGCATCAGAGCGGCCTCGACGAAGTCGTGCGACATGATGCCGCCCGACATGCCGCCCTTGCCCGGGATGGGCGCCAGCGCGCAGTGCTGCATGAACGGCTCCATCCGGATGATGGCGTTGTGGCCCCAGTAGTGCGACTCGCCCAGCTGCCAGTACTGCATGCCCAGCGTGAACAGGCGGCCCGTGACGCGCGAGGCGAACTGCTGTGCGCGTGCGTGCAGCGTGACGTGGCCGATGGCCTGCGTCGCGGTCTGGATGATGCCGGCGCTGGGGTTGGCCTCCATCAGCTTGGCCATGGAGACGATGCAGTCGCCGCTCATCACGCTGTCGGCATCGAGCACCACCATGTAGCGGTAGTCCTTGCCCCAGCGGCGGCAGAAGTCGGCCACATTGCCGGCCTTGCGGTGGCTGCGGCGCGTGCGCAGGCGGTAGTACACCTGAACCTGGGGCTGCTGGGCATGCTCGGCCAGCGCGGTGCGCAGGTCTTCCCACGCGGCACGCTCGGCCTTGGCGATCTCGGGGTCGTAGCTGTCGGACAGCACGAACACGTCGAAGGTCGTGCCGTGGCCCGTGGCGGCCACCGACTCGCAGGTGGCACGCAGCCCTGCGAACACGGTGGCCACATCCTCGTTGCAGATCGGCATGATGATGGCCGTGCGCGCATCGGGCGCCAGCGTGTGCGAGGCCACGCTTTTCGCCGACAGCGCATGCCTGTCGCCGCGCACCATGACCCAGAAACCCATCATCCCGGTCATGAAGCCGGTGACGACCCAGGCCGAGAGCAGGGCGAACAGCGCCATCTGGCCATAGCCCAGCCAGGCGTTGTCGTAGTCGGGCTGCACGCCGGCGAACAGCGTGGTGGCCAGCGTGGTGGAGAGCACCGTCAGCAGCGCGAAGGTCCAGCGGCGGCGCTGGGCCGCGCCTTGCCAGGCCTCGGCCTGCGCGGGTGCCGCCGGGCCCTGGCCGCCCCGGCCGGTCAGGCGCGACAGCACGGCGGTGCCGATGCTGTTCCAGAAGCCGCGCCAGGGCAGCGGCGGCATGGAGCCGCGGTTGAGCGGCGGTGCCGTCACGGAGTTGGGGTGCCGCTCCTCGCGCAGCGGACTGCGGGGCTTGCGGCTGGCGCCATGCAGCGCCACCACGACGGCACCGTTGTCTTGGGAAGCCTGGGCTTCCGACAGGCTTACTCGGGAAGAATGATGTGCGTCCATGTTTCGCTCACAGCGTTGTTGTCGTGTTGAAGGAAGGCGCGCAGCTCGATCGGGCGATCGGTCTGCTGGCGCTGCACGCGCACGGTCATGCGCCACTGCCCGGTGGCAGGGTTGCGGTAGGCCGCGTTTTCGAGAATCTTTCCGTTGGCATCGGCCGTGACCACGGCCTTCACGGTGGCGTCGGCCGGCAGGGCCGCGAGGGCCGGGCCGTTGAAATCGACCACGTACTGCCCCTGGCGGCGCAGCACCTCGGCGCTCTGCTTGGTAAAGCCCATGCCGCGGCGCGACTGCGTGACCCAGCTGCCCGGTGGGCGCTGCTGCTCGTCACCCTGCCAGGCCAGCTCGTACGCAAACTCCATCGGCGTGCCGGGTGCAGGCAGCTTGGCGGGCACCCAGTAGGCGACGATGTTGTCGTGCGTTTCATCAGGCGTGTTGTTCTGCACCAACTCCACGCGGCCCGGGCCCCAGTCGTGCAGGGGACGCACCCAAGCGCTCGGGCGACGTTCGTAGCGGGCCTCCACGTCCTCATAGCTGGCCCACTGGCGGTCGCGCTGCATCAGGCCGAAGCCCTTGGGGTTGGTGGTGGCGAACGAGGTCACCAGCGTGCTGCCGGGATTCTGCAGTGGGCGCCACAGCCATTCGCCTTCACCGGTGGCGACCATCAGGCCGTCGGAGTCGTGCACCTCGGGGCGGAAGTCCTGCTTGCGCGGCTGGTTCTCGCCAAAGAAGAACATGCTGGTCAGCGGGGCCACGCCCAGCGTGCCGATGGGCTTGGCCGCATTGCCGCGCACGAAGACCCGGGCCCGCACGGTGGTCACTGTCTGTGCGCCGGGGCGGATGTCGAAGCGGTAAGCCCCGGTGGCACGCGGCGAATCGAGCAGCGCGAACACGGTGACCTGGGCGGCCTTGGCGTCGGGCTTCACGAGCCAGAAGTCGGTGAAGCGCGGGAACTCCTCCCCCGTGCCGCCCACGGTGTCGATGGCCATGCCGCGTGCCGAGAGGCCATACTGCTGGCCCGCGCCGAGCGCGCGGAAGTAGCTTGCGCCCTGGAACACGGCCAGCTCGTCCTTGTACTCGGGCGAATTGAGGTGGTTGTGTATGCGAAAGCCCGCAAAGCCCAGGTCGCCCCAGACCTGGGGCTGCACGGTGTTCTTGCCGTAGTCGAAGTCGGCGCGGCTGTAGGTGATGTCACGCGTGCCGGTGGCGGTGATCTCGTGGATGCGCACCGGCTGGGTCTGGTACAGGCCCAGATGGAAGAACATCGCCTCGAAGGGCAGCTTCTCGGCGCGCCACAGCGCGCGCTCGGGCTTGTAGCGGATATCGCGCACCTGGTCGTAGTCCAGTTTGGCGAGGTCGGCCGGCAGCTTGTCGCTGGCAGCAACAAAGGGCTTCTCGGCGCGCTCGCGCGCCAGCTTCGTCAGGCTCTCGAAGTCGAACGCCTGCGCTTGCGCCACGCCCGCCACCAGCGAGGCTGACAGCGCCAGCGCGGCAGCAGAACTGCGGCGCAGGGTGCGTGAAAGGGAAGGAAATTCAGCGTACATGCCAGCATATAGGGCAAACCCTGTGCCAGCTTGAAAAAACGCTTGTATATCAATGGCTTAGGCGCGATTCGGCCTGTAAGCAGATGTGCGGTGCAGCAAAACAGCCTGAAAACCCCGGTTTTTGTCGCCGGATGGCGACAAGGGATTGGCCGGCGGTGGCCAATTCCTTTGAAATCAACGACTTACTCCTGTCGCTCATCGGCGACGTCGTCGCCCAGCCCCTCGTCTGGACCTGCATCGCTCTTGAAGTGCCCGGGCGTCAGCGCGTGCTTTTGCAGCAGGCGGTAGAACTCCGTGCGGTTGCGCTGCGCAAGGCGTGCGGCGTCGGCCACGTTGCCGTCGGTCATCTTGAGCAGGCCCACCAGGTACTCGCGCTCGAAGCGCTGGCGTGCATCGGCAAAGCTCAGCACCTGGGCCGAGGGAATGCGCAGTGCACGCTGCACCAGGGTCAGTGGCACCAGCGGCGTGGTGGACAGCGCGCACACCTGCTCGACCACGTTGAACAGCTGGCGCACGTTGCCGGGCCAGGCGGCGGTGGTCAGGGCCTTGAGCGCCTCGGGTGCAAAGCCCGACAGGCGCTTGTCGTACTTGCGCGCCAGCCGGTCCAGGAAGTGGTTGGCCAGCAGGGGGATGTCCTCGCGCCGTTCGGCCAGCGTGGGCAGGGCCAGCGTCACCACGTTGAGCCGGTAGTACAGGTCCTCGCGGAACTGGGCCGTGGCCATGGCGGCCTCCAGGTCGCGGTGCGTGGCCGAGATGATGCGCACGTTGATGGGCGTGGACTGGCTCGACCCCACGGGGCGCACGGCCCGCTCCTGCAGCACGCGCAAGAGCTTGACCTGCAGGGCCGGCGGCATGTCGCCGATCTCGTCGAGCAGCAGGGTGCCGCCTTCGGCCGCCTGGAACAGGCCCTTGTGGTTGCTGGTCGCATCGGTGAACGCGCCCTTGACGTGGCCGAACAGCTCGGATTCGAGCAGCGCCTCGGGGATGGCCCCGCAGTTGACCGCCACGAAGGGCCGGGCGGCGCGCGGGCTGGCGCGGTGGATGGCCTGGGCCAGCAGCTCCTTGCCGGCGCCGCTGTCGCCCAGCAGCAGCACGCTGGCGTCCGACTGGGCGACCATGTAGGCCTCGGCCAGCAACTCGGTCATGCGGTTGGAGCGGCTCACGATCTCGGCGCGCCAGGCCTCGTTGGCATGGGCCTGGGCCACGACGGGGGCACTCAGCGCCAGGGCCTCACCGATCTTCTGGAGCAAGTCCTTGCCGTCGTAGGGCTTGGTCAGGTAGGTGAACACGCCGCGCGAGGTGGCCTCCACCGCATCCGGAATGGTGCCGTGTGCGGTCAGCAAAATCACGGGCAGCGAGGGGTGGCGCTCGCGCACCTCGTCGAACAGGGCCAGCCCGTCCTTGCCGGGCAGGCGCACGTCGCTGAGCACCAGCTGTGGCCGCGCCATCTCGAGCTGGGCCAGCGCGGCTTCGGCCGAGCCGACGGCAATCACCTCGTAGCCCGCGCCCTTCAGGCGCAGCGAGAGCAGGCGCAGCATGTCGGCGTCGTCATCGACCACCAGGATGCGCTGCTGTGCTGTGGCAGAAGCGCCGGAGGATGGTTTGTTCGAGGTGGGCATGGTTTCAGCGGGCCTCGCTGGCCGCCGGGGCCGGTGGCCGGGCGGTCATGCTGCGCTCGATGGCGCGCACCGCTTCCAGGCGCTCGTTGAGCTGGTCGGTGCGGCGCTGGGCGTCGCGCAACTGTTGTGCCTGGCGCTCCAGTTGTTCTTCCAGCCGACGCTGCTGCAGCAATCGGCCTTCCAGCAGTCGGGCCAGGGGGTGCAGGGGCTGGGCGGTCGCATCGCTGTTCCCCAGCAGGCGCTGCACCAGCGCCAGGGCGCGCGCCGTGTCCACGGGCTGGCGCGTCTGCGCCAGGGCCAGCGCCAGGTTCAACGGGTTGGCGGCCAGGGTGTCCTCGGCCTCGCCCAGGCGCGCGATCTCGCGCGTGAGCTCGGCCGGCGGCATGCGCTGCACGCGCTCGGCATAGGCCAGCGCCAGGCCCACCTGCGATACCTCGGGCGCGGGGGGCGCGGCCGGCGCAGCGGGCTGCGGTGCGGGCTCGGCGGGAGGGGCCGCTGGCAGCGGCGCGGGCACCACCACGGCCACCGGGGCGGGTGGCGAACGCGGCGGCGCGGGGCTGGTGCAGCCGGCCAGCAGCGCGGCCGGCGCCAGCACCAGCGTGCCGATCTGGCGCCAGGTTGCGCGGGTGGGTGACGTGCTAGGAGGCATGGGGCAATTCGATGCGAAAGAAGGAACGGTCGCCATCTTCCACCAGTTCCACCCGGCCCCCGTGGGCGCCGATGTATTCCTGGACGATGGACAGGCCCACCCCGGTGCCGCGCACGGCATCTTCGGGCTGGCGTGCACCGCGGTAGAAGGGCTCGAAGACATGGGCCCGGTCGGCTGGTGCCACGCCCGGGCCCTGGTCGGTGACGTCGATGCGCACCCGCCCCGGCACCCGGGACACGGCCAACCGCACCGTGCCCTGCTTGGGCGAGAAGCGGATGGCATTGGACAGCAGGTTGCCGATGGCCGAGGCGATCTTGTCGCCATCCAGGGCCAGCGACACCGGCGCTCCCTCCACCCGCACCTGCAGGCCACGGGCCTGCCACTGCAGGCGCTGGGATTCGACCTGGGCCTCCAGCAGCGCGATCAGGTCGGTGTCGCGGCGGTGCAGCTGCCGGGCCTCGAAGGCGGCGGCGTTGAAGCGCAGCAGCGCCTCGATCTCGTTTTGCAGCACCAGGGTGTTGTGGTGCAGGATCTGCGCGACTTCCTGCTGCCCGGGATTGAGTTCGCCGGTCACGCCGTCCTGCAGCAGGGCCACGCCTTCGCGCATGGAGGCCAGGGGCGTCTTCAATTCGTGCGACACATGGCGCAAAAAGCGCGCCTTGTCCGAGTCGAGTTCCAAAAGGCGCAGGCGCAGCCATTCGAGCTGCAGGCCCACGCGCCGAACGTCGGCCGGGCCGCTGATCTGGATGGGCTGCTCCAGGTCGTTCTCGCCCAGCAGGCGGATTGCGCCTTCGAGCCGCTTGAACGGGCGCGCCAGCCAGATGCCGAAGGACAGGGCCAGCACCAGCGCCAGCACGATCACGCCCACCACCTGGTGCGTGACCTCGCGGCGGCTGGCATCGACCTTGGCCTGCAGGGAGCTGTTGCGCCCGGCATTGAGTTCCTGCACGGCCTGCACGATGGCATTGTTCAGTGTGTCCAGTGCCACGAACTCCTCGGCCACGGCGCGCTCGTTCTCCAGCGACACGGCGGCCGGCGCCGCCATCAGCGATTGCACGGTGGCCAGGTGGGCGCGCCACTGCGCCACATGCTTGGCGGCCAGGCCGCCGTCCTGCAACTGCTGCAGGGTCTGCTGAGCCTCGCGCGCGATGTCGTCGAAGCCCTTGCGCAACTGCGCATCGCCCAGCACCAGCGACTGGCGCGCGGCCCGCTCCATGATCTGCCCGCGCTGGCCCAGGGCCTGGGCCGCGGCGCTAAGGCGTGTAGCCTGCACGGCGCCCTCGCGGCTTTGCACCATCAGCTGCTCCAGCGAATACAACGCGCCGAGCGAGCTGGCGCCCAGCAGCCCCGCGATCAGCAGGAAGGCCAGCAGCAGCAGTTGCTGGAACGACAGCCCGTGCAGCCGGTTCCTGCCAGGGGCGGCTGCGGGGGCTGTGCTGGTGTCTGCCATCAAGGCTGCCGTGGCCTCAGGCCGTGAGGGTTTCGTGGGTCACAACCTCGCCGCGCAGGGTGTAGGCCTTGGCCTCGGTGATGGCCACGTCCACCATCTGACCCACCAGGCGCGGCTGGCCCACGAAGTTGACCACGCGGTTGCACTCGGTGCGGCCCATGAGCTCGGTGGCGTCGCGCTTGGAGGCGCCTTCCACCAGGATGCGCTGCACCGTGCCCACGCGGCTTTCGCTGATGGACTTGATGTTGGCGTTGCTGACCGACTGCAGGTGCTGCAGGCGGCGCAGTTTCACGTCGTGCGGCGTGTCGTCGTGCAGGCCGGCGGCGGGCGTGCCGGGGCGCGGGCTGAATATGAAGCTGAAGCTGTTGTCGAAGTGGATGTCGTCGATCAGCTTCATCATCTTGTTGAAGTCGTCCTCGGTCTCGCCGGGGAAGCCGACGATGAAGTCGCTGCTCATGGCCAGGTCGGGGCGGATGGCGCGCAGCTTGCGCACCGTGCTCTTGTATTCCATGGCCGTGTAGCCGCGCTTCATGGCCATCAGGATGCGGTCGCTGCCGTGCTGCACTGGCAGGTGCAGGTGGTTGACCAGCTTGGGGATGCTGGCGTAGGCCGCGATCAGGCGCGGCGTGAACTCGTTGGGGTGGCTGGTGGTGTAGCGGATGCGCTCGATGCCCGGGATCTCGGCCACGTATTCGAGCAGCAGCGCGAAGTCGGCGATCTCGGCCGTGCCGCCCATCTTGCCCAGGTAGGCGTTTACGTTCTGGCCCAGCAGCGTGATCTCTTTCACGCCCTGGTCGGCCAGGCCTGCCACTTCGACAAGCACATCGTCGAAGGGGCGGCTCACTTCCTCGCCGCGGGTGTAAGGCACCACGCAGTAGCTGCAGTACTTGCTGCAGCCTTCCATGATGGAGACAAAGGCGCTCGCGCCCTCCACCCGTGCCGGGGGCAGGTGGTCGAACTTCTCGATCTCGGGGAAGCTGATGTCCACCTGTGGGCGGTCCAGCCGCTCGCGCTGGTTCAGCAATTCGGGCAGGCGGTGCAGGGTCTGGGGGCCGAACACCACGTCCACGTAGGGCGCGCGCTTGATGATCTCGGCGCCCTCCTGGCTGGCCACGCAGCCGCCCACGCCGATCTTCACGCCGCGCGCCTTCAGGTGCTTGAAGCGGCCCAGATCGCTGAACACCTTCTCCTGCGCCTTCTCGCGCACCGAGCAGGTGTTGAACAGGATCAGGTCGGCTTCTTCCGCGTTCTGCGTGGGCTCGTAGCCCTGGGCGGCATGGAGCACGTCGGCCATCTTGTCCGAGTCGTACTCGTTCATCTGGCAGCCGAAGGTTTTGATGAAGACTTTTTTGGCCATGGCAGTCAATCTCGTGTCCGAATGGGGATGCGGCGGCACGCGTGGGGCGTCCGCAGAGGTGGACGGGCGGGACGGCTGAGCGCGTCCCGCCACTACCGGGCTTATTTCTTGAGCGGATCCGACTCGGTGCGGAAGTTGAACTGGATGGTGTCCGAGCCCTTTCGGGCCTGGGCGGCCTCGCCCTCGGTCAGGATCCAGGCGGACAGCAGCATGCCCGTGCTGTTTTCGACCAGGTAGTTCACCTTGAAGGTCTGGCCCTGCACCGTGTGCAGCATGACCAGCGTGTTCTGTGGCGAGAACAGGCGCATGCCTGGCGCCATGCGGATGGGGTTGCCATTGAGGGTGGCCTGCGAACCGGCCAGCACGGTCAGGTTGCCGCGCAGCGAGGCGTCTGGGAAGTTGCGCATTTCACCCATGCCGCCGGGCACCTGTTGGGCCTGTGCCGGGGCGGCAGCGCACAGCAGGGCAGCCAGGCCGGCAATGGCCAGGGCTCGGCTGGTTTTGGAAGTCAGGGCAGGGGTGCAGCGTTTCATGGTGTGTATCCAGAGGCTGTAGGACAGGGTGGGGAGCACAATTTTACGGGCCGATGCATGGGCAAAGGCCTTTTGGAACAAGCGCTTACCGTGCACAGCGTGCATCGAAACAACGCCCGTGCCAAGAAAAAACCCGCTGTGCCTGGGCGCAGCGGGTTTTCGAGTTTGGTGGTGGTAGGTGGACTTGAACCACCGACATCAGCATTATGAATGCTGCGCTCTAACCAACTGAGCTATACCACCGCAAGACTGAAATTATAGAACAAAAATCATTGGTGTGTAAAGTTCGCTGCGCGCTTGTTCACGAAGGCGTCCATGCCTTCCTTCTGGTCCTGGGTGGAGAACAGGGCGTGGAACAGGCGGCGCTCGAACATCACGCCGTCCGACAGGCTGCCTTCGAAGGCGCGGTTCACCGATTCCTTGGCGGCCATCACGGCGATCTGTGAGAAGCCCGCGATGATGAGGGCCGCGCCCAGGGCCTCCTCGGCCAGCTTGTCGTAGGGCACGACGCGGCTCACCAGGCCGGCGCGCTCGGCCTCTGTGGCGTCCATCATGCGGCCCGTGAGGGCCATGTCCATGGCCTTGGACTTGCCCACGGCACGCGGCAGGCGCTGCGTGCCGCCGGCGCCGGGGATCACGCCGAGTTTGATCTCGGGCTGGCCGAACTTGGCGTTGTCGGCCGCGATGATGAAGTCGCACATCATCGCCAGCTCGCAGCCGCCGCCCAGGGCGAAGCCGCTCACGGCGGCGATCACGGGCTTGCGGATGGCGCGGATGGTCTCCCAGTTGCGCGTGATGTAGTCGCCCTTGTAGGTGTCGGCGAAGCTGTACTTGGCCATGGCGCCGATGTCGGCGCCAGCGGCAAAGGCGCGTTCGCTGCCGGTCACGATGATGCAGCCGATCTTCTCGTCGGCGTCGAAGGCCTTGAGTGCTTCGCCCAGCTCGTTCATCAGCTGGTCGTTGAGGGCATTGAGCTGCTTGGGGCGGTTCAGCGTGACGATGCCGACCTTCTCGGCTTCGGTGCGCACTTCGATGGTTTCGTAGGCCATGGGCTCCAATCTCCTGGGTTTTTGTCTCGGTGGACGCCGCACCCGAAGCGCCGGGGCTGGGGCCGGCGGCGCGCCGCGCCGCGGGCCGCGGCCCGGGGGG
>NZ_JBKDTZ010000008.1:0-87640 GCF_046339755.1 Acidovorax sp. | reverse complement strand
CGGACTACAAAACCATCTCCAATTGAGCGGGATGTGTTTCGTATGTCCTGGCACACCTGTTTCCTATGTCCCCGGTCTATACAGCGGCCCAAGAGAAAGTTACTGCGCCGCCGGGCGCACATCCCGGCCTCCGCACTCAGCCAAAGCACGCAGCAACCATGAACGCACAACCGAGCGTCGGCCGCGTCCTACCCAAAAACTCGAATTCCGCTGCTAGCGCCCCAAGCAACAAGCAAGCACATTGTCGCCAGTGCCCGCAGTGGGCACGGCACCCGGAGATGCCATGCGCGCCCCCATAACCACAACACACCACCACAGCCCTCCCCAACCAGGCCGCCGCCATGGCTGACGCATCCCAAGCCTGGTGGCAACAAATCGCCACCACCATTGCCTCCGAATTCTCCGACGTCCCCGACGCCGGCGAAGCCACCCGCATCGTCGTGCGCCTCACGGTCGCCGGCGTCCTGGGCGGCCTGCTCGGCTGGGAGCGCGAGCACGCGGGCAAGGCCGCCGGCGTGCGCACCCACATGCTGGTGGCCATGGGCGCCGCGCTGTTCGTGCTGGTGGCGCAGCAGGTCGGCATCGGCCCGGCGGACAACAGCCGCGTGATCCAGGGCATCGTCGCGGGTGTCGGCTTTCTCGGCGCCGGCACCATCCTCAAGGGCGATGCCGATGGGGAGTCCCAGGTGCGGGGCCTGACCACCGCCGCCGGCATCTGGCTCACGGCGGCCATCGGCGTGGCCGCCGGCCTGGGGCGCGAGGTCACGGCGGTGCTGAGCACCGTGCTGGCCCTGGCTGTGCTCTGGGCCATCCCGATGCTGCACGACGCGACGCAGGGCCGTTCGCAGCGCAGTGGCAACGAAAAGGAAACCACGAAGGCCGATTGATCAGCCGGTAGGGCAGGCGTCTCGCGGCATGGGAATGCTGGCAGCCCGCTGGCAGCAGGCCTGGGCTACACTTTTTACAGAGCCCTGCGCACCGCGTCGGGCACCGATCCCGTTGCCCACGATGTGTTGATTGCCGCCATGATGCCCTACCCCACCCCGGCTGCCCTTGCAGCCATTGCACCGCCTGGAGCCGCCGGTGGCTGAGCCCAGCACCCAAGCCACCCCATCCAGCCAGTCCACCTCCACCACAGCGCCCCTCTCGGCCAACCTGCGCGGCATCATCGCCATGTGCCTGGCGGTGGGCTGCTTTTCGGTGATGGACGCACTGCTCAAGACCCTGTCGGGCAGCTACCCGGCCATGCAGGTCGCCTCCATGCGCGGGCTGGCCGCATTGCCCCTGGTGACGCTGTACGTGCTGTGGCGCGGCGAGGTGCGCGGCCTGCTCAAGGTGCGCTGGCCGCTGCACCTGCTGCGCGGCGCGATCAACATCACCATGCTGGCGCTGTTCGCCTTTGCGCTGCGCGAGCTGGGACTGGCCGAGGCCTACACGCTGTTCTTCATCGCCCCGCTGCTCATCACCGCCCTGTCCACGGTGGTGCTGGGCGAGAAGGTGCGCGGCGCGCACTGGGTGGCCATCGTGCTGGGCCTGGTGGGCGTGGTGGTGGCACTGCGCCCGAGCCAGGAGGCCATGCTCTCCGTGGGCGCGCTGGCCGTGCTGGGCGCAGCCACGGGCTATGCCGTCTCGGCCATTGCCGGGCGACTGCTCACGCGCACCGACTCGAGCGCCAGCCTGGTGTTCTGGACCACCGCCATGCTGGCCCTGGGCGCCACGGCCCTGGCCCTGCCGCAGTGGAAGGTGCTGGACGCATCGCACTGGCCGCTGGTGGCTGCCATGGGGGTCTCGGGCTTTTTGGGCCAACTGGCGATCACCGAGGCCTTCCGCCATGGCCAGGCCTCGGTCGTCGCGCCGTTCGAGTACACCGCCCTGGCCTGGGGCATGGGCCTGGACTGGGTGCTGTGGCAGGCCGTGCCGGGCGCCTACACCCTGATCGGCGGGGCCATCATCATCGGCAGCGGGCTGTACCTGGTGCGCACCGAGCGCCATACGCAGCAGGCGGTACTGCCGCCTTGAGCCCCCGCCCCGCACCGGCACGGCGCGTGGTCCCACAATGCGCGGTCGCGCGCAGCGCTGTAATGGGCAGATACCAATAGCGGCCCTGCCGCACGAGGATTTGCCATGACACAAGCAGCACACACACAGCACGCCACCATCCACGGCCATGTGACCTACACCCCTGGCGATGGCGCGCCCATCGTCATTCCCGAAGGCCCGGTGGAATTGATCACCTCGCCCGACAGCACCACGCTCAGCTGGTCGGTGGAAGATGACATTGTGGGCTCTGCAGCCATCCCGAAAGACCAGTACAACCAGTACGTGCGCGACGGCAAGATCCGCCTGACAAAGCACTGACCCAACCGGCCCTCCGCTCCAGCCCTGACCGCAAGGTGTGGAGCGGGCCTCGATTGTCCTGCCTGCCGGACAGTGTGTCCCGGCCCTGCCAGCTTGTGCGCCTTCTGATGGACCCTATATTCGATCCATCGCACCGGGAACCTAACCTCTCCCCGGGCCAAGGAGCCGCATGACCACCCCCACCTTTCCCACCTTCTTCGTCTCGCACGGCGGCGGCCCCTGGCCGTGGGTCGACGGCATGAAGCAGCAGTTTGCCAAGACGGCACGCGAATTCGCCCGCATGCCCGGCCTGCTGCCCGACAAACCCAAGGCCGTGCTGGTCATTACCGGCCACTGGGAGGCGCAGGAGTTCACCGTCTCCACCGCCGAGCACCCGCCCATGGAGTACGACTACACCGGCTTTCCCGAGCACACCTACCGCATCCAATACAAGGCCCCCGGATCGAAGGCGCTCGCAGCTCGCGTCGGCGAGTTGCTGACCGCCGCCGGCATCCGCTGCAGGGAAGACGCCCACCGCGGCTTCGACCACGGCACCTTCGTGCCCCTGAGCCTGATGTACCCCGAGGCCGATGTGCCAGTGGTCATGCTGTCGATGAAGTCCAGCTACGACCCGGCAGAGCACATCCGCCTCGGCCAGTCCATCGCACCCTTGCGCGACGAGGGCGTCCTCATCATGGGCAGCGGCCTCACCTACCACAACATGCGCGGCTTCGGCCGGCCGCAGTCCGCGCCGGTGGCCGAGGCCTTCGAAGCCTTCCTGAACACCGCCATCACCGCACCCAGCGCGCAGCAGCGCAACGACATGCTGGTGCACTGGCAGGACGCGCCCGGTGCCCGCCTGGCCCACCCGCAGGAGGACCATCTGATCCCGCTGATGGTGGTGGCCGGCGCCGCGGGTGCCGACGTAGGCCACCGGGTCTTTGTCGACCATGTCATGGAGGTGGCCATGGCCTCCTACCAGTTCGGCTGACCGAACCGCAGGCCAGCACCTATGATGGCGGCCCCCTATCCGCAGATCCATTGCCCATGCACAGCGAAGAAGACATCCTCCGGTTCTGGTTCCAGGAACTCACGCCCCAGCAGCAATTCGTGAAGGACGAGGGGCTCGACCAGACCATTGCCACCCGCTTCGGCGCCACGCTGCAGGCCGCGAAACAGTGCGAGCTGGCGCCCTGGCGCGCCACGCCCGAAGGGCGGCTGGCCGAGATCATCGTGCTCGACCAGTTCTCGCGCAATGTCTACCGCGACACGCCCGGCGCCTTCGCGCAGGATCCGCAGGCCCTGACCCTGGCGCAGGAACTCGTGGCCAGCGGCCAGCACAAGGCATTGCCCATGGCCCAGCGCGCGTTTGCCTACATGCCCTACATGCACAGTGAGTCGCTGGCCATCCACACCCAGGCCATGGAGCTGTTCGACCAACCGGGTCTGGAGAACAACCTGGCCTTCGAGATCAGGCACCGCGACATCATCGTGCGCTTTGGCCGCTACCCGCACCGCAACCAGGTGCTGGGGCGCGAGTCCACCGCCGAGGAAACCGAGTTCCTGTCGCAGCCCGGCTCCTCGTTCTAAAGAACGAGCGAGGCGCGGCTCACGCCGTCGAATTCCACGTCCACCGCCTCGCCCTTGGCGGCGGGCAGCAAACCCACCCACGATCCCGTGGTGACCACGGTTCCTGCGGCCACCGTCGCACCATTGCGCGTGGCATGCCGCAGCCAAGTGGGCAGCAGCCAGGCCGGGTCCCCCAGCGGATGCGTGCCCCTGCGCACCACGGGCTCACGGCTGCCGATGCGCGTGGTGCAGCGCTGCGCCGCCCAGTCGCGCGCCGCGTACGGCACCCATTCGCCCAGCGCCAAAGCACCGTGCGACTGTAGGTCCGCCAGGCGCAGCAGGGCCGGTGCCTCGCCGCCCTCCTGCCAGCGCGAGTCCACGATCTCGATGGACACCGCCATCGCATCGACGAACATGCCGGCCGTCTCGGGCGTCAGCGCCTCCGCCTGCGCGGGCGACACCGGCTGGCCCAGGCGCAATGCGATCTCCGACTCGATGCCGATGCTGTGGAACCGCATGTCGCCATAGTCAGCCGGGCTGCTGCGCACACCTGCGGGCGGCAGCGGCGCATGCGTGAGCACGGCCTGGCGGTTCGGGCCGCCCGACTTCCAGTGCCGCGCCGGGCCGGGCGGGAACCAGCCCATGGCGTGGCCCACCGCCTCCTGCACGGTATAGGCCGCCGCCGCATCGGCCAGCGCCCTGCCCCAGGGCAGGGCGCTGATGGTGCGGCCGGCCTGCCATGCGGCGACCAGGGCGTGGGTCAATGCGGTCGTCGGGTCCTGTTCAGCCATCGTTGTTCAACTCTCTACTTTCACGTTGCCGTCCTTCACCACCTTGCCCCACTTGGCGATTTCGGTGGCAATGAAGTCCTTGAACTTGTCGCGCGTGCCACCGCCGTCTTCGGCACCGTAGGTGTCCAGGCGCTCCTGCACGTCGGGCATGGCCAGCACCGTGTTCACATCGCGGTTGATCCCGTCGGCCACGCCCGATGGTAGCTTGCCCGGCCCGGCCAGCCCGTACCAGGTGGTGGCCTCGAAGCCCGGAAAGCCCTGCTCCTGCATGGTCGGCACACCGGGGTGGCCCTTGGCGCGCTTGGTGCGCGTCTGCGCCACGGCGGCGATCTTGCCGGCCTTGACGTGGGGCGTGGCGGCTGTCATGGTCTCGAAGCAGTACTGGATCTGGTTGCCCATGAGGTCGGCCAGCGCGGGTGCACTGCCCTTGTAGGGCACGTGCAGCGCATCCACACCCGCCTGCAGCTTGAACATCTCCAGCGCCAGGTGCTGGGCCGATCCCGGGCCGGCCGAGCCGAAGCTCACCTTGCCCGGCTCGGCCTTGCACAGGGCCACGATCTCCTTGACGGTGAGTGCCTTCTGCCCCGGCCCTGCGACCAGCAGGTTGGGCGTGACCCCCACCATCACGATGGGCACGAAGTCGCGCTGCACGTCGTAGCGCAGCTTGGGCTGCAGGCTGGGCGCCAGCGCATGGCTGTTGATGTGCGCCATGAGCAGGGTGCTGCCATCGCCGGGCTGCTGCGCCACGTACTCGGCCGCCAGCACGCCGGAGACACCGGCCTTGTTCTCCACGATGACCGACTGCTTCCACATGGTCGCGAGCTTGGTGGCCACCACGCGTGCCAGCGCGTCGGTGCCGCCCCCGGGCGGAAAGCCCACGATGATGCGCACCGGGCCGCTGGGCCACTCCTGCGCGAACAGGCGCGGGGCGCCGAGCGTGGCCACCGCCGCGCCCGCGGACTGGATCAGGGAACGTCTCTTCATCGTCATCGCTTGTCTCCTTCGTTGGCCCTTTTTTGTGCAGGCCGGGTTGAATGAACTCAGCACAGAAAGCCCTGGCCGCATGCGTGCACGGCCAGTGGCAAAAAGAAACACATGCAAGCGGGCCGGCGCCTCCCACAGACGCCGGCCGTTCAATCCATCAAAACAACAAGGTCAGGGGCTCAGGCAGCCTTCTTGAGGGCGGCAGGCGCCGCGTGGCTGGCGAAGTAATCCATGCTGGCCTGCACGCCGCTGCCGGCCAGGGCGATGCCCGAGAGCTTCATGCCCATCTCCACACCCGCCACCATGGCGATCAGCGTGAGGTCGTTGCTGTCACCCAGGTGGCCCATGCGGAACATGCGGCCCTTGAGCTTGCCCAGGCCCGTGCCCAGCGACAGGTCGAAGCGCTGGTGAATGAGCCGGCGCAGCGCATCGGCGTCCACGCCTTCGGGGGTGATCACGCCGGTGAGCACGGGCGAGTACACGGCCGGGTCGGCGCACTGGATGGGCAGGCCCCAGGCGTTGACGGCGGCACGCACGCCCGCGCCCCAGCGCTGGTGGCGCGCGAAGACGTTGTCGAGCCCCTCGGCCAGCAGCATGTCGATGGCTTCGGACAGGCCGTACAGCAGGTTGGTGTTGGGCGTGTAGGGCCAGTAACCGTCCTTGTTCATCTCCACGATCTCGTCCCAGGCCCAGAAGGCGCGCGGCAGCGTGGCTTTCTTCGATGCCTCGAGCGCGCGTGGCGACAGTGCGTTGAAGCTGATGCCCGGCGGCAGCATCAGGCCCTTCTGCGACCCGCTGATGGTCACGTCCACACCCCACTCGTCGTGGCGGTAGTCGGCGCTGGCCAGGCCCGAGATGCTGTCCACCATCAGCAGCGCCGGGTGGCCCGCCGCGTCGATGGCCTTGCGCACGGAGGCGATGTCGGAGGTGACGCCGGTGGAGGTCTCGTTGTGCACCACGCACACGGCCTTGATCTTGCGCTCCGTGTCCTTGCGCAGCCGGGCCTCGATCAGGTCGGCCTGCACGCCACGGCGCCAGCCGCCAGCCAGGGGCAGGTGCTCGTCCTTGCCCTCCCAGGCGAGGAACTCGGTGGAGATGCCCAGGCGCGTGGCCATCTTCTGCCACAGCGAGGCGAAGTGCCCGGTCTCGAACATCAGCACATGGTCGCCCGGGGAGAGGGTGTTGGACAGGGCCGCCTCCCAGGCGCCCGTGCCCGATGCGGGGTAGATCGCCACCGGATGCCGGGTCTGGAAGATCTTCTGGATGCCCGAGAGCACCTTGAGCCCCAGGCCCCCGAACTCGGGGCCCCGGTGGTCGATGGTGGGCAGGCTCATCGCCCGCAAAATGCGGTCTGGCACCGGGCTCGGGCCCGGGATCTGCAGGAAGTGGCGGCCAGTAGGGTGAAAGTCGAGTTGAAGCATGGAGCGTCCTTTCTTTCTTCAGTTTTGCATGCAAAAAACACAATTGCATGCAGGAATACCCTTAAACACAGCGATTGATCCGCCAATTTTTTGCATGCAAAATTCAAAACAGAAAGAAACCCATGGCTGAAATCATCGAAATCTCCCGCCTCGCGCTGCACGACCAGGTCGCCGCGCGCCTGCGCACCATGCTGGTGGAAGGGCAGATCGCGCCGGGAGCCAAGCTCAATGAACGGGAGCTGAGCGAGCAGCTGCGCGTGTCGCGCACGCCGCTGCGCGAGGCCATCAAGCTGCTGGGCGCCGAAGGCCTGGTGGACCTGCTGCCCAACCGCGGCGCCGTGGCCGTGAAGCTGACCGAGGCCGACGTGGTGAATACCTTCGAGGTGCTGGCCACGCTGGAGGGCATGTCGGGCGAGCTGGCGGCCCGGCGCATCACCGATGCCGAGCTGGCCGAGCTGCGCGCCCTGCACTACGAAATGATGGCCTGCTTCGCGCGGCGCGACCTCTCGGGCTACTACCGCATCAACGCCAGCATCCACACCGCCATCAACGAGGCGGCGCGCAACCCGGTGCTGACCGCGACCTATCGCTCCATCAACGCCCGCGTGCAGTCGCTGCGCTTTCGCACCAACCAGAACGAAGCCAAGTGGAAGCAGGCCGTGGCCGAGCACGAACAGATGATCGAGGCCCTGGCCGCACACGACGCCGAGGCCATGCGCCGCGTGCTCGTGGCCCATGTGCAGCGCAAGCGCGACACGGTGCTGGAGCTGCTGCGTGCCGGCGAAATTTATCCCCAGAGACAAGCCTCCACCTAGGAACACGCCCATGCGCATCGAACCCGCCAGCAGCCTGCAGCCAGCCGGCACCACCCTGCCCCCCAACGAGACCTGCGAGGCGCTGGCGCGGCGCCTGGCGGCCGAGACCGAGGGCGAGGTGCTGTTCGATGCCGGTTCGCGTGGGCGCTACGCGACCGATGCCTCCATCTACCAGATCATGCCGGCCGGCGTGCTGGTGCCGCGCACCGAGCGCGACATCGCCACCGCCATCGACATCGCGCGCGACCTCAAGGTGCCCGTGCTGGCGCGTGGCGGAGGCACCAGCCAGTGCGGCCAGACCACGGGCGCGGCCCTGGTGATCGACAACAGCAAGCACTTGCGCAAGGTGCTGGCGCTGGACGCCGAGGCCCGCACCGCGACGGTGGAGCCGGGCATCGTGCTCGACCACCTCAACGCCCAGCTCAAGCCCCACGGCCTGTGGTACCCGGTGGATGTGTCCACCAGCGCCCAGGCCACGCTGGGCGGCATGGCGGGCAACAACTCCTGCGGATCGCGCTCCATCGCGTACGGCAACATGGTGCACAACGTGCTGGGCGCCAGCGCCTGGCTGAGCGATGGCGAGCTGGTCGACTTCGGCCCGCTGGCCACCCTGGGCCCACGCGCCAGCGCCATTGCGCAGCATGTGCACGCCCTGGCCCAACAGCACCGCGGCGAGATCGCCGAGCGCTGGCCCAAGGTGATGCGCCGCGTGGCGGGCTACAACCTCGACATCTTCGACAACCAGAGCGAAAAGCCCTACACCGCCGACGGCAGCGTGAACCTGGCGCATCTGCTCATCGGCGCCGAGGGCACGCTGGCCTATACACGCAGCCTGACCCTGAAGCTCAGCGAACTGCCGCGCGCCAAGGTGCTGGGCATCGTCAACTTCCCGAGCTTCCACAAGGCCATGGACTCGGCGCAGCATATCGTCAAGCTCGGCCCCACGGCGGTGGAGCTGGTGGACCGCACCATGATCGAGCTGGCGCTGGCCAACCCGGCCTTCCGCCCCACGGTGGAGACGGCGCTGATCGGCAAGCCCGAGGCCATTTTGCTGGTCGAATTTTCGGGCGCCGACAAGGCCGCCCTGCTGCCGCAGCTGCGCCAGCTGGTGGAGCTGATGGGCGACCTGGGCATGCCTGGCAGCGTGGTGGAGATGCCTGATGAAGCCCCGCAGAAGAACCTGTGGGAAGTGCGCAAGGCCGGCCTGAACATCATGATGAGCCTCAAGGGCGACGGCAAGCCCGTGAGCTTCATCGAAGACTGCGCCGTGCCGCTGGAGCACCTGGCCGAATACACCGACGGCCTGACCGAAGTCTTCGCCAAATACGGCAGCCGCGGCACCTGGTACGCCCATGCCTCGGTGGGCACGCTGCATGTGCGCCCCATCCTCGACATGCGCACCGATGGTGCCGCCAAGATGCGCGCCATTGCCGAGGAAGCCAGCGCCCTGGTGCGCAAGTACAAGGGCGCCTTCAGCGGCGAGCATGGCGATGGACTGTGCCGCGGCGAGTGGATCGAGTGGCAGTTCGGCCCCGCGATCAACGAGGCGTTTCGCGCCATCAAGCACCACCTGGACCCGATCGGCCTGTTCAACCCCGGCAAGATCATCGACCCGCCCAAGATGGACGACGGCGCCCTGTTCCGCTTTGCCCCGCCCACGGCGCCCCAGCCCTACAGGCGCATCCCCCTCACGCCCGTGCTCGACTGGTCGGCCTGGAACGTGCAGGCCGACCCCGTGACCGAGGTGACCACCGCCCCCGGCACCGGCGGCGACGTGACCGGCGGCTTTGCCAAGGCCGTGGAGATGTGCAACAACAACGGCCACTGCCGCAAGTTCGACGCCGGCACCATGTGCCCCAGCTACCGCGTGACCCGCGACGAACAGCACCTGACCCGCGGCCGCGCCAACACCCTGCGCCTGGCCGTGTCGGGCCAGCTCGGGCCCGACGCCTTCACCAGCGAGGCCCTGCACGACACCATGGACCTGTGCGTGGGCTGCAAGGGCTGCAAGCGCGACTGCCCCACGGGCGTGGACATGGCCAAGATGAAGGTCGAGTTCCTGGCCCACTACAAGCGCAGGCACGGCCACACGCTCAAGGACAAGCTGGTCGCACGCCTGCCCGACTACGCACACATCGCCAGCCGCCTGCCCTGGCTGCTGAACCTGCGCAACAGCGTGCCCGGCGCCGCCTGGCTGGGCGAGAAGCTGCTGGGCTTCTCGGCCCAGCGATCATTGCCGCAATGGCGCAGCGACACCTTCTGGCGCAGCAAGGACACCGCGTTGTTTTCCAGCAAGGCAAACACCATCGCCGCCGCCCAGGCCGGCCGCAAGGCCGCCGTGCTGTTCGTCGACACCTTCAACGGCACCTTCGAGGCCGAGAACGCGATGGCCGCCGCGCGCGTACTGCATGCGGCGGGCTACATGCTGCACACGGTGGAAAAGGCCGGCGGCCACCACTGCTGCGGTCGCACCTACCTCGCCACCGGCATGGTGGCCGAAGCCAAGGCCAAGGCGGGTGCACTCATCGACGCCCTGCTCCCCCTGGCCCAGGCCGGCGTGGCCATCGTGGGGCTGGAGCCTTCGTGCCTGCTCACCCTGCGCGACGAAGCCCTGGTGATGGGCCTGGGCGACAAGGCCGTGGTGGTGTCACAGCAGGCCCTCCTGTTCGAGGAGTTCCTGGCCCGCGAGGCCAAGGCCGGGCGCTTTGCGCCATCACTCAAGCCCGCCGGCAAACCCATCCTGCTGCACGGCCACTGCCACCAGAAGGCCTTCGGCGCCGTGCCCCCCATCCTGGAGGTGCTGCGCCTGATCCCCG
The DNA here is from genome assembly GCF_046339755.1 of Acidovorax sp. Taxonomy (GTDB): domain Bacteria; phylum Pseudomonadota; class Gammaproteobacteria; order Burkholderiales; family Burkholderiaceae_C; genus Acidovorax. The sequence goes on along the minus strand of NZ_JBKDTZ010000008.1, from coordinate 76,907 downwards.
AAGCCAAGCCCGAGCTCATCGAAAGCTCCTGCTGCGGCATGGCCGGCAGCTTTGGCTACGAGGCATCGCACTACGAGGTGTCGATGCAGATGGCCGAGGCGGCGCTGCTGCCCGCGGTGCGCAAGAACCCCGATGCCATCGTGGTGGCGGACGGGACGAGTTGCCGGCACCAGATTGCGGATGGGGCGCAGCGGGAGGCGGTGCATGTGGCGAAGTTGCTGGATGGGTTGCTGCGCTGATCAGGACCGCATGCTGGGGCTGCTGGCTCCCTCCTCCCCCAGCTCATGCGCCCGCTGCTCCGAGGCGCGCATGGCGCGCTCGAAGGCATCGGCCACCCCGTCCCTGGCCAGGGACTGCAGCGCCGCATAGGTGGTGCCGCCCTTGGACGTGACGCGCTCGCGCAGCACGGCCGGCGGTTCATCCGAGCAGCGCGCCAGCTCCGAAGCGCCCACGAAGGTGCCCACGGCCAGTTGGTGGGCCTGCTCGGCCGACAGGCCCATGGCCGTGCCGGCGCGCGCCATGGCTTCCAGGAAGTAAAACACGTAGGCCGGGCCCGAGCCTGACAGGGCCGTCACGGCATCTAGCTGCTTTTCGCTGTCCACCCACAGGTACTCGCCCGTGGTGGCCATGATGGCTTCCACGCTCTGGCGCTCGTCCTGCGAGACGCCGGGGCGGGCATACAGCGCGCTCATGCCCTTGCCCACCAGGGCCGGGGTGTTGGGCATGGTGCGCACGATGCGCTCGCTGGCGAGCCACTGGGCGATGCTGTCCGAACGGATGCCGGCGGCCACGCTCAGGTGCAGCGCATCCTGGGTGTGGGCGCGCGCCTGGGCCGCAGCATCCTTGAAGGTCTGGGGCTTGACGGCCCAGACCACGATGCGCGCGCGCTGCAGGGCCGGGCCGGCTTCGGCCTGGGCCGCGATGCCGTAGTTCTGGCGCAGGGCCTCGCGGGCCTGCTCCCAGGGCTCGACGACCTCGATCTGGCTGGCCGGGTGGCCCTGGCGCACCAGGCCGCCGATGATGGCGCTGGCCATGTTGCCGCCCCCCATGAAGGCGATGGCGGGAAGGGAAAGAACGGACGTGGGGAGTGACATGGAAAGAAAGCAGAGCTTGTTGTTGTGGTTGTGGAAGACGGGGCATCACTCCATCACCCGGCCATTGCCGCGGTAGATGCCCAGGGAGGTGTAGCGCGATGCCACCTGTTTGCCGGGTGGCAGGGCCAGCGTGAAGTCGCCCAGGTCCAGACTCAGGCCGCGCTCCAGGGCCTTGCGCACGCCGGCGGCCGACAGGTCGTCGCCGGCCGCGCGCAGGGCCTCCACGGCAAAGCGCAGGTTGATGCAGCCCTCCAGGCTCAGCAGCGAGGGGCTGGCATCGCCGCTGCGCGCCAGGCTGGCCTGGTAATCGCGCACCACGCGGCGCGCGCCGTTCCAGGGGCTGGGGTAGAGCATGGAGGTCATGATGCCGGCCACCTTGTCCTGCAGCTGGTCGGTGAGCACACGGCCGCCGACGACATTGAGCACCGCCACGCGCGCGCCCGGCCCGGCCGCGCCCTGGTAGGCCGCAATGAAGGCCGGCGCAGCCTGGCCGGCGGCGATCAGCACCACGGCATGCGGCTGGGCGCGCTGCACCTCTGCCACCGTGGCGGGCAGGTCACCGAGCCGTATCTCGGCGGGTGGGCGGCCCGCGAAGGCCTTGCGCGCACTGTCCAGCCCGGCGCGGCCGAAAGGGTTGTCCTGGTAGACCAGGGCCACCCGGTCCATGCCGATGGTGGGCAGGATGCGCGCAAAGCCCTCGAACTCGTCCCCGTTGCCGGCCTTGGTGTGGAACACCCAGCGGCTGCCGGGCAGCGACTCCTCGCGCAGCAGGTCGGCGCCGCTGGAAACGCCCACCACCGGCACCTTCAGCTCCGCCAGCACGGGCTGCAGCGCCTGCAGCGAGCCGGTGCCGACCAGATTCACGAAGGCAGAGATACCCTTGCCGGCCAGCGTGCGGGCGTTTGCCACAGCACGCGCCGGCTCGTAGCCATCGTCCAGGTAGCTGATGGCGACGGGGCGCCCGCGCACGCCTCCGGCCGCGTTGATCGTGGCCAGGCAGGCGTCCGCACCCTTGCGGTATTCCTGCCCGTATTCGGCGAAGGCCCCGCTGAACGGTGCGGTGGTTGCCAACTGGATGGGCGCCAGAGCCGTCTGCGCATGCAGCACCGGCGCAAGCAGGCCTGCCGCGCAGAACATGAGCCTGCGGGCCATGGCGAAGGCGTTCATGGCTGCACCCCCTGATGCCCGCCGGGCGATGGCAGCGCCGATGCCGGCAGCTCGTCGATGATGAAGCGGCGCACGGTGTGCAGCAGTGCCTGGGTCTGGTGGCGCAGTGCTGCTGCGGCGGCGCTGGCCTGGTCCACCAGCAGGGCGTTGTCGCGCGTACCGCCTTCCATCTGCGCCACGGCGGCATGCACCTGGGCCACGCCCTCGCTTTGCGCGTGGCTGGCCTGGGCGATGGCATCCACGCTGCCCAGCACCTCGCCCACCCGCGCCACCACTTGGTGCATGGTGTCGCCGGCCTGGGCCACCAGGCGGCTGCCGCCTTCCACCCGGGCGGCGGAGTCGTCGATCAGGGCTTTGATCTCGCGCGCCGCGTCGGCACTGCGGCGTGCCAAGGCACGCACCTCGGCCGCCACCACGCCGAAGCCCCGGCCCTGCTCCCCGGCACGCGCCGCCTCGACGGCCGCGTTGAGCGCCAGCAGGTTGGTCTGGAAGGCGATGGTGTCGATCACGCCGATGATCTCGGCCATGCGGCGCGAAGCGCCGTGGATGGAGCCCATGGTCTGCACGACCTGGGTCACCACCGCGCCGCAGGCCTGCGCCACGCCGCTGGCGGATTGGGCCTGCGTGCGCGCCTGCTGCGCGTGCGCTGCATTGCGCTGCACCTGCAGGGCGATCTCGTGCAGGGCCTGGGTGGTCTGCTCCAGCGCCGCAGCCTGGGTGGCCGTGTGTCCGGCCAGGTCGGCGTTGCCCTGGGCGATGCGGGTGGCAGCCTCGGCGATGTCGTCCGTGCCCTCGCGCACGTCACGCACGATGTGCTGCAGGCTGGCATTCATGCTGCGCAGCGCCGCCAGCAACTGGCCGGTCTCGCCCGCGCTCTGCACCTCGATGCGCTGGGTCAGGTCGCCACCGGCCACGCCTTCTGCGATGCGTACGGCGCGTGTCAGCGGCCTGGCAATGGCGCGCGCCGACACGAAGCCCAGCACCATTGCCAGCAGCAGCCCGCCGCCGATCACCACCGCCGTGAGCGCGCGGCTATGGGCATAGGCCTGCTGGGATCCGGCGTACAGCGCCTCACCCGCGACCTGCTGCTCGCGCATCAATGCATCGAGCGTGGCGCGGGCCGGCTGGTACAGCGGCATCAGTGTCTGGCCGTACAGTTCCGTGGCCCCGGGCAGGTTCACGGCGCGCAGCGCCTCCACCGCTGGCCGCACGCCTTCGGCCGTGAAGCGCGCGTACTCCTGTGCGAAGCGGGTGGCCAGCGCGCGCTCCTGCTCGCTCAGGCGCCCCCCTTCGTAGGCCTGCCATGCGTTGCGGCCTTGGCCTTGCAACAGATCCAGCGCGGCCAGGTCGCGGTCGATGTCGCTCGGGTCGGCAATCGCCGAAACCACGCCATAGCGCCCCATGTCCAGCGCATGCGTCACCAGCGAGAGTTGCTGCAGCGGTGCCAGACGGTCGGACACCAGCGCCTGCAGCGTGGCATTGCTGCGCTGCAGGGCGTGCAGCCCGAACGCGCCGAGCGCAACCAGCAGCAGACCCAGCACGCCGACGACCGCCAGCAACTGGACTTTGATGGGAAAACGGGCAAGCAGCATGGAAGCTCCCGGCAGGCAAGAGGAATGGACGGTGGTGGGGGCTCAGTGCGCGCGGCCGCCCAGGTAGAGCTCGCGCACCTTCTCGTCGCGCATGAGCGCGCCGGCCTCGCCGGTGAGCGCCACCGCGCCCATCGAGAGCACGTAGGCGCGGTCGGAGATGCGCAGCGCCTCCATGGCGTTCTGCTCCACCATGAGGATGGTCACGCGCTCCTGGTTGCGCACGTGGACGATGGCGTCGAACACCTCGTGCAGCACCTTGGGGGACAGGCCGGCCGAGGGCTCGTCGAGCAGCAAAATGCCCGGGCGCGGCATGAGCGCGCGCGCCAGCGCCAGGATCTGCCGCTCACCGCCCGACATGGAGGCCGCGCGCGCATCGCGCTTGCGCGCCAGCACCGGGTACAGCGCGCACAGCTCGTCCATGCGCCGCGCGCACTCGGCCTTTTCCAGGTAGTGGCCGCCCACCTGCAGGTTCTCGCGAATGGTCAGCGCGCTGAAGACGTTGTCCGTCTGCGGCACGAAGCCCAGGCCGCAGTGGCGGATCTTGCGGTGCACGGGGATCTGCGAGACGTCTTCGCCACGCAGGGTGATGCGGCCGCTGCGCGGCAGCAGGTAGCCGGCTATGGTCTTGAGCAGCGTGCTCTTGCCGCAGCCGTTCGGGCCCAGCAGGGTCACGATCTCCGCCGCCTGGGCCTGCAGGCTCATGCCGCGCAGGATGTCGATCTCGGCCGAGTAGCCGGCCACGACGTTGTCGATGTCAATCATGCGGCCTCCGCGCGCGCTTCGGTGGATGGGGTGGTTGCCGCCGTGCCCAGGTAGGCCTGCAGCACGCGCTCGTTGCGGGCCAGCTCGTCGGGGCGGCAGCTGGCGACGATCTCGCCGCGGTCGAGCACCACGCAGCGCGTGCAGACCTCGCGGATGAAATGCATGTCGTGCTCCACGATCACCAGGGTCATGCCCTGGGCGTTGAGCCGCTGCAGCGCCGTGACGATGTCGCGGCGCAGGTTGGGGTGCACGCCCGCCGTGGGCTCGTCGAGCAGCAGCATGCGCGGCCGCGCCATCAGCGCGCAGACGATGCCAAGCAGCTTCTTCTGCCCGCCCGAGATGGCCGATGCCGGCAGGTCGCGCACAGGGGTCAGCAGCAACTCGCGCAGCAGATGCTCGGCCCGGTCGCGGGCGTCGCGCTCGGCATGGCGGGCACCGCGCGTGGCCAGCAGGGTGTCCCACACGCCGTGGTGGGCCGTGGCGGCGGCCATGGCCACTTCCATCACCGACATCCTGGTGGGCATGGACGGCAGCTGGAAGGTGCGCGCCATGCCGGTGCGCACGATGCGGTGCGCGGCCAGCCGCTCTAGGGGCGCGCCCTCGAAGTGCACGCGGCCCGCGTCCACCGGCGTGAAGCCGGTGATGGCATTGCGCAGGGTGCTCTTGCCCGAGCCGTTGGGTCCGAGCAGGCCGACGAACTCGCCCGGCGCGATCTGCAGATTCACGGCCGACAGGACCTGGTTGCCGCCGCACGCCTTGGCGACGCTGCGGACTTCGAGGAATGCATTCATGGGAGCGTTCGGGGTCATGGCATCTTTCGCAGCTTCTCGGGCAACAGGCCCTCGCTGCGCCACAGCAGGCAGGCCAGCAGGATCAGGCCGATGAGGCCCAGGCGCAGCGCGCCGGCCAGGTCGGAGCTGAAATGGAAGTAGTCCTTGGCAAACGGCACCAGCGCATAGGCGCCCTGCACCAGCACCACCCCGGCGAGCACGCCGGCCGTGTTGCCCATGCCGCCGATCATCAGCATGGTCCACAGCAGAAAGGTCTCGGACGCCACCATGTAGTCGGGGCCGGCAAAGCTCATGTAGTGGGCGTAGAGCGATCCCGCCAGCGCGGTGACGGCGGCGCCGGCCATCAGGGCCCGGCTTTTGAGCGAGAGCAGGTCATAGCCCATGCAGATGGCCAGTTGCGGCTCCTCGCGCGACAGGCGCAGCGCGCGCCCGAAGCGGCCGTTGGCCAGGCGCCGCAGCAGCAGCGCGCACGCAGCCACCAACGCCAGCACCAGCGCCAGGAAGGCCAGTGCGCCGTGGGGCCGGCCCAGCCCGTCGAACAGCGAGGGGATGGCGCTGATGCCGTTGGCGCCACCGGTCAGCCAGTCCTCGTTGGTGGCCACGGTGCGCAGGATTTCGGCGATGGCCAGGGTGGCGATGCCCCAGTAGTCCGAGCCGAGCTGGCGCCCCAGGCGCGCGATGCACCAGCCCAGCAGCATGGCCACGAGCACGCCGCAGCCGGCGCCCGCCAGCGGCGACCAGCCGGCCTGCACGGCAATGCCGGTGGCATAGGCGCCGATGCCGGCAAACGCGATGTGGCCGAAGTTGAGCAAGCCGGCATAGCCTGCCTGCAGGTTCAGGCCCAGGGCCATCAGGCCGTAGATGCCAGCGATGGTGAAGGTGGAGATCAGGAAATCAAACACGGCGCACCTCGCGGTCGAACAGGCCGTAGGGTTTGAACAGCAGGGCCAGCAGCAGGATCAGGAACGAGGCCGCGCTCAGATAAGCGATCGGCAGAAAGGCCAGCGGCTTGCCCACCAGCCAGCCAAAGTTCAGGTTGGTGACCAGGGTCTCGGTCAGCGCGATCAGCGCCGCGCCGGCCACCGCGCCCAGCGGGTTGCCCAGGCCGCCCAGGATGGCGGCTGCGAACACCGGCAGCAGCAGGTCGTGGCCCAGGTTGATGTGGGCGCCGGTGGACAGGGCCAGCAGGCTGCCGCCCAGGCCGGCGATGGCGCCGCTCGCAAAATTCACCAGGCGCGTGATGCCCTCGGCATTGAGGCCCGAAGCCGCCGCCAGCGCCGGGTTGGTCGACAGCGCCCGCATGGCGCGCCCGGTGCGCGTGAAGAACAGCAGCAGCGTGAACAGCGCCAGCAGCACGGCGGTGGTGGCCATGGCGGCGATCTGCGTATGCGACAGGCGCACGCCGCCCAGCACCACGGGCTCGGTGATCGGCAGGTTGAGCATGCGCGGGAAGGAGCCCGCCACGCCCTGGGCCCCGGCCACGACCAGCATGGCCACGGCGAGCGAGCCGATCATGGCGATGGCCGGGCCCGCGCGCAGCAGGCGGCGGAACACCAGGAGGTGCAGCACCAGCGTGAGCAGGCCCGTGAGCCCGCAGGCGATGGCAATGGCCAACGGCAGCGGCAGGCCCCAGGCGAACAGGGCATAGGTGGCGTAGGCACCGAGCATGGCGTACTGCACATGCGCGATGTTGGGGAACTTGACCAGGCCGTAGACCGTGCTCAGGCCCAGCGCCACGAGCGCGAGGTCCGAGGCACGCAGCAGCGTGTCGAAGAGAAGTTGGAGCATGGAGACGGATCGGTGGAGCCGGCCGCGCGCAGGGCATGCGCACGGCCGGGCATCAGGGAAGGCCGCGCCGGTTCAAGCGCAGCGCGGCACAGGGAAAAGAGGGATCAGCGCGGCACGACCTTGCCGTCGTACTTGAGCTTGGCGTAAGGCGGGTCGGTGCGCTGGCGCTCCGCGTCGAAGACGATGGGGCCGGTCACGCCCACATAGCCGCCCTTGCCCAGTTCCTTGAGCGCGGCCTGCACGGCGGCGGTGTCGGTGGATTTGGCCTTGTTCATCGCGGCGGCCGCCATCAGCACCGCGTCGTAGGCGTAGCCGGTGTACGAGGTCTTCATGCCCTCCTTGTATTTGGCGGCAAAGGCGTCGGCGTAGGCCTTGCCCGCCGCGCCGTAGACCGAACCCACCTCCATGCCGAGCTGCCCCTTGGCGATCTCGGGCGCGGTGTCGGACAGGCTCATCGAGATCAGGATGGCGTACCAGGGCTTGCTGCGCAGGCCCAGCTCCAGGGCCTCGCGGTTGATTACCGCCGACTCCTGGCCATAGGCCGTGTAGATGTAGGCGTCGGGGTTGCTGCGCGACATCTGCTGCAGCTCGCGCCGGTAGGTGGACTGGCCCGCGGTGTAGAGCACCTCGGTCACGACCTTGCCGCCGAGCTTCTCGAACTCCTGCTTGAAGCCGTGCACCACACCCTGGCCGTAGGCATTGTTGGGCGCCACCATGGCCACGTTGCGGTAGCCCAGGTCCCACACGTCCTTGGAGGAGAACTGGTTGCCCTTGTCCTCCAGCCCGATGAGGTTGAACGAGCTGGCGCCCAGGTCGCGGATCTTCACGCTGGTGCTGGCGATGTTGATGTGGGCCACGCCCTCCTTCACCAGGTACTGCGCCATGGGCAGGGTGATGCCCGAGGAGTACTCGCCGATCACCACCGGCACCTTGTCCACGCTGACCAGCTTGCGCGCCGCATTCAGGGCCGTGGTGGCGTTGCCGCCCGAGTCTTCCACGACCACGTTGAACTTCTTGCCGAGCACGCCGCCATCGGCGTTCACCTTGTCGACCGCCAGGGCGACCGCGCGGCGCACGTCCTCACCCACCGTGGCATTGGCGCCGGTGAGCGAGAGCACGGCGCCCATCTGCACCGTGTCCTGCGCCAGGGCATGCGAGGTGAGGGCCAGGCCGAAGGCGAACGCCATGGGCGCTCGGAGGGTTCGAAATTTCATGGACATGGAAGCTCCGTAGGTAGGTGGCTGAAGGGATGGCGGCTCGCGCCGCAATGCACGGGGTGCAGGGGGATGCCTGAAGGAGCGCCTTTCGAACCGGTGGAGGGGACATGCGGAGCCGCTGTGGCCCCTTCATGAGGAGCCAAAGACCATGCCTTCGAAACCAATTCGATTTGCTTAAGATCCAACAAATCATCAATTGGATCCAATTCTATACATACGGATCCAGTATGACAATCACGTTGTGAACCGGGCACCAAGTTCTGATCCAATAGCGGCATGAGATCCCGCACCTCCAAACCGCGCGCTTTGCACCAGGTCATCCGCGACGCGCTGCGCCACGACATCCTGAGCGGCAAGCTGCCGGCGGGCCACCAGTTGCGCCAGGACGCCCTGGCCACGCAGTTCAACGCCAGCCGCATCCCCGTGCGCGAGGCGCTGCGCCAGCTCGAATCAGAAGGCCTGGTGGTGCACCACCTGAACCGGGGTGCCATGGTGGCGGGCATGAACGTGCAGCAGATCTGCGAGCTGCTGGACATCCGCGTGGCGCTCGAATGCCACGCGGCAAGGCTGGCCGTGCCCAACATGGTGGAGCGCGACTTCGAGACCATGGAGCGCATCCTCGATGACTACAGCCGCTCCGACGTGGTCAGCGACTGGGCCGAGTACAACCGCCAGTTCCACCTGGCGCTGTCGGCCCCGGCCAACAACATGCGCCTCAAGCGCCTGATCGAGGAGTACTGCCTGAACACCGACCGCTACACGCACCTGGCCATGTCCAAGGCCACGGGCAAGGACAAGCCGCAGTCCGACCACTACCAGCTGGTGGCCGCCTGCCGCGCGCGCGATGTGGGCAAGGTGGTGTCATTGCTCGAGGAGCACATCGACAACACCCGCAAGGAACTGCTGGCCACCGCGCGCGAGCAGCAGATGCAGGGCGGCGACGGCCCGGGCTTGCTGCAACTGGCCTGACGGACTGGCAAGCCTGGCCGCCGGTGCAGGCCGTGCTTGCGGGCTCGCGTTGCTGCCAAGAGACGCAGGCCCTTATCGGCGGGCCGCACCAAAATCACCCCAAAAGCGCCGAGAGGGTGCATTCCAAACCAAAGCAGTGCGTGGCGCTGGCCGACAACAGGCCCGGGAAAACCCCAGGATTGATCCCAATTTCTTCGTATATCTTCTCGTACACAAATAAATATACAGGATGTCAGGACCACTGATGTGTGCTTGCCTGGGCTGGCACAAGGCTTGCATTCAACATATACGAAGAAATATACGATTTCACCTCCCCGCCTCGCAAGAGGCTTTTCCCCGCCTGAAAGAAAGCGACCCATGCTCTACTACTTTGCCTACTGCACCTGGCTCAACGACCCCGAGATCCGCCGCTACTGGCCCACCACCAGGGCTATCACCAAGGCCCACGCGGCCAACCACCGGCTGCAGTTCCATGCGGCCGGCGAGCGCAGCGACCGCGGCTGGTGCCACCTCAACGGGGTCTCCGACGCCGTGGGCAACAACGCCCTGGGCGTGGTGTTCGAGCACGAGCCCCACCAGCTCAACGAGGACTACGACGACTTCGAGCGCTTCTTCCTGACCGTGCACGGCGAGGACGGCAAGGCCTACGACTGCTGGACCTACCGCCTGTCCAAGCCCGGCATGGCCATGCGCCCGCCGAACTTCTACTGGGAACACATCCCCACGGGCCTTGCGGCCTGGAAGTTCCCTGCCGAGTACATCGCCTCGGTGCAGGCCACCTTTGATGCGGCGGCCCCGTGCCCGCGCGCCGACCGGCCCAATCCGTCGGCCATTCCCGGCAAGTCCGCCGAAAGCCGCTGACCGCCCTTCTGCCTGACCACCCCCTTCCCACGCTCCTGCCTGCGCTTTCCTGAAAGGACTTCTCCATGCATTTCATCAAGCGTTCCCTGCGCTGCGGCCTGGTGCTGCTGGCCACTGCCATTCCGTTGCTGGGCATGGCCCAGACCGCCAAGCCCCTTGCGCCCGAGGTGCTGGCAGCCATCCCTGCAGAGATCAAGGCTCGCGGCGTGCTGCGGGTGGGCTCGCAGCAGACCTTTCCGCCCATCGAGTTCCGCGAGCCGGGCAAGAGCGAGGTCACGGGCGCGAGCCGCGACCTGCTGGCCGAGGTGGCACAGCGTTTGGGCCTGAAGCTGGAGTTCGTGCAGGCCGAGTACTCGGCGCTGATCCCCGGCCTGGAGGCCGACCGCTTCGACCTGGCTTCGGGCGGCATCAGCGACACCGAAGAGCGCGAGCAGAAGGTGGACTTCGTGAACTACCTGTTCTCGGGCGGCAGCATCCTGGCGCTGGCGGCCAACAAGGAGCGCCTGGAGACCATCGACGACTTCTGCGGCAAGGGCGTGGCCACGCTGCTGGGCAGCCGGGTCATCATGGCCCAGGTGGAGGCCGCGTCCGAGCGCTGCGTGAAGGCCGGCAAGGCCGCCATCCGCGCGGAGCAACTGCCCTCGGCACCCGACGCGCGCATGCAGCTCGACCTGCGCCGCGTGGACGGCTACCTGGGCGATTTCCCGGCCCTGGTGTACATGGGCCGGCAGTTCCCGGACCGCTACCGCATCGTCGGCGGCAACTACATGCTCACGCAGTACATCACCTCGTGGGGCTTCGCCAAGAACCGCACCGCGCTGCGCGACGCGGTGCAGAAGGCCACCCAGTCCATGCTGGACGACGGCACCTACCGGAAGCTGCTGGACAAATGGGGCGTGGGTGGTGCCGCCCTGCCGGCCATCAGCGTCAACCTGCCCGCTTCCAAGCGCGGCAAGTAAGCACCCGGGGCGGCTTGCCGCCCCTTCCCTGCCCCGACCGGAACCTTCGTGTGAACTCCGCAACCCCTTCGCCATCCCCCTCTTCAGCCACCGCGCGGCCGCGCCGGGTGGTGCACCGCCGCCCCTGGGGCCCCTGGATCTTTGCCGCGCTGGTGCTGACCGCCCTGGCCGTCCTGCTGCACGCGGCCATCAAGGCCCAGGTGCTCAAGCTGCCCATCTTCCTGGACTACCTGTTCAGCCGCCTGGTGCTGGAAGGCGCTGTCAATTCGCTGATGCTGGGCACCACCGCCCTGCTGCTGGCCGGCGTGGTGGGACTCGTCGCAGCGCTGATGCGCGTGAGCGGCAACCCCATCCTCACGGCGTTCGCCTCGACCTACATCTACCTGTTCCGCGGCACGCCGATGCTGATCCAGCTGATCTTCTGGTTCAACGCCTTCCCGATCATGTTCCCGCAGCTGCACATCGCCATCCCGTTCACCAGCTGGGTGCTGCTGGATGCACCGATGACCTCGGTCATCACGCCCCATGTGGCGGCGCTGATCGGGCTGAGCCTGGCCGAGGGCGCCTACATGGCCGAGATCATCCGCGGCGGCTTCCTGGCCGTGGACAACGGCCAGCGCGACGCCGCCCGCGCCATCGGCATGCCGCACGGCCTGCTCATGCGCAAGGTGGTGATTCCGCAGGCCGCGCGCATCATCGTGCCAGCCGCAGGCAACCAGTACATCCTGCTGCTCAAGTCCACCTCGCTGGCCTCGGCCATCGGCTACCTGGAGCTGCTGCGCATCTCCACCGACATCTATGCGGCCAACTTCCACGTGGTCGAGCTGCTGGCCGTCGCGGGCTTCTGGTCCCTGGTGATGACGGCCTTTGCCCCGGCACTGCAGACCACGCATGAGAAACTCTTTCCCCACCGCTAGCAGACCATGTCCCAGCCGTCCTCCAACGCCATCGAACTGATGGAAGTAACCAAATTCCGCGGCACGCAGTGCGTGCTGCGCAACGTCAGCGCCCAGATCCCGCGTGGCCAGGTGGTCGCCGTGCTCGGCCCCTCGGGCGCAGGCAAATCCACGCTGCTGCGCTGCGTGAACCACCTGGAGACCATCGACGGCGGCAAGATCGTCGTCGATGGGGGCCTGGTGGGCTATCGCGAGCGCGGCGACGCGCTGCACGAGCTCAGCGACCACGAGATCAGCCTGCAGCGGCGCAGCACCGGCATGGTGTTCCAGAGCTTCAACCTGTTTCGCCACCTGTGCGTGCTCGACAACGTGATGGCCGGCCCGCTGCACGTGCTGCGCAAACCGCGCGCGCAAGCGCGCGACACCGCGCAGGCACTGCTGCGCCGGGTCGGCCTGGCAGACAAGGCCCAGGCCTACCCTCACCAGCTCTCGGGCGGGCAGCAGCAGCGCGTGGCGATTGCGCGCGCCCTGGCCATGCAGCCTTCGGTGATGCTGCTCGACGAGCCCACCAGCGCGCTCGACCCGGAGCTGGCCCAGGAGGTGATCGCAGTCATCCGGCAACTCGCCCAGGACGGCATCACCATGATGATGGCCACGCACGAGATGGCCCTGGCGCGCGACTTCGCCGACCGGGTGCTGTTCATGGTCAACGGCGAGATCGTCGAGGACGTGCTGCCGGCCCGGCGCTTCTTCGAGGGCCCATCGAGCGAGCGCGGCCGCCAGTTCCTGGCCCACCACCTCTCCCACTGACATTCCCACCGACCGAACGAGACTTTGCCATGAACCACCCCTTCCACCACCTGCACCATGTCTGCATCGTCGTGCACGACCTGGACAAGGCCGTCGCTTACTACGAGAGCCTGGGCATGGGCCCCTGGTTCGACTACCCCAAGGGCCAGCCCTACGTGGCCTTCGACGTGCCGAACAAGGCTGCCTCCGACGCCATGCGCTACAAGTGCCTGGACCTCGGAAACTTCCAGCTGCAGCTGTGCCAGCCGTCCTTGCTAGACTCGCCCCAGCGGCAATTCCTCGACACGCGCGGGGAAGGCGTCTACCACCTCGGTTTCGAGGTGAAGGACTGCGACGAGGCCGAGGCCCATGCGCGGCAGGCCGGCGTGCTGCCGACCGCCCGGGGGCGCCGCGCCGACCGCTCCGGCTTCACCTACTTTGACACGCGCGCCGGTGCCGGCGTGGTGCTCGAAGTGCGCCGCACGGCCTGATGCCACCCCGAATTCCGTTCGCCACTTCCATTCGCCACAATGGGAACCCCATGACCCGCAACCACAACGGCTCGGCGCCGATCATCCAAGACGTCCACCAGCAGCTGCGCGACCGCATCCTGTCGCACGAGGTCAAACCCGGTGAGCGCCTGGTGGAAGACGACATCTGCGCACTGCTCTCGGCGGGCCGCACCCCCGTGCGCGAAGCCCTGCTGCGCCTGCAGGGCGAAGGCCTGGTCAGCCGCAGCCGCGGCTGGGTGGTGGGCACGGGGGCACCGCTGGCGGTGCGCAGCATTTTCGAGAGCCGCATGGCGATCGAGGGCTATGCCACAAGGTTGGCGGCCGAACGGGCCCCGGCCGAGGCGCTGCAGGAGCTGCGCCAGATCCTCGTGGCCATGGACGCGGCCGAGGCGGTCTCGCGCAGCGAGGTGAACCGGCTCAACCAAATCTTCCACCGCCGCGTGGTCGCGCTTTCGGGCAATGCCTATTTCGTCGAGCAGCACGAGCGCACGCAATTCCAGTACTGGAGCCTGCGGCTGCCGGTGATCTTCGCCAAGGACCAGCTGGCGCACTCGGCCAAGGAGCACCACGAGATCCTCGCGGCCCTGGAGCGGCGCGACGGCGACCATGCAGAGCAACTCACGCGCGAGCACATCGCCACCACGATGCGCATCGTGGCCGACGCGCTCGACGAACGCTGAGCAGCACAGCAGCTTCCTCCATGAGCGCCCGGCGCCTTGCGGCTGGCGACAGCCATCTCTATCCCGGCGTACGGCTCGCCGGCACACCGGCCAATGGGTTGACTCACTGGCAGGCCGGCGACCCGGTGCTCATCGAGTTCGCCGACCTCACCATCGGCGAAGGCAGGATCGAGGCCGCGGCGGCCAACGGCTGGCTGCTGCAGCTTTTCGCCCGCAGCACGGCCAAGGGCGCCGCCATCCCTGCCCAGACCTGGTGGCTGGAGCCCCAGCCCCACGAGCCCGGCCTGCTGCGCGTGCGCCGGACCTAGTGTCCCTCTTCTACAGCCCCCATGTCTTCCCACCTCCAGGGCAGCGTGCTCCTGGTCGCCGCCATGGCCTGCTTCTCCGTGTCCGACGCACTGGTCCAACGTGCAGGCAGCGGGCTCGACGCCGGACAACTGGCCTGGCTGCGCTATGCACTGCTGCTGGCCACTGCGCTGCCGATGGCGCTGCGCCAGCCCGGGCTGTTGCGCTCCCAGCGCCCGCTCCTGCAGCTGGGCCGGGCCGCCGGCCTGGTCGGCTCGGCCGTGCTGTTTCTGCAGGGCATCAAGACCCTGCCGATTGCCGAGGCCACCGCCCTGGTGTTCGCCTCCCCGCTGTATGTGACGCTGCTCTCCACCCTGCTGCTGCGCGAGCCCTGGCGACCCTGGCGCAATGCCCCGGTGCTGCTGGGCTTTGCGGGCGTGCTGGTCGTGGCGCAGCCCGGCGGGGCGGGATTCGACGCCCCCATGCTGTTCCCGCTGCTGTCGTCCCTGGCCTGGGCGGGTGCCGTGCTCTGCACCCGCCTGCTCAGCAGCAGCGATCCCGCCCCCACCACCATCCTGTACTCGGCCGCACTGGGCGTGCTGGCCCTGGCGCTACCCGCTGCGCGCATGGCCCCGGGGGTACTCGCGCTGCAATGGCCCTGGCTGCTGGCCATGGCGGGCAGCTGGTGCACCGCGCAGTGGCTGATCGTCTGGGCCTACCGCATCGCGCCGCCGTCGGCCATCGCTCCCTTCTCGTACTCCCAACTGTTCTGGGCGGCACTGCTGGGGTGGCTGGTGTTCGGCCAAGTGCCCCAAGGGCCGACCCTGCTGGGCATCGCGCTGATCGTGCTCAGCGGCCTGTGGGCCGCATGGATGGCGCGGCCGGCGCGCGGGAGCCACCACGGCCATGACAGCCCCCCTCCGGGCGGTTGACGCTGCCCTGGAAAGAATCCCAGGCGGCCAGGCCTTGGCCGCGCCAAACCAGGCCCGCAATCTACCCGAAACCCTGCCCTTCCAAACTGCGTCGGAACTCAGGCTGCTGCAGCCTGCGATGCACCCGCCTTGCTGCGCTTGAGCAAGGCAATCAGGACGTGGGCCCCCACCGCAAGGGCCAGAAGCACCAGCGCCCCCAACCCCCACACGGCCCAGGCCAGGAGCGAGATGGCGCCCGAGAGCGCAGGCACGGCCTCCAACGCGCCCTGGATGACAGGACCGATGGAAGCGACCAGCGACCCGAACTCCTGCGCCAGCGCGGGCGGCAGCCAGACCGCTAGCCAGTCGGGCAGCACGGCCTGATCCACCACGGCAGGGCCACTACTGGCCAGCGTGCCCGCGCCCGATACCGCCCACAGCGTCACCGCGTGCGCGCTCCAGCAGGCCACGGACCACAGGGCCAGCAGCGCCAGCGCCAGAAACCCGCTGATTGCATAAAACATCGGTGTCGTCCTTTCAAGATGGCAAGCATGCCTCCCAGTATGGGCAAGGCACTTTGAAAGAAACAGCAGTCCAGGGCGAAACCTGAATCCGGTTTTTGCGAACTTATTTCACTGTTTGCAGCAGCAAAGAACGAATCCCCACCAGCCGCCCGCCCCAGGCGCTCAGATCGGCCGCGTCAGGTACACCGCCTCGCGCCCCACGATGGGCTCGCGCGTGGGCATCATCACCGTGCAGTCGTCGCACAGCGCGCGGATCTCCACGGCGCCGTCGGTGGCGATGAGTTCGCCCTTGGCGAAGGTCTCGAAGCCCAGCACCGGCCGGGTGAAGGCGAAGTCGGGCGTGAGCACCATGCAGGTCTCCAGCAGCTCGAAGCGGCGCTGCGGTCCCGGTGCCACGCGGTCGGCGCGCGGTGCAGTCAGGCCGAAGTGGGCGATGAAGTCCTGCGCCACCTGGGTAGCGAGGTCGGCCGCCGATTGCAGGAAATGCTGGCCACACTCGACCACCATGGCCACGCCGGCATCGCCCAGGGCCTGGCCGTGGCGGCCGTGCTGGATCAGCGGCG
This sequence comes from Acidovorax sp., assembly GCF_046339755.1. Lineage (GTDB taxonomy): Bacteria > Pseudomonadota > Gammaproteobacteria > Burkholderiales > Burkholderiaceae_C > Acidovorax. Next base: position 60,547 of record NZ_JBKDTZ010000008.1, on the reverse strand, counting down.
TGCCCGAGCCCAAACCTTTGGGCATGACCATGTGCACGGGCGGCAGGCCGATGGCCAGGGCGGCCGCGGCATTGCGTTCGTAGGCGGGGTAGACCCAGAAGGGCTGCACGTCCTGGCTGGTGGAGTGGATATCGAGGATGTGGTCGGCCGCCGCCACCACCGGGCGCAGTTCGCGCGCGCGGCGCAGTTCGGGGCTGTCGCCACTGCCGTCGAGCTCGGCGGCGGACCAGATGCGGTTGAGGTTGTGCACCAGCTGGCGGCTCTCGAACGGGCGGGACTCGTCGAACGATTCGTAGGCCGCCACGTTGGCAAAGCTGATGGTCAGCGTGCCGATGAGCGGGCGCACGCCGCTGTCGAGCAGGTGGGTGGCGGCCACCATGCCGCAGATCTCGTTGCCGTGGGTCAGTGCGTTGATCAGCACGTGGGGGCCGGGCTTGCCCGATTCGAAGCGGTGCACGTAGTCGATGCCGACATTGCCCTGGCGGTAGGCGGACAGGTCGCGGGGCAGCACTTCAAACGCGGGCGGGTTCTGGCTCATGGTGGGAGGGTTTCATTAACTGATAAGACAACACATCATTGTCGGCCCAAACGGCCGCGTGTGCACGCAGCGGCGTGGCCGCGTACACGCGGTGTACGATGCCCGCCGACCGACTGTTCATTGCCCTGAAAGCACCATGCCCAGCCAGCCCAACCTGCCGAGCCTGCGTTTTGTTCCCATGGCCGAAGTGGCCCACCTGCTGCCCGCCGGCTGCTCCATCGCAGAACGCCTGCAGGCAGATCCTGAAGAGTTCAGCGCAGAGACCGCCGTCTGGATCAGCGGCGACGTGCAGTGGCCTGAACTGCACCTGGACCTGCCGCTGGTGGCCGATGGCGGCCTGCACCAGCTGGCACAGGCCCAGCCGGAGGCCGCCCCGCGGACCCGCCGTGCGCCCCATCTGGTCCTCGTGGAGGGCAGCCTCGCCATCGAGGGCGCGCTGACCGCCGGCAACACCTATGGCACCACCCACCTGGTGGTGCTGGGCGACCTGCATGTGCAGCATGCGGTCATCGGCGGGCAGCTGCTGCATGTGCAGGGCGCATTCACGGTGGACGAACTGCTCTGGGGCCATGCCCGCCACGGCGAGCTGCGGGTGGACGGCGGCCTCACGGCACGCGTGGCGCTGTTCACCGATGAATACCCGGTGCAGGTGGCTGGCGGCGAGCAGGTGCAGTTCCTGCTCGATGAAACACGCGGCGTGCCCAGCCTGGCGGAGTTTTCTGCCGAGGTGGCGGGCCTGGTGTTCCTGCCCGAGTACTTCGATGGCATCGACGACGGTACGGACGGCATCGGCGATCTGCTCGACCGTGACCGCGTGGTCGCCGCCGTGCGCGCCGGTGAGAGCCCGGTGCGCGCCAGCAGCGAGATCGAGGCCGACCTGCCCCTGGCCAACGACCTCTTCGCCGACGAGGCGATCAGCGTGGCCAACATCCTCGCAGCGGTGAACTCGCCCGTGGTCACGCACAAGGAGAAGAAGGCCTCTGGCTGGTTCGGGCAGACCGATTTCCTGCTCTGCCGCCGGCATTTGGACGGCGATGGCGACCAGCGCGACGACAACGTCTTCATCACGGTCTGGAAGACCTGGGACTTCTACCTCTCGGTGGAGCGCGAGCCTACGCGCAAGGGCCTGCTGGCCCGCCTGGCGGCCGCAGTGCGGAGGAAGCCCATCCCCTGCACCCAGGTCGCCACACTGCTCTACCGCGGCTACACCGAGGGCACGGAGGACGGGTTCAAGGTGCTGGACAACGATGCCCCCGCCGAAGCGCGCGAGGCCTGCATGAAAGCCTGGCGCGGTGTGCTCGACTATGTGCGCCGCGCCGTAGGACAGTCGCGCGCCGGCTACCCGCTGTACCACCGGCTGCAGGCCACGCTCACCCCCAGGCACATCGAGCAATTCACCAGCCTGCCCTACTTCACCGAGGAGTACAACGACTGGTGGGACAGCGACAGGAACGGCACCTGGCACGGCGACGTATGGGTGGGTGCGCGCCAGCCCTGCCTGCACGACGGCGAGCCCTGGAGCCGTGCGCTCAAGCTCAGTTGGGAGAACGGCGAACAGCGGCCCGGTGACGACGCGGACGACAGCTACGCCGCCTATCAGCTCGACGTGGACGAGGCCCGTGCCGGCCCGCCGCTGGTGGAGTTCAAGTACGCCCAGCGCCAGAGCGAGCCCAGGACCGCACTGCCCCGCGGTGCGGTGGACCACATTGCTCGCCTGCTGCGGCTGTTTGCCCAGGTGGAGGCGAAGATCCGCGGCGAGCACGAGGTGCAGGAAGCGCAGCGCGCAGAAGCGCAACGCATCGAGGCCGCTGTGCACCTGCTGGCTACGCCCCCGCTGGCGCCGGACCTGCCCGATGCCGCCGTATTCCCGGCCGAACTGATGCTGCTGTCCGGGCAGTGGCAGACCGGTGGCGAGACCTATGTGGCCGCCATCCGCGCCCACCAGTTCGCGCTGACCGCCCGCGCCCATGAGGGCGAGGGCGACGCCAGCGGCGAAGAGGAGGATGAGGAGGAAGACGACGACCTGCCCGACGACCCGCGCAAGGCCAGCGCCCCCACGGTGCTGCAGCTGGCCCGCGTGGTGAACCGGCATGCCGACGAGGCCCTGGCCGAGCGCTTTCGCCAACGCTTTGCCTTTGCCCCCGATGCCTATGTGCGCACGGCCTCCAAGCAGGGCCAGTTCATCGGCCCGGCCCTGCTGCTGGCCGATGGCCGCATCCTCGCGCGCATCGGGCCCGGCTACAGCGAGTCGGTGCACTGGGTGCAGATCGACGGCACTGCGGCCACGGCGCTGCCGGCGCTCAAGGGCCTGGGGCGGTCCATGGACGGGCGCTGCTTTGCGCAGAGCGACGGCACGCACATCACCACGCACCAGGGCTTTGGCGGGCCGCAGATCGCACAGCTGCCGCTGCCGCACGGCAACGAAGGCATCCCCGCATCCATGGGCCTGGTGGCCGGCTCGCTGGGCCGGCGCTGCGACGAGATCATCCCGTTCAGCGACGGCCGGCGGGTATTGCTGCGCAACCCCACGGGCATCTACCTGATCAGCACCAACCAGGGTGTGCAGCGCCTGCACCACCAGGAATTCGACGAGGGCGAGGACGGCGAGGACGATGGCAGCCCTTACACCTGGCCCAAGAACCATGAGGATGCCGCCGAAGGCGAGCCCGAGGGCAGCCTGCTGTCCATGGACATGCTGCACATGGCCCTGTCACCCGACGAGCGCTTCATCGCCGTGGGCGACCAGGACAGCACGCACATCCTGCTCGGCGCGCAGGACGGCGGCCTGCTGCGCACGCTGGAGACACAGTCCTCCTACCCGCACCACGCGCGCTTCTCGCACGACGGCACGCGGCTGTGGTTCAACTCCTGCCACCTGTACAACGGCATCACCACCTCCACACGCGTGGACGACGCGCAGGACACCGAAGGTACGGTCGTCAACGCGGACTGGCGCGTCTACGCCTCGGCCACACTGCCCGGCATGGTGGTCATGGGCGATGCCAGCGGCTACGTGAACGCCATGGACGATGAGGGCAACACCCTGTGGCGCCACCATGTGGGCAGCAGCATCAGCGCCATCGAGGCCTCGCCCGATGGCAGCACACTGCTGGTGGGCAGCTACGGCGGCTATCTGGCCGTGCTGCAGCGCACGGAGACGGGGCTGGACCCCTATTCCATCGGCACCTCGCCCTACGCGGAGGTGAGCCGCTGGATTTTCTGGAACAACGAGAACGCACCGCTGCGCTGGTAAGCGGGGACGCTGCGCACGCACCGATCAGAAATGCGGACCGGGCCCTTCCTGGGCCAGCGCATCCTGCGCATTGCGCAGCGGGCAGACCTTGAGCGACAGGCATCCGCAGCCGATGCAGCCGTCGAGCTGGTCGCGCAGCGCGGTCAGCGTGCGGATGCGCTCGTCCAGGTCCTCGCGCCAGCGCTCGGACAGCCGGCGCCAGTCGGCCACCGTGGGCGTGCGGCCTGCGGGCAGGGCCTGCAGCGACTGGCCGATGGCCGCCAGCGGTACGCCCATGCGCTGGGCCACCTTGATCACCGCCACCCGGCGCAGCACCGAGCGCGGGTAGCGCCGCTGGTTGCCCGCACTGCGCACGCTGGCAATCAGGCCGCGGGTTTCGTAAAAATGCAGCGCCGAGACGGCCAACCCGCTGCGGCGCGCCACCTCGCCCACCGACAGGTCGGCCGCCAGCTCCGCCATGGAATCGCCGGGCGCGTCATCGTGCTGCTTCATGTCCATGCCTTTGAAGTGGGTCGTTGACCTCAAGTTAACTTGAGATTCAATACTACCAGCCTCTTCAACGACCTTCAGGACGTCACCCATGCCGCAGATCGCACAGCGCCTCAGCCCGACCCACGCTGCCACGCTCGCCCACATCAACCCCGAGGGCGTGTACGACCCGGCCCCCAATGGCTACACCCACGTGGTGGTGGCACCCCTCGCGGGCCGCACGGTCTATGCCTCGGGCCAGGGCGGCGAGAACCTGGCGGGCGAGCTCTCGCCCAACTTTGCCGAGCAGCTCGCGCAGGCCCTGGACAACATGCGCCGCGTGCTGGAGGCGGCCGACGCCACGGTGCACGATGTGGTGCGGCTCACGCTGCTGGTGGTGGACCACACCGAGGAACGCCTGGCCCTGTGGACCGAGGCCGCGCGCCGCGTGTGGGGCGATGCGCCCACGCCCGCCTGCACCCTGATCCCCGTGCCGCGCCTGGCGCTCGACGGCATGCTGGTGGAAGTGGAGGCCACCGCCGTGGTGGCCCCACGGGGGTAACGCCCAAGGCCGTTCCGGTCGCCCCGGTTGTGGCGTACCATTCCGCGCAGCGGTCCCATCCGGAGACCCATACAGGAGGGCCCATGGCCAAAGGCGAACAGCGCAGCAACAAGATGACCAAGAAACCCAAGAAGGACACGTCGATCCCGAAGGAATCGCACGGCTCCGACCGCCCCATGCCGCCCGTGACGGCCGTGATCCCGCGCGGCAAGGACAAGAACAAGTAGTCGCACCGCGACCTGGCCGCGCCGTCCACGGCCGGTGCGAACCACAGCCCTCGTTGCTACCGGCAGCGGGGGCTGTTCTTTTTGCGCGGACTCATACCAATGGTCCAGGGGCCAGCCGGGCCAGCCAGTCCTCCTGCGGCTCGGGCCGGCCGAACAGATAACCCTGGTAGAGGATGCCGGGCGCACGCTGGCGCAGGAAGTCGGCCTGGGCCCGTGTCTCCACGCCCTCGGCCACCACGCGCAGCCCGAAGTGGCTGGCCACCGACAGAATGCCCTCGACCAGCACGCCGTCATCGGCATTGGTGGGGGCCTCGTGCACGAAGCTGCGGTCGATCTTGATCTCGCGGATCGGCAGGCGCTTGAGGTAGGCCAGCGACGAGTAGCCGGTGCCGAAGTCGTCCAGCGAGAACTCCACGCCCAATGCGCCCAGCTCACGGATCTTGGCCACGGCATCGTCGAAATCGTCGATCACCAGGCCCTCGGTGACCTCCAGCGTGAGCAGGGCCGGGTCGGCCCCCGAGGCCGCCAGCAGCGAGCGCAGCTGCGGGATGAAGCCGGCCTGGCGGAACTGGCGCGCACTGAGGTTGACCGACAGGCGCAGCTTGCGCTCGCGCATGGCGGGCAGGGCCAGCAGCGCGCAGGAATGCGCGAGCACCCAGGTGCCCAGGCTCACGATGAGGTCGGACTCCTCGGCAATGGGAATGAAGGCGCCAGGGGCAAGCAAGCCGTCGCGGGGGTGCTGCCAGCGCACCAGCACCTCGGCGCCCGTGAGCTCGCCCTGCGCATTCACCTGCGACTGCAGGAACAGCCGCAGCTCATCGCCGGCAATCGCCTGGCGCAAGGTGCGCTCCACCAGGAAGCGCTGCTGCGCCGCCTCGCCCATGCCCTCTTCGAAGAAGGCCGAGCGCCCGCCCCCGGCCTGCTTGGCGCGGTGCAGCGCCGTGCCCGCACGGCGCAGCGCCTCCTGGGGTGAATCGGCCGGGCTCTGCGGGTACAGCGTGATGCCGATGCTGGCGCCCAGCTGCGCCTCGTCGGCATAGCCCTCCAGGCGCATCGGCTGCAGCAGCTGCGCCTGCACCTGCTCGGCAAAGGCCAGGGCACGGCGGCTGGCCTGCGGCCCCTGGGTCGCCAGGTCGTGCAGCACGATGGCGAACTCATCGCCGGCCACGCGCACCAGCAGGCCCTGCTCGGGCAGCAGCGCCGACAGGCGCAGCGCCACGGCACACAACAGGCGGTCGCCCATCTCGCTGCCGCGCGCATCATTGAAGATGGTGAAGCGGTCCAGGAACAGCAGCACCAGGGCGTGCAACGCTCCGGGTGTGCAGCTTGCCCGCCCGGTGCGCCACTGCAGCGTGGCCAGACGGTCCACCAGCATGCGGCGGTTGGGCAGGCTGGTCAGGGCATCGAAGTGCGCCAGGCGGTGGATCTCCTCGGCCGCGCGCTTGCGCTCGGTGATGTCCTGCTTGAGCTCCACATAGTGGCTGATGTGCCCGTCGGTCTGGCGGATGGGGGCCACCACCACGGCCTCGATGATCTCCACCCCATCCTTGCGGCGGTTGACCTGCTCGCCGGCCCAGTTCTCGCCGCGCGCCAGCGTGTCGCGCAGGCCCAGGCGCTGCGCCGGGGCCATGCCGTTGCTCGACACCAGGGCCGAGGGCTGGCCCAGCACCTCGTCACGCGCGTAGCCGGTGCGGGCGAGGAAGGCGGCGTTGACGTATTCGATGCGCCCGGTGAGGTCGGTGATGGCGATGCTCTCGGGGCTTTGCTCCACCGCGCGCAGCAGCTTGCGCAGCTCGGCCTCGCTGGCGGCCAGGCTCGATGCGGTCTGCTGCGCCTCCTGCACGCGGCGCAGGTAGCTGCGGCGCGACAGCAGCGTGGCCGCGGCCGTCACGGCCAGGATGCCCGTGAGGTAGGCCAGGTAGGCCAGGCGGTTGCCGTAGCGCGCGTCGGGCAGCCAGCCGCGCAGGTCGGCCCACAGGAAGAACAGCAGCAACACGCCCGTGCAGCCGGTGAGCCACAGCGTGGCGCGCGCGCCCAGGATCCAGCCTGCAAACACGATCAGCACTGGAAAATTGAGCAGGTTGGGCCCGCGCAGGCCGCCATTGCTGGCCGCCACCAGCGCCACGACGCCCCACACCCCCCAGACCAGCACCAGCGCCGCCTGGTGCCAGCGCCCCATGCGGCCCAGCACCACGGACAGCGCGCCCATGCCACCCGCCCCCAGGTTGAGCAGCACATGCGTCCAGGACAGGGGCGTGTCCAGCAGCAGCAGCGCCGAGATCAGGGTGCCGGTGACCGCGACCACCCATGCGCCGGCGCGCACCAGTTGCTGCGTGGTGGCGTCTTCTTGGTCGGCGGGCAACAGGTGGGCAACAGCGCGCATGGTGAGGGCAATGGCAGCCGATGATCTGTCATGGTAACGCGATACACCGCGCCTATCGAGCCCTCAATTGCCGTGCGGCAGCGCGACGCAGCGCAGAGCGCCCGTGGCGGCGCCCCTGGGGGGCTTACTCGGCCTCGCCGTCACCTGCAGACGGCTCGCGCATGCCCGATCCCTTGCCCTTGGCCTTGGCGCGCGCGTCCTTCTTCGCCTGGCGCTTGGCATCCTCGGCCAGGCCGGCAGCGCGCCAGGCCTCGAACTCGGTGGGTGTCTCCAGCGTGATGCGGCCCAGGATGGCGGTGCGAAAGTCGGTCATCACGATCTCAGCCGTCTTTTGCAGGTTCACCCGGCCGCCGCCCAGCATGGCGCCGCGCTTCTTGCCGATGGCTTCGAGCAGTTCGTCGTCCTGCATGGTGGCCATGGCGCCCGCGGGCAGGCCCAGCTTGTAGCGCGCCTCCAGCAACGGCGCATAGTGCTGCTGCAGCCGGCGCAGCAGCTCCAGTGCCACCAGTTCCTCGTCGTAGGCATTGCGGCCCACGGCGCCGCTGGCGGCCAGGTTGTAGCCGCTTTCGGGAATGATGATGCGCGGCCACAGCATGCCGGGCGTGTCCCACAGGTAGAAGTCGTCGGCCAGCGTGATGCGCTGCTCGATCTTGGTGATGCCGGCCTCGTCGCCGGTCTTGGCCTGGCGCTTGTTGGTCAGGGTGTTGATCAGCGTGGACTTGCCCACGTTGGGCACGCCGCAGATCAGCACGCGCATGGGCTTGGCCATGCCGCCCCGGTTGGGCGCCAGCCGGTGGCAGCCGTCGATGAGCTTGCGCGCGGGCGCGGCCTCCGACGCGTCGAGCGCCACGGCGCCCGTATCGTGCTGGGCGTTGTACCAGTCGAGCCACAGCGCCGTGCGCGCCGGGTCGGCCACGTCCTGCTTGTTGAGCACCTTGAGCGTGGGCTTGTGGCCCGTGAGCTCGACCAGCAGCGGGTTGGCGCTGGAGCCGGGCAGGCGCGCGTCCAGCACCTCGATCACCACATCAATGTCCTTGATGCGTTCGGTGATGGCTTTCTTGGTCAGGTGCATGTGACCGGGGAACCACTGGATGGCCATGCGGGGGGTACTTTCTTGAGCGTGCGGAGCGGGAATCAGGGTGGGAAGGATAATCGCGGTTTGCCCCAACGCTTTCCGCGCGGTTTTTCGGCGCCCGCTTTTGCCCTCATTTCCATGCCAACCAACAACACCCCACGCACCTCCACCCAGGCCAAGGCCGACAAGGAGATGCTGTTCAAGGGCGTCACCTGCGCCCTCATCGGCCTGGTGATCCTGCTGGCACCCTACGTGGCGCGCTCGGGCAGCGTGCGCGACCTCATGGCCCAGGCCACGCTGGTGGGCTGGTTCGCGCTGGTGCTGGGCGGTGGCTTCATCGTGAACTACCTGCTGCGCAGGGCCAAGCGCCGGCCGTGAGCGGCACCACCGCCAGCAGCAGCGCACCCGCCCGCGCAACCGACGCTGCGTCGGCCCAGGCGATGTTCGCACAGTTGCAGCAGCAGGCTGGGGCGGCGGGCATCACTTTGCGCGCACCACCGCCCGAACCGACGAGCTGCTGTGGGCGGGGGTGCAATGGCTGTGTGTGGGAGGGGTTTCTGGATGCGGCCGATTACTGGCGCGAGGAGGCGCTGCTGCAACTGGGCTGACGGCGCGCCCGGTACAAGCCCCTTATGACTTGGTTGAGGACAGAATGAGCCAGGCCTCTTGCTTGTGGTTGCTTCTGTTTTTTGCTGAGGGCGGAGGCCGGGTCTCGGCCCGGCGGCCGAGGTACTTGTTCTTTGCGTCGCCAAAGAAAAGTACCCAAAAGAAAGGCGACCCCGCTGCCCGCGTCCCCTGCGCTGCGCTCCGGGGCAACCTGCGATGCTCAGTCCTGGGGTGCACCGCGGAACTCGCTGCGTTCCCCCTGCGGGTGAACTCCGCTCAAACAACCGCGGTGAGTCAGACAACGATGCGCGTGTCCTTCGGCACGCGCTCACCCCAGGCCCTGCGCTTCTCGGCACGGTCAGAAGGGGGTGGGAGCGGGCTCCACTCGGGCCATTGCTTCGCTCGGCCTGTGGTCCTTCGCTGCGCTCGGCTCGCCAGGGCGATCGCGCCAGTTTCGTCGGCAGCGCGCAGCGCGTAACCGACACCCGGCGCAGCTGCGCAGCAGCAGCCGTGTTTGTCCCCGCTCCCCACCCCTTCTGGCTGCGCCGAGAAGCGCAGGGCCTGGGGTGGGTGCGTGTGCCGAAGGACACACGCACTTCGTGATCTGGCTCGTCGCGGATGTTTGAGCGGAGTTCGAAGAACGCAGCGAGTTCCGCGACGCCACCCCAGGACCGAGCATCGCAGGTTGCCCGCAGCGCAGCGAAGGGACGCAGACAGCGGGGCCGCCTTCTCTTTGGTGACTTTCTCTTGGCGGCCCAAGAGAAAGTTACTGCGCCGCCGGGCGCACATCCCGGCTCCCGCCCTCAACCCACAGCAGAAGCCACCATAAGCCAGACTATCAGCCCAAACCACCAACAGCCATGTACTGCTCCCGCCAAGGCTCAAACGGCAAGGTATCAGCCGCCTCGATGGCCTTCTGCGCCGCCACGGAATCATGCGCCATCTGCTCATACCGCGCCTGCTGCGCATCGCTCCAGGGCAAGGCCAGCAAGGTGGCCTGCGCCTTGGCCGACTGCTGGAAGGCGAAGCGCTCGAAACTGCTCTCATGGTCCTGCACCATGCTGGCCAGCACCCGCGCCGAGGGTGTGCGCTCCGGCGCGTCCATCAGCGCACGCGCATCGCGCAGGGCATCACTGTAGTCCGTGGTGCCATGCGTGGCATCCAGCGCGGCAGCCAGTGGCACGCACTCGGCCAGCACCTCGGCGCCCCAGGTGGTCAGCGCCACATCCTTGCCATTGCGCTGCAGCTGCAGGCCCGGCTCGCGGCCGCGCTCGGCCGTGAGGTGCTGGTTCTGCTTGAGCTCAGCGATCTCTTCAGGCGTATCGGGCGGGCTGTCGGACAGCAGGCAGTGCAGCAGGAACACGTCCAGCAGGCGCATGGTCTGCGCCGTGATGCCCACGGTGACGAACGGGTCCAGGTCCATCAGCCGCACCTCGACATACTCCACCCCGCGCTCGCGCAGCGCATGCAGCGGCCGCTCGCCGGTCTTCACCGTGCGCTTGGGGCGGATGGTGCCGTAGAACTCGTTCTCGATCTGCAGCAGGCTGGTACCGAGCTGGTTGTAGTCGCCGCCGGGGTTGCGCACGCCCACGGTCTCGTAAGCCGGGTAGGGCCGGGTCAATGCTTCGTGCAGCGAGTTGGCGTACCCCTGGAGGCCGTTGTAGCTCACGGCCAGCGTGGCCTGGGCGTCGCTCTGGTAACCGAGGCGGCCCATGCGCAGCGAGGTGGCGTGCGGCAGGTACATGGCCTGGCCCTTGTCGCCCAGGGCCTGCAGGCGGTGCGCGCGCGCCTGCTCGATGCAAGGGCACAGCGCGGGCGAGGCGCCGTACAGGTACAGCATCTCGAAGGCGTGGCGGCGGAAGTTGCGGATCAGCGCAAAGTAGTCATCGCTGCCCACGCCGGGCAGCGACCAGTTGTAGTGGATGCCCGAGATGGTCTGCATGCGCCGGCCATAGCGGTGGCCCAGGCCCATGCGGTAGACGCTCTTGGCACGGCCGATGTTGGAGCTGCCATAGCGGCCGATGGGAATCGTCTCGTCCGTGGGCAGGCCACAGGGCATGCTCGACGCCCACATCAACTCGCCGCCCTGGGCCTGCAGTGCGCGGTGCACGAACTGGTGCACCTCGGCCAGTTCGTGCAGGCATTCGTCCACGCCCTTGTGGGCGCCGGTGATCAGCTCCAGCTGCGATTCGCTGTAGTCGGTGGTGATCAGCGGGTGGGTGAGTGCCGATCCCAATGCCGCCGGGTGCGGCGTGAGCGCCAGCCCCCCGCTGGGCAGCACGCGCAATCCCTCCTTCTCGATGCCGCGGCGGATGCCTGCCAGTGCATCTGCGGGGTAGGCGGCCAGTCGTTCCTGCAAAGTTCTCATATCTTTATTACCGATCTCGTATCGGGGCGGAACTTAGCACGCCGCGGGATTGCGCGTGTGGATCTGGCTTAAACCCTGGCCGCCATGGCCTTGCTCACCTCGTTGGTCCCCTGGGCTGCGCCGCTTTGTGGTACTTGTTCGCCCGCCCGTTCGGTCACTTCCGAGAGGCGTGCGGCCAGTTGCTCGGGGGTCTCGGGCCCCATGCCTAGGTGAATACCCTGGGTCAGCGTGATGTGCGCCGCCTCGAAGGTGCCCGCGCCTGCACACAGGATGGTGCGCGTGGGCGCGCTTTCGTGCGCCAGCACCAGCATGGCGGGCACCACGGCCTCGGGCTTCAGGGCGTCGAGCACCTCCTGGGGCATCAGGCCTTCGGTCATGCGCGTAGCGGCCGTGGGTGCCAGGGCGTTCACGTGGATGTTGTACTTGGCGCCCTCGATGGACAGGGTCTGCATCAGCCCCACCTGCGCGAGCTTGGCCGCGCCGTAGTTGGACTGGCCGAAGTTGCCGTACAGGCCCGTGGACGAGGTGGTCATCACGATGCGCCCGTACTGCTGGGCCACCATGTGCGGCCACACGGCCTTGCAGCAGTGGGCGGCGCCCATGAGGTGCACGTCCACCACCAGGCGGAAGTCGTCCATCTCCATCTTGGAGAACGACTTGTCGCGCAGGATGCCGGCGTTGTTCACCAGGATGTCCACCCGGCCCCAGGCGTCGACGGCCTGCTGCACCATGGCCTGCACGGCCGCGTAGTCGGTGACCGATGCGCCATTGGCAATCGCCTCGCCACCGGCCGCGATGATCTCGTCCACCACGGCCTGGGCCGCGCCCACCGAGCCGCCCTTGCCGTCCACGGCGCCGCCCAGGTCATTGACCAGCACCTTGGCGCCGCGCGCCGCCAGTGCCAGCGCATGCTGGCGGCCCAGGCCGCCGCCGGCGCCCGTGACGATGGCCACGCGGCCCTTGAAATCGATACCCATGGTGCATGTTCTCCTGTGGTTGTTGGCTGCGCAGCGACTGTACGCGACATCCCCCCGCAACCCCGTACCGTGCGTGACTGCCTGGTAGCACAATCGCCCCTGGCGGGCATGCATGCGCCCCCGTTTTTTTCCCGAAGGATGATTCCCATGAAAGCAACCTGGAACGGCGTGACCATCGCCGAAAGCGACGACACCGTGGTGGTCGAAGGCAACCACTATTTCCCCGAAGCCTCGCTCAAGCGCGAGTACGTCACTTTCAGCAACCACAAGACCATGTGCGCCTGGAAGGGCCAGGCCAGCTACCTCTCGCTCCTGGTCAACGGCGAGATGAATACCGACGCCGCCTGGTTCTATGCCGACCCCAAGCCCGAGGCCGAGGAAATCCGAGGCCGTGTGGCGTTCTGGAAGGGCGTCAAGGTCGAGGCCTGACCCTGCGGCACCCAGGCCGCAGTTATCCCTGCCCACATTGGACAATCATGTGGATAAGTTTTGGCAAGTCGTGTATGGCGCCTCCAAGTGCTTGATTTGCAAGGACTATCCCTGCATCGCCTGATTTTTGGGCAGCCACCGGGAGCACCGGCATACGGGTTATCCCTAGGCACACTGGACAACTGCGGGGACAACTCGGGACAACTGCTGTATGGCCAACGCAAGCCATTGATTTGAAAGAACAATCCTTGCGCCGCCCGTTTTTTGGGCAGTCCCGGAAGGCACGCGGAACCCGGTTATCCCTGCCAGCCCTGGACAATCATGTGGATAAGTTTTGGCAACTTCTGTATGGCCACGCCAAGTGCTTGATTCACAAGGGCAAGCCCCGCATTTGCCTGTTTTTCAGGCAAATGGCAGGGGTTATCCCACCCGGCACTGGACAATCATGGGGATAAGTCGGGACAAGTGCTGTACAGGCAGGCCAAGTGCTTGATTTGCAAGGACTATCCCTGCATTGCCCAAAAACAAGGCAGTTTTGGCAAAGCCCCTCCAGGCCTGGATTTGCTTTCAATTTGATAGCATCCGCCATCCCTTTTGTCCACAACCATGACCGCACCCGCCCTCCCCTGCAGCCCCGCCTCCGAACGCAACCAGGCCCCCATCCTGGCCGTGTTGCGCGGCCTGCTGCCCGACACCGGTGCCGCGCTGGAAATTGCCAGCGGCACGGGGCAGCATGCGGCCTTCTTCAGCGCCGCCCTGCCCGGCTGGAGCTGGCAACCCACGGACCTGAAGGACGAGTTGTTCTTCGCCATCGCCGGCTGGGCCTTGCAGGCCGGTGCCGCCAACGTGCTGCCCGCCGTGCGCCTGGACGTGCGCTCCAGCGTCTGGCCCGATGGCGGCGCGCTCAGTGCCCCGCCCTTTGACCTGATCTACTGCGCCAACATGCTGCACATCGCTCCCTGGGCCTGCTGCACGGGGCTGATGCAGGGCGCGGCGCGCCACCTGGCGCCTGGTGGCCGGCTGGTCACCTACGGGCCCTACATCGAAGACGGTGTGCCCACCTCGCCGGGCAACCAGGGCTTTGACGCCACCCTGCGCGCGCAGGACCCCGGCTGGGGCATCCGCCACCGCGCCGATGTGGAACGCGAAGCCGCAGCCGCCGGCCTGCACCTGGCCGCGCGCCACGCCATGCCGGCCAACAACCTTCTCCTGGTGTGGCAACGCACCCCCTGACCCGCACCACCACGACGCATGAACCAGCCCGCCATCCCCTTCTTCACCGCCCGCGTCGAGCCCGATGGCGCCCAGTGCGACGCCTGGCCCGAGCAGCCCCTGCTTGTCTCCATGGAACAGGGCGGCATCGACTGGCCCAGCTCCTGCCGCAACGGCACCTGCCGCACCTGCATCGGCCAGTTGGTGGAGGGGCGTGTGCGCTACGAGATCGAATGGCCAGGCCTGTCGCCCGAAGAGAAGGCCGAGGGCTGCGTGCTGCCCTGCGTGGCCTACCCAGAATCCGACGTGGTGATCCAGGGCAGCATGATCTGACCTGGCGCAAGGCCATCCGCATGCACTCGACTGCCGGGTGCATTAAAATCGGCGCCTTCCGGGGCAATAAGCCCCGTCGACGTGCGGCTACGCCGCATCGCATGTTCTTTGGGCGGTTTCTTGGGGGTGCACATTGCGCTGCAGCCTCCAGCCACGGGAACCTGCGCTGCACCCGCCTGCCAGCCGTCCCCACAGAAAGCCCTAGCCCTCCATGAACACCCCCCTCACCCCCGTGCCGATCTCGCCCGTCGAGGACATCGTGGCCGAGATGCGCGCCGGCCGCATCGTCATCCTGGTCGATGAAGAAGACCGCGAGAACGAAGGCGACCTGGTGCTGGCCGCCGACCATGTCACGCCTGAGGCCATCAACTTCATGGCCCGCTTCGGCCGCGGCCTGATCTGCCTGACCCTGAGCCGCGAGCGCTGCGAGCGCCTGCGCCTGCCGCCCATGGTCACGCGCAACGGCACCAAGCATTCCACCGCGTTCACCGTCTCCATCGAGGCGGCCGAGGGCGTGACCACCGGCATCTCCGCCGCCGACCGCGCGCGCACCGTGCAGGCCGCCGTGGCACCCGAGGCGCGCGCCGAAGACCTGGTGCAGCCCGGCCACATCTTCCCGCTGCAGGCAGTGGACGGCGGCGTGCTCATGCGTGCCGGCCACACCGAAGCCGGCTGCGACCTGGCCGTGATGGCCGGCTGCAGCCCCGCCTCCGTGATCTGCGAGATCATGAAGGACGATGGCACCATGGCCCGCCTGCCCGACCTGCAGCTGTTCGCGGCCGAGCACGGCCTGAAGATCGGCACCATCGCCGACCTGATCGAGTACCGCAGCCGCAACGAAACCCTGGTCGAAAAGGTGGGCACGCGCACCCTGCAGACCGCCGCGGGCGAGTTCACCGTGCACGCCTTTCGCGACAAGCCCAGCCAGGCGGTGCACCTGGCGCTGGTCAAGGGCCAGTGGGGAACCGACGACGTGGTGCCCGTGCGTGTGCACGAACCGCTGTCGGTGTTCGACGCGCTCGAAGTCAACCGCTCCATGCACTCCTGGGGCCTCGATTCGAGCCTGCAATACCTGGCCACCCAGGGCAAGGGCGTGGCCGTGCTGCTCAACTGCGGCGAAACGGCCGAGCAACTGCTCGAACAGTTCGAGGGCACGGCACGCGCCGCCCAGGCGCCCGAGCGTGGCCGCATGGACCTGCGCACCTACGGCGTGGGCGCGCAAATCCTGCGCGAGTGCGGCGTGCACAAGATGCAGCTCATGGGCCAGCCCCGCCGCATGCCCAGCATGGCCGGCTACGGCCTCGAAATCACCGGCTTCATCCCCAAAGAGTAAAAGAACAGGATCACCACTATGTTTGGCGCAGAAAAAGGAACAGCAGACAGGCTGGACGGCAAGAAGCTGCACATCGGCATCGTCCAGGCCCGCTTCAACGAAAGCATCACCAACAGCCTGGCCGCGGCCTGCCGTGCCGAGCTGCTGGCCCTGGGCGTGCAGGAAAAGCACATCAAGCACGTGCTGGTACCCGGCGCGCTCGAAGTGCCCGTGGCCCTGCAGGCGATGTGCGAGGCCGACGAGTACGACGCGCTGATCGCCCTGGGCTGCATCATCCGCGGCGAGACCTACCACTTCGAGCTGGTGGCCAACGAATCGGGCGCGGGCGTCACGCGCCTGTCGCTCGACTACCAGATCCCGATCGCCAACGCCATCATCACCACCGAGAACATGGAACAAGCCATCGCCCGCCAGACCGACAAGGGCACGGACGCGGCCCGTGTGGCTGTGGAAATGGCCAACCTGCTGGAAGACCTGTCATGAGCGAAAACGACTACGGCAACGACGACAGCGGCGCCAGCGCCAGCAGCAGCCACCCGGCCAAGCGCCCGCCCAAGCAGTCGCGCACCGGCCTCAAGAGCACCGGCGTGCGCAAGGCGGCTTCCAAGTCGGCGCGCAGCCGCGCGCGCGAATTCGCGCTGCAGGCGCTGTACCAGCACCTGGTGGGCGGCAACGCGCCCGAGGCGATTGACGCCTTCACGCGCGACCTGGCGGGCTTTCACAAGGCCGACTCGGTGCACTACGACGCGCTGCTGCACGGCAGCATCCAGATGGCCGCCGACATGGACGCGCTGATCACGCCCCTGCTGGACCGCAAGATGGCCGAGATCTCGCCCATCGAGCACGCCGTGATGTGGATCGGCGTGTACGAGTTCCAGCACTGCCTGGACGTGCCCTGGCGCGTGGTGCTCAACGAGTGCATCGAACTGGCCAAGGAATTCGGCGGCACCGATGGCCACAAGTACGTGAACGCCGTGCTCAATGGCCTGGCACCGCGCCTGCGCGCCGCCGAAGTCGCCGCCGACAAGGCCTCGGGCGCCAGCGCAGCAGCAGCAACGCCTGCGGACGACGGCGCCCAGGCCTGAGCGGCCAGCCACCTACGTACCTACCCGCTGCGGGCCCCACCGCAGCGCGGCCTTATACCCCGCCACGCCGCAGCACTGCAGGCAAGGCACGACCCACCGGACCACCATGAAGTTCTCCTCGCGCGCAGAGCGCATCGAACCGTTTTACGTGATGGAGGTGGCCAAGGCCGCCCAGGCCCTGGCGCGCGAGGTGGCGGGCACCAGCGAGCCGATGATCTTTCTGAACATCGGCGAGCCCGACTTCACCGCCCCGCCCCTGGTGCAGGAAGCCGCCGCCCGCGCCGTGCGCGACGGCGCCACCCAGTACACCAACGCCCTGGGCCTGGAGCCCCTGCGCGAGCGCATCAGCGCCTGGTATGCACAGCGCTTCGGCGTCGACGTGCCGGCACGGCGCATCGTGGTCACGGCCGGCGCATCGGCCGCGCTGCAGCTGGCCTGCCTGGCACTGATTGAATCGGGCGACGAGATCCTCATGCCCGACCCGAGCTACCCCTGCAACCGCCACTTCGTGAGCGCGGCAGAAGGCAAGGCCATGCTGCTGCCAACGACAGCGGCCGAACGCTACCAACTGAGCGCCGAAAAGGTGCGCGCCGCCTGGACCGACAAGACCCGCGGCGTGCTGCTGGCCTCGCCGTCCAACCCCACGGGCACGTCCATCGCGCCCGGCGAGCTGCGCCGCATCCACGAGGTCGTGCGCGCGCACGACGGCATCACGCTGATCGACGAGATCTACCTGGGCCTGTCGTACGAGGAAGAGTTCGGCCACACGGCGCTGGCCATCGACGAGAACATCGTCAGCATCAACAGCTTCAGCAAGTACTTCAACATGACCGGCTGGCGGCTGGGGTGGATGGTGGTGCCCGAGGCCATGGTGCCTGTGGTCGAGCGCCTGGCGCAGAATTTGTTCATCTGCGCGAGCACGGTTTCGCAGCATGCGGCGCTGGCCTGCTTCGAGGCCGAGAGCATTGCGGAGTACGAGCGGCGGCGGGCGGAGTTCAAGGCACGCCGGGATTTCTTTATTCCTGCGCTGCAGTCCATGGGGCTGTCGGTACCCGTGATGCCCGATGGCGCGTTCTATGCGTGGGCCGATTGCACCGAGGCTGCTTCTCGGCTGGGTGTGAATGGCAGCTGGGATTTTGCGTTTGAGGTGATGAAGCGCGCGCATGTGGCAATTACGCCGGGGCGGGATTTCGGGACTGCGGAGACGGAGAGGTTTGTGCGGTTCTCCACGGCAAATTCGATGGCGCAATTGGAGGAGTCTGTTGCTCGGTTGCGTCGTTTGTTGGGGTGATCTGGGTAGTGGTTGCTTCGGTTCTTTGCTTGAAGGCGGAGGCCGGGTCTCGGCTCGGCTCCCGCCCTCTGCCAAGGCACACAGCATCCACACGCGCCGGCGCACCAACCACGAGGCCAGCACATGCCCTTTGAATTCCCAATCAGAATCTATTGGGAGGACACGGATACGAGCGTGGTGATGGTATGGACAGCGCACCTGCGCGCTGGTAGCCCATGGACAATCGATGACCTATGACAAACCCACAAGACCAATCAGCGAAGATTTTCGAAGTAGAACTGAAGGTCCGGGACTACGAATGCGACATGGACCACGTAGTGAACAATGCGGTCTATCTGAACTACCTGGAACATGCCCGCCACGAGTTGCTGGAATCGAAGGGGCTGAAGTTCGGGGAACTGTCCCAACGCGGAATCAGCCTCGTCGTCACGCGAATTGAGATCGACTACAAAGGCTCATTGGTCAGCGGCGACAGATTTGTAGTGCGCACTGCGCTGCAGCGCAGCGGGCGAATCCGGTTTCTCTTCAACCAAAGCATCTACCGCATTGCAGACAATCGCCCCATGCTGAATGCGGTGGTGACCGGCACTGCGTTGAACGCGCGCGGTCGCCCGGAATTTCCGGCCGAACTCGAACGCGCCTTTGACTGAGCTTCTGCTCGGTTGAATCCCCGTTGAAAACCGTTGGCACCTGGCCCGGCCAGCCCTCCCAGGAACCTGTTCCAGTGTGATGTCCCAGAAGTGGGCATCAGATGATGGAACTGGCCGCCCGCGCCACGCATGCCAGGACGGTGCCGGGCGCTTTTGTGCCACACAAAGGGCGTGGGATCTTGATTGGAAGTTCGTTGAAGAAAGAAATATGCCGAAATCGCTGCCAGGCTAGGCGCAAAGCACAGCCATGCCGGGTGGCAAGCATTTGTAACGACGCATGGCGGCGATTGTCGGGAGATTTATTCAACGAACTTCCAACTCGGGACACTAGGTGAGCCGGTCCATGCGCCATGCGGCAGGGGTGGCGCCCGTGATCTTGCGGAAGGTGCGGCCAAAGTGGACCGCGTCCGCAAAACCAGTGGCTTCGGCAATGTCCTCCAGGCAGCCATTGGTGTTCAACAACAGGTCCCGCGCCCGCTCGACGCGGGCCTGCAACTGCCACTGGTACGGCGCCAGCCCCGTCGACGCCTTGAACGCGCGGCTGAAGTGCGACTGCGACAGGCCCGCCAGCTTTGCGAGTGTCTCCAGTTCCACCCTCGCCGGCATCTTCGCCTCCAGGTAGCTCATCGCATCCCTGAGCTGGATCGCCGAAAGCCCGGCCTCGCTCCCTTTGGACTCCTGGGGTCGTTCGAACAGCCGTGCCGCAATCGCGGCCGTCAGCGAGTCACCGTACAGCTGGGCGGTGGGGTCGGAGTCGTTGATCGCATCGGTCAGCAGCTTGATCAATGTCCACAGCCGGTCGTCAAAAAGGCGGAGCCGAGGAACGTCGGCCTGTCCCAGCGATTCAGAAATGCCCAGGCGCGCCTGGAGCCGGTCCAGGTCAAAGCTGATCGCCGTGCACTTGACATAGCGGGTATCCGCAGAGTGGCCCCACAGCTCCTGTTGCGCCGGCGCGAAATACATGTGCCGGGGCTTGTAGCCCACCGGATTGGGGATGTTGGCAGCCGCCCTGGTCTCGGCGTGGTCCCGTCCGACCTCTTCGAGCAGAGCGCCGAGTCGGGTGGACTCTTCGTGGCCCTGCATGGGAAACAAAACCCTGCCCGTGCAGGTGAACTCATTCAGATCGACGGTCACGCCGTTCCAGCAACGGCTGGAGGTCGTCAGCATGGCCATGTTCTCTGGAAGTTCAAATTCGTCTGGCATACGGGATGAGAGGGCGTGTGACACGCCCTCAAGGCGCATCTCGTTTCTAGGGTTTGGCGCTCAGACCGCTCCGCAGAGCAAATCAATTCCAAGCGTATCTTCACATCCTTGCTTGTGCTACGGTAGACCTAAATTTGCGAAGCTGTGTCGCAAAAACAGGAACGCCAAATGGACATCGATGAATTGCGAACTTTCGTGGAAGTTGCCGATGCGGGAGGCATCACTGCGGCCGCCACGCGTCTTGGCGTTGCCAAGTCCATCGTCAGCCGCCGGCTCATCCGGCTTGAGGCGCAGTTGGGCGTTCAGTTGCTCGCCCGCACCACAAGAGGTGCATCCCTCACGGAGGCGGGTGCGACGTTTCGCGACTATGCGGCCCGAGTGTGCGCCGAGATAGAAATTGCCAGAGAGACGATCCTTCCCGCCGGGGAACTGCGCGGCCGCTTGCGCGTGGCGGCACCGCTGTCCTTCGGCCCGACCCACTTCGCGCCGGTACTCGCCGAGATGGCGAGCCGGCATCCACAGCTCCATATCCAGACCTGCTACAGCGACCGCTTCGTCGACCTGGTCGCCGAAGGCTACGACTGCGCCATTCGCGTCGGCCATCTCCCGAACTCCAATCTGGTGGCCCAATGTGTAGGACCGGTGAACGGAAGCCTGGTGGCAAGTCCAGCCTACATCCAAGCGCACGGCGCGCCTCAAACACTCGACGAACTCCTGGACCACGAAGCGCTGATGCAGGGCACGGAAAACTGGCAACTGATGAATGAAGACCAAGTGGTATCCGTTCGGCCCCAGGGCCGCTTCAAGGCAGACAACGGCATTGCGCTCCTCGCCGCAGCAGTGGCGGGGGTAGGCATCGGTTACCTGCCTTTTGGACTCACGCGCCCCCACCTGGCTAGCGGGGCTTTGGTGACGATCATGCCGCGGCATCCAACCCGGCCGGCAGGCGCTTACGTGGTGCGCCCGCCAGGCCAGCATCCTGCGCGCAAGATCCGGGTGCTGACAGAAATGCTGAAGGACTACTTCAACAAGTTTCCCGACTTCGGCCATGGCATGCCTCCCCCTTGAGCAGGCCCTAACAGCCTGGCAATCAAGCCCCCTCGGAAGGCACCCGCTCTGTTCAAAGCCAGTGCGTGTTCCGGTTCGTACGCCGGTATGTAGTGTCCCGAGTTGGAAATTCGTTGAATAAATCTCCCGACAATCGCCGCCATGCGTCGTTACAAATGCGCGCCATGCCACTCGGCATGGCTAAGCTTTGCGTCTAGCCTGGCAGCGATTTCGGCAGAATTCTTTCTTCAACGAACTTCCAACTCAGGACACCAGGTCCTGGACAGAGGATCTGCCTCTCGTGCAATCCCGACGACGCGGGTGGCTGCCGCCCTGTCGTTGGTGCTGACCAGGATGGCGCATGCGCCCTTGCTCCGGCCGCATGAAGAAGGCTCAGAGACTTCCATCTGCGCAGAAGACCTTGAACCCATGGGGGCGTGGGCCTCCCTGGTGTAGAACCACCGTTCAAAGCACTGTCCGAAAGTGCTTCACTCAGTCCGAAAGCGTTGGGTCGGGTCGCCCGGGGCATGGGGCCATGCGCAATTCCGACTGGACTTGCGAGTATCAGTCAGTGACCCAGCTGGGCCGTGGGCGGACACTTTTCACAGTCGATAGGCGAGCGGAGAGATCGGATCCGGTATCTCCCGACAAGCAGCTGGTCACGCGCTTGCGGGCGCCGGCCACGAGGCCCTTGCCAACGACTGCCAACGCTCAACTCCACCACCCACCATGAACAGACTCAGACGCATCCTTCTCGCAGCCGCCACCGCCAGTTGCGGACTGGCGCTCCAGACTTTCGCCAATGCAACCCCCGACAAAACCACCGCAAACCCCATGACATCGAACCAATACATCACTGCCAACGACGGTATCCAGCTCTACGTCAAGGACTGGGGCCCCAAGAACGGGAAAGTGGTCGTCTTCAGCCACGGCTGGCCTCTGAACTCGGACAGCTGGGAATCGCAGATGCAATTCCTGGCGGAGAACGGCTACCGGGTGATTGCCCACGACCGCCGGGGCCATGGTCGCTCAGGCCAGCCCTGGGAGGGCAACACCATCGACCAGTATGCCGACGACCTGGACGCCGTTCTGCGCAAATTCGACGTGAAGGGTGTCGTGCTGGTCGGCTTCTCCACGGGTGGCGGCGAAGTCGCGCGCTACGTCGGGCGCCACGGCACCGCACGGGTAGCCAAGGCCGCACTGGTCAGCGCCATTACGCCCATCATGGGCAAGACGGGCACCAACCCCGATGGCGTGCCCACGGAAGTCTTTGACAGCCTGCGCAAGGGTTCACTGGACAACCGCTCCCAGTTGTACAAGGACATCGCGAGCGGTCCCTTTTTCGGATTCAACCGTCCCGGCGCAAAGCCTTCCGCCGGCTTGATCGACAGCTTCTGGGCACAGGGCATGCAAGCCGGCAGCAAAGCCACGTTTGACTGCATCAACGCGTTCTTCTACTCCGACTTCCGGGAGGATCTGAAGAAGTTCAACATCCCGACACTGGTCGTTCACGGCACGGACGACCAGATCGTGCCGATCGAGACGACGGGGCGTGCGGTAGCCAAGCTGGTTCCCGGTGCGCAACTGATTGAGTATGCGGGCGGTCCACACGGCATCACCGATACGCACAAAGACCAGTTGAACAAGGACCTGCTGGCCTTCGTGAAGAAATAAGACGAAAGCCCGTGATGCACAGCATCCGGGCTTTCACATTTTTCATCCAGCACAACGATTCAAGCCGATGGCCGGGGGGCCAGAACCATGAAGGCAGCGGTGTACGACAAGGCAGGCCCCCCCGGTGTCCTGAAATACGTGGAACTACCCGATCCTGCCGTCAAGTCGGATGGCGTGCTGATCTCCGTGGAAGCCATATCCATTGAGGGTGGCGACCTCATCAACCGCCGCCTCAACACGCCGCCCCACCCATTGTGGACGCTGGGATTTGCCGCGGCGGGCGTCATCCAGGCGGTTGGATCGTGCATTGAGAATCGAAAGATCGGTGACAGGGTTGCGGCCTTCGACATGCATGGCTCGCACGCGGAACTGTGGGCTGTTCCGGCCACCCGGACATGGCTCATACCTGACGGCGTCGCAACCCGGGACGCTGCCGTTTCAACCATTGCGTTCGGCACGGCGAACCACTGCCTGTTTGCCAGAGCCGGCGTGCAGCGCGGCGAAACGGTCTTGATCCAGGCGGCTGCGGGTGGGCTGGGCGTCGCTGCCGTGCAGCTCGCGGCACTTGCGGGCGCGCATGTGCTCGCCGTGGCGAGCGGAGCCGCACGATGCAGAAAGCTGCAAGCGCTGGGAGCCTATCACGCCATCGATAGAGCGACCTGCGACGTGGTCGGCGAGGTCATGCGCATCACCGGCAACCGTGGAGTCGATGTGGCGCTGGACCCCATCGGAACCACATTGCACGCTTCCATCGCTGCGCTGGCCCCTGAAGGGCGCCTGGTCTTTGTCGGAAATGCGGGCGGCGGGGCCATGGATGTGGACCTCTGGGCGCCCATGCAATCCAACCAGGCACTTTTCGGCGTGTTCATGGGTACGCTGTTCGAGAAACCCACGGTCTGGTCCATGGTGGACAGGATGTTCAAAGCGCTCGCCGCCAAACGCATCCAGGCTGTGATCGACAGAACGTTCCCGCTCTCCCAGGCGGCGTTTGCCCACGAATATGCAGAGCGGGAAAAGCCCTTCGGCCGCGTGGTCCTGAGGCCCTGATACGGATTCGCCTTCAACCGTATGACGTCGTTGGTCCGCCTTGCCGTGCTGCAGCGACGACGCCCATCCAGCCTCGCAGGCGCGCCGCCGGGCCAGCGGGCCGCACCACCAGGTGAGCAATTCGAACTGTCATCCGCAAGATCGGACAGTGACGGGTCCAGGCGGCCTCGGCAACATGGATGTCGCGCACTTTCTCACCGGTGCGGCCGTGTATTTCTTCAACCCCAAGGCGCGCAAGCGTCCAATACGCCAAGGAGCTTTTCCATGTCCAAGACTGGCCTCAACGCACTGCTTCGTCCCGAAGACAGCATCGTCGTGCTGATCGACCACCAGCCGTACCAGTTCACGAACCTGAACAGCCACGATCCCTCGACGATCGTCAACAACGTCGTCGGCCTGGCCAAAGGCGCCAAGGTCTTCAATGTGCCGTGCATCCTCACCACGGTGATCGAGGAACGCGGCGGCTACCTGATCAAGCAGCTGCAGGACGTCTACCCCGACCAGAAGCCCATCAACCGTACCTTCATCAACACCTGGCAAGACCCGAAGGTAACGGACATCGTGAAAAAGAGCGGCCGCAAGCAGCTCATCCTCGCAGCACTCTGGACCGAAATCTGCCTTGCCATGCCGGCCATCCAGGCACTGGGCGAAGGGTTCGAGGTATTCGTCGTGACCGATGCATCGGGCGGCGTCTCGGCCGAATCGCACGACATGGCGGTGCGTCGCCTGGTCCAGGCTGGCGCTGTTCCCATCACGTGGATGGCCGTCATCAGCGAATGGCAGCGTGACTGGGCCCGCGAGGACACCGCGGTTCCTCTCACAAGCGTCGTGGCGGAACACGGTGGCGGCAGCGGCATCGCCTATGCCTGGGAAGTGCAGCTGCTCGAGTCTGCAGCCAAGGCGGCAAAGGCCGGCAAGTAAGCCCTCCATGGTGGTGGCGGGTCTGCGCCCATCCCGTTCTTCGGTTCGCCGGACTGCTGCTTTGCGCAGCGAGGTCCCGTAGCGGGCAAGGGGCAGGCGGCGCGGCTTGCCCATCTGATCTGGCCCATCGATGTGAACAGTCGCGGTCGCATGCCGGGCCGCGCCACAGCGGTTTGAAAGGAGAAAAAACATGAACCCAGTCAAAGACCTGCCAATTGCTGCCGACGAAAGCGTTCGCCGCGTCGCCTTCAGGACGGTCGGCAATACACACGGTCCGGTCACTCGTTTGATGAGCCCCTCGGACCTGGGCCATATGCTCAAGCCCTACGTGTTCCTCGACCTTTTCGACATCGACCTTCACAACCCGCGGACGGGCTTCTCCATCCACCCGCACTCGGGGCTGGCAACGATCACCGTCATCACCGAGGGGGACCTGCGATTCGATGACCCGACCGACGGAAGTGGCCACATCGGCTTCGGCGGATTCGAGTGGATGCGCGCGGGCAACGGTGTGTGGCATGGCAAAGAGCTCTCCGGCGGGACGACTCCGAGGGCCAAGGGATTTCAGCTCTGGATTGCGTTGCGCTCCGACCTTGAACACGAGTCCGTGGACAGCCAGTACGTTGAAGCCAGGCGCGTCCCGACCACCGGACCCGCGCACGTGATTCTGGGCAGCTATGAAGGCGCCCGCAGCCCGGCACGCGCCCCGTTGGGTGTGACTTACCTGCTGGTGAGGCTTGCCGCCGGCACCCAGTGGACGTTCACGCCACCATCGACGGAGCCGATCGCCTGGCTGGCGGTCTCCAGCGGTGCCCTGGCCGGACAGACTCCAGCCGATGCTGGCGAGATGCTCATCTTCGAGGAGGGGGTTCAGCCCATCGGCTTGAAGGCCAGCCCCGATGCCGACGCGATCTTCGTGATCGGTTCCGCCACACCACACCCCCATGATCTGCACCTGGGAAGCTACTCCGTCCACACCTCTGCAGACTCGCTGGCCAAGGGCGAGGCCAACATCGAGCGCTTGCGGCTGCTCCTGGTAGCCGCTGGCGACCGGCGCACCGCCGGTGGCTCGATCCCGGTCTTCAAGGAATGAGCCACCTGGTGCGCGCAGCGCGCGGCCTTGGTCCCTGATTGCCTGCACGGGGGCCACGTCCCGGGACGGACTCCCCCGAGCTGCGGGTATCGCCATCAGCACACCGCCTTCATTGGGGCGCATGGACGCCACCGGACCTGAACCAGACCAAACCACGGAACCTGCGCATGCGCCGAGCTGCCCGCCTCCTGCTTCCACTGCTGCGATATGCCTGCACTGCAGCCGCCATGGTGCTGGCAGGCTGCTCGACCCTGCCGGACGAAGGCCCCCGGACCTACACCACGGCCCTTGCAGCCCCCGGTGCCGCCGCGGCACCGCTGGACCACCTGGCCCAGGCGTCCATGGACGGCGCAGAGCCGGGCCACAGCGGATTTCGCATGCTGCTCGGGCCGGCCGGCCTGGAGGTGCGCCTCGCCCTGATGCGCCGGGCCCAGCGGTCCCTGGACCTGCAGTACTACCACCTGCACGATGACGTGACTGGGCGGCTGGTGCTGCGCGAGCTGCGCGATGCTGCACAGCGCGGGGTGCGTGTGCGGTTGCTGCTCGATGACCTGTACACCGATGGGCTCGAACCCCTGCTGCACGGCCTGGGTGCCCATCCCAATGTGGAGGTGCGTCTCTTCAACCCTTTCCCCAAGCGCGGCAGCGTGGGCCAGCGGTTTGCGGCGGCCCTGCTGGATTTTGCGCGGCTCAACCGGCGCATGCACAACAAGATGTTCGTGGCCGATGGCGCCATGGCGATTGCCGGCGGCAGGAATCTGGGCGACGAGTATTTCCTGCGCAGCTCGCAATTCAATTTCTTTGACTACGACGTGCTCATTGCCGGCCCTGTCGTCCCCCAGATGGCCAGCCTCTTCGACGAGTACTGGAACGCGATGCAGGTGCGCACCCTGGGCTCGGTGCAGCCCCCGGCGCAGCCGCCTGACATGCTGCGCCAGGCCTTCGCCGCGCGGGTGGACGGAGCGGACACACCGTCCCCGCCCCCCATCTCGGGCGTCGACCGGCAAGGACGCCCCGCCCCGAACGAGGAATTCGCCGCCGGCCGGGTGGGCATGGTGTATGGCCAGGCCCAGGCCTTTGCGGACTCGCCCGCCAAGGCCTGGGGCGACATGGAGGTTGCGCAGCTGCGCACCGGTGCGCTGCTGGACAACAACCGCCATCTTCTGAGGACGGAATTCCAGAACGCGCGCCATGACATCGCCATCGCGTCGCCCTACCTGGTTCCCGGCGCACAGGCGCTGGCGGGTGCACGCGCCAACATCGCGCGGGGCGTGAAGATCAGCCTGCTGACCAACTCCCTGGCCGCCACGGACGAGCCGGTGGTGCACACCGGCTACCGGCGCTACCGTGACAACATGCTGCGCGCCGGCCTGGAGATTTTCGAGCTGCATCCAACGCTGGGGCAACAACTGCTCTTGCCCGGCGAGATGCAAGGCACGCCGTTGCGCCTGCACAGCAAGGCCACCATCATCGACCGCGAGCGCCTGTTCATCGGCTCGGCCAACTTCGACCCGCGCTCGGACGCGCTGAACACCGAGTTCGGCATCTTCATACGCAGCCCCGCGCTGGCCACCGAGGCGCATGGCCTGCTGCAGCTTCTCCAGCAAAGGGCGTCCTACCAGGTCCGGCTCAAGAAGGACAGGCAGCGCGATCTGGAGTGGACGCGCACGGATGCGCAGGAACGCACCGAGGTGCTGGAACACGAGCCGGGCGCCGACCCGTGGACACGGTTGAAACTCTATATCCAGTCGATCTTCATTCCAGAATCGCTTCTGTAGACAGCGCCCTTGAACTGCCCGGGGCGCTAGGCCATGGCGCCGCGGTCTGCAGGCTGCGCGGCAAGGCGCCGTGTTCGCGCCGATGCCCCTGGCATCGATCTCTTGACGGGTCCATCGCACATCCCCGACCGAGGCACCCTGGCTGGCGCATGCCGGTGATCGCGCCGACAGGGGCTTGCAGCAATTTCAGACGGGCAACCGCAAATTCGGTCAGTGCCTTGGAAAGCCGCGTCGCGCATAGTTTGCATGCGCCTGGCGAGTCCAGCGTGGTGCAGGGCAAGCCGGCGTATGGCCTGCGGATTGTGCTGCTTGCCCCGGGGTACCCCGCATGCAGCAGCGCGGACATCCTGAACGCGCTGGTGCGCATGGCAGCAAGCGATCAAGACCGGGCAAGCCCTGCCCCAACCTTTTCCCAACCTTTCAACACCCAGAGAAAGCAAGCCATGACAATCCACTCCACCCTTCTCGGCGCAGCAGCACTCGTGCTGGCATTGGGCACGTCTTCGATCAACGCACAGACCGAGTCGCGCGACCAGGTGAAGTCCGAAACCAAGGCCGCCAATGCCGCAGGGGCCATCCCCCGCGGCGAAAGCACCAACCAGCAGCCCAAGCTCGACTCCGTCAAGACGCGCGCGGACCGCAAGGCCGAAACCGCTGCGGCCCAGCAGCGCGGCGACATCGCGCGCGGCGGCGAGGCACACCCGGTCGATGGCAAGGTCAAGCCCACCAACGATGGCCGCAACCGCGCGGACGTGAAGGCCGAGACCAAGACGGCCGTCAAGGCGGGGCAGATCACGTCTGGCGAGAAGAACTGACCCGGCTTGCAGTCCATGCAACGTGCTGCCCGCATGGACTGCCTGACCTGCGGGGAGGCCGCGCCAACCATGGGCACCGGTGGCCGCCCCGCCCCTTGCCTCTTTCCATGGAACGCAAGACGCATGCTGCACACCCTGACCGGCCTCTTGTGCAGCATGGCAGAAAGCATCCAGCGCGCAGGGGCCGCGAAGGCCCTGAAGTCCTTGACCCGGCGCTGACCAGGGCTGCAGCCACGCCAGCGGAATAGCCAGCCCTCGGCCCATGGCGGCGCCTGCCTTTCGACGACATGGCGCCCCCCACCTTCCCGCACCCTGCGCAGCCGCCTTTCTGTGGCGCTATCATTTTGCGCAAGGCGCTGCCTGGAAGGGAACAAAACCAGCGGCATGCTTGTCCCACAGCCAGCCAGGCCACATACGCTCCGCCAGGCTCGGCGATGAACTCATTGTTACCGCCAGGCTGCCGGAGGCAGGCCGCGCATCGTTGACAATACTGCAGCAAGCGCTCCTGAAACCAGAGCAGCGAATGACCGACAATTCGCCCGCACTGCCCAGCGAAGGCACCATCCGCATCGACAGGTTGGACGCCCCCCCTGCGGCCCGCGAGAATACCGAGCCCTTTCTGCACCAACTCTCATCACCGTCATCCTCAACCACATGAATTCGCAAAACATGTCCATCCTCAGCCTGGTGCTGCAGGCCAGCTGGGTGGTGCAACTCGTCATGCTGCTGCTGCTGGTCGTCTCGGTCGCCAGCTGGGCCGCCATTTTCCGCAAGCTCTTTGCACTCAAGCGCATCAAGGCGCTCAACGAGGACTTCGAGCGCGACTTCTGGTCCGGCACCAGCCTCAACGACCTGTTCGCCAGCGCCGCGCAGAACGCCAAGAACGCCGGCCCCATGGAGCGCATCTTCGCCAGCGGCATGCGCGAGTACCAGAAACTGCGCGAGCGCCGCATCACCGACCCCGGCACGCTGCTCGACGGCGCGCGCCGCGCCATGCGCGCCAGCTTCCAGCGCGAGATGGACGTGGTCGAGTCCAGCCTGTCGTTCCTGGCCACGGTGGGCTCGGTGTCGCCCTACGTGGGCCTGTTCGGCACGGTGTGGGGCATCATGCACGCCTTCACCGGCTTTGCCGGCATGGAGCAG
Organism: Acidovorax sp.; assembly: GCF_046339755.1. Taxonomy (GTDB): domain Bacteria; phylum Pseudomonadota; class Gammaproteobacteria; order Burkholderiales; family Burkholderiaceae_C; genus Acidovorax. The sequence goes on along the minus strand of NZ_JBKDTZ010000008.1, from coordinate 31,036 downwards.
GTGACCCTGGCCACCGTGGCCCCGGGCATTGCCGAAGCGCTGGTGGCCACCGCCATCGGCCTGTTCGCCGCCATCCCGGCCGTGATCGCCTACAACCGCTTTGCCCGCGACATCGACCGCGTGGCCACGCACCAGGAGACCTTCATTGAAGAGTTCTCCAACATCCTGCAGCGCAACCTGGGCGCGCAGCACCCAGCCACCTCGGCATCCGGCCACTGAGCAAGAAACAAGGAAGGGAATCCCCATGCCCGCCATGGCATCCCGCGGCCGAGGCCGCCGCACCATCAACGAGATCAACATGGTCCCGGTCAGCGACGTGTGGCTGGAGCTGCTCAGCAGCTTCATGGTGACGGCACCCATGCTCACCCCCGGCTTGATCGACGTGCCCAAGGTCGGCAAGGGCGCCAAGCCCCCCAAGGTCTTCGCCCAGGTCATCGTCAACAAGGACGGCTCGCTGCAGCTCAAGACGCCAGAGGCCACGCGCAGCATGTCCCAGCGCGAGATCGGCGATGCTGCATCCCGCTGGCAGAAGGACCAGACCAACAAGGAAACAGCCGTCGTCATCACCGCCGACAAGGGCGTGCAGTACGAAAGCGTGGTCAAGGCCATGGACGCCCTGCAGAAGGCAGGCGTTCAGCGCGTGGGGCTTTCCGTCAAGCAGGGCGGCTAGCCAGACTGACTGGCTGACAACGCTTTGGGCGGCTGGCACGTTGTGTGTATGCGCCCCAGGCGGTAGGCCCCTCACGCCCCCTCACCCCTTCCACGGAACCGACGACCCCGAAAAGCGCTCCACCCCTTCCATGCACGCCCAAGACGACCGCGACCAGTTTGCGCCCCCAGCCCCTCCTGCCCGCCTGCGCGCCATCTCGCTGGCGGTGCTGGTGCACCTGGCGCTGATCGGCGCACTCACCTGGGGCGTGAACTGGAAGTCCAGCTCCGACCAGCCTGCCGTGCAGGCCGAGCTGTGGGCCGCCGTGCCCCAGCAGGCCGCGCCGCCCGAGGTGACGCCGCCTACGCCCCCCGCCCCGCCGCAGCCGCCCGAGCCTCGGCCCGCCCCCACGCCAGCGCCACCACCGCCTCCTCCCCCACCGCCGCGCGCGGTGGAGCCCGACACACGCGAGGCCGACATCGCCATCGAGCGCGAGAAAAAGCGCCTGGAGCAGGAGAAAAAGGCCCGCGCGGAGAAGCTCGAACGCGAGAAGCGCGAGCGCGAACGCAAGGAAGACGAGCGCGAGGAACGCCTGGAACGGGAAAAGAAGGAAAAGCTCGCCGAGCAGAAGAAGGCAGAGCAAGAAAAGGAACGGCAAAAGAAGCTGGCCGAAGAAAAGCGCAAGGCCGAAGAGGCCAAAGACGCAAAGGAAGCCAAGGACGCCGCCGCCAAGAAGCAGCAGCGCGCAGAGGCCGACGCCAAGCAACTGGCCGCCCAGCGCGAGGCCAACCTGCGCCGCATGCAGGGGCTGGCGGGTTCCGAGGGCAACGAAAAGTCCACCGGCAACGACGTCCGCAGCGCCGGCCCTTCGGGCAGCTATGGCGGCAAGGTGGCCGCCAAGGTCAAGCCCAACATCGTCTACCCCGACGCCGTCTCGGGCAACCCGCGCGCCGAAGTCGAGGTGCGCCTGGCGCCCGACGGCACCATCGTCGGCAAACGCCTGGTGCAGTCCAGCGGCAACAAGGCCTGGGACGACGCCGTGCTGCGCGCCCTGGAGAAGACCGAGACCCTGCCGCGCGACGTGGACGGGCGCGTGCCGCCTTCGCTGACCATCGGGTTCAGGCCGCAGGACTGACCGGCGCACCTGCACATTGAACCCATGGCACTACAGCGCCCCCCCTGCCCACTCCTTGCGTACATCTTTGCAGGCTGGGTCGCCTGCTGCGGCATCTCGGTGGCCCAGGACATCCAGTCGCCAGCAGATCCAGCCGGAATACCTACGGCAACCGGCGAGGCCCACAACGGACCGCCGCAGTACCCCGTGCTGTCCAAGCGAATGGGTGAGCAGGGCCGTGTCGAAGTGAAGGTATTGATCGACACCCAGGGAACGCCCTTGAAGGCAGAAGTCGCCCGCTCCCGCGGTTTTTCCCGACTCGATGCATCCGCGGTGGAGGCCGCCATGCGCTGGCGCTACCAGCCGGGCCGTCGCAATGGCATAGCGGAGCCGATGTGGATGCTTATCCCCGTCAATTTCATCCTGGAAGGCGTCAAGTCCGTCCCATCCCAGTAACGCGGCGGCCTGTTCACGGTGACTGTCCAGGGGGCAGCCAAGAACCGCCCAGGCGCAAGCCCTGACGCCCAACAAAAAACCCGGTGGCCACCATGGCAGCCACCGGGTTCTTGCATCGCTTCTCAGCGGGGCCGCCCTCCCGTGGGCCCGCCCCTCGCTCTCTCTTATGTAACTACCTGAGAGCGGAGAACAAAACTCAGCGGAGCGGTTCTGGCCAGGCGATGCGTCGCAGGCAGTACGGGTAGTACGACAAGACGCAGCAACGACGCCAGAAGAGTTTTGTTAGCCGCTCTTATCGGTCGCGCCGCTCCATGCGGCGGTTCAAGTTCAGGGCACCCAGGGTGCAGGCCACGCCGGACAGCAGGTACACCGTCACGGCCAGCAGGCCGAACTGGGCCGACAGGCCCAGGGCCACCAGGGGGGCGAAGGCGGCGCCGATGATCCAGGCCAGGTCGGCCGACAGGGCGGCGCCCGTGTAGCGGTACTTGGGCGAGAAGTTGGCCGTCACCGTGCCCGATGCCTGGCCGTACGACAGGCCCAGCAGCACAAAGCCCAGCAGCAGGAACATGGTGCTGCCGACTTCGCCCGAATTGAGCAGCACCGGCGCCATGAAGCTGAACACGCCGATCAGCACTGCCATGCCGCCCAGCAGCTTGCGCCGGCCCAGGTGGTCCGACAGCCAGCCCGAGACCATGATGGCCCCGGCCGCCAGGAAGGCGCCCACGATCTGCACGCCCAGGATCTGGGTCACGGGCTGGTCGGTGTACAGCGTGATCCACGACAGCGGGAACACGGTGACCAGGTGGAACAGCGCAAAGCTGGCCAGTGCCGCAAAGGCGCCCAAAAGCACGTTGCTGCCTTCGTCGCGCATCACGTTGTGCACGGGCACGGGCTGCAGTTCGCGGTCCTGCAGCAGTTCGGTGTAGGACTGGCCGACCACCAGGCGCAGGCGTGCGAACAGGGCCACCACGTTCACGGCAAAGGCCACGAAGAAGGGGTAGCGCCAGCCCCAGGCCAGGAACTCCTGCACGGTGAGGTTGGCATACAGGTAGGCGAACAGGCCGGCCGCCAGCACGAAGCCCACGGGCGCGCCCAGTTGGCCGATCATGGCGTACCAGCCGCGGCGGTGCTTGGGCACCGACATCGCCAGCAGCGACGGCAGGCCATCCCACGAGCCGCCCAGCGCCAGCCCCTGGCCGATGCGCAGCAGCAGCAGCACGACGATGGCACTGGTGCCGATGCTCTGGTAGCCCGGCAGGAAGGCCATGCCCACGGTACACGCGCCCAGCAGGAACAGCGAGATCGTCAGCTTGGTGCCCCGCCCCCAGCGCCGCTGGATGGCCATGGAGATGGCCGTGCCAACAGGGCGCACCACGAAAGCCACGGCCAGCAGCGCAAAGGCCGCCAGCGTGCCGTCCAGGCGCGTCATGAAGGGGAACAGGAACGACGGGAACACCAGCACGCAGGCGATCCCGAAAACGAAGAAGTCGAAGTACTCGGAAGACCGGCCGATGATCACGCCGACGGCGATCTCACTGGGGGTCACGTCCTCATGCGTGTCTGCATGCGAGAGGGAAGCGGAGTTCTCTTCATATCCCATCGTGGGGAAGGTGGCAGATGCGGTACTGCTCATGAACAGGGGCTCCTTTTGTTGTGTAACTGATACACCCACGTTTTACACCCACGCGAAGCCCCCGACAAGTGCGGTTTCACCCAGAGCCATGCAGGACAAACCCTTGACCTGGATTCACGGTATTGACCGGGAGCACCAAACAGGAGCAAAAACTTGACCTTGGACAAAATGTCCAATGGACAAATTCGCACGCTCTATTACATTGAGCGCCAAATTGTCATTCGCGTTTACCCCTAAGAACCGGCAGGGAATCTTTTTGTAACCACAAAGAGACACCGAGCAGGCACCGAACGCAACTTTGGGTCCTTTCATATGCCAAATCCTCCCCGACTTCGCGGGTCTGCATGGCTGCCTGCGGTGGCGCTCACTGCGCTGGCCGCCAGCCTCACCGGATGCAGCAAGGCTGTCGTCCTCAACCCCGCAGGCGATATTGCCTCGCAACAGGGCCACATGGTCATCCAGGCCACCTTGCTGATGCTGATCATCATCGTGCCGGTGATCGCCCTCACCCTGTGGTTCGCCTGGAAGTACCGCCAGAACAACACCGCCAACACGGAAGAGGACTACGACCCCGACTGGCACCACTCCACCACGCTGGAGCTGGTGATCTGGACGGTGCCGCTGCTCATCATCATCGCGCTGGGCGCGCTGACCTGGATCGGCACCCACAAGCTCGACCCCTACCGCCCGCTGGACCGCATCTCGGCCACCAAGCCGCTCGAAGCCCAGGCCACCCCCATGGTGGTGCAGGTCGTGGCCATGGACTGGAAGTGGCTGTTCTTCTACCCCGAGCAGGGCATTGCCACGGTCAATGAGCTGGCCGCCCCGGTGGACCGCCCCATCCTGTTCAAGCTCACGGCCACCTCCACGATGAACGCCTTCTACGTGGCTGATCTGGCCGGCATGATCTACGCCATGCCCGGCATGCAGACCGAGCTGAACGCCGTGATCAACAAGCCCGGCGTGTACCCCGGCATCGCCTCGCACTACAGCGGCTCGGGCTTCTCGGGCATGACCTTCAAGTTCCACGGCCTGAGCACCGGCGACTTCGACCAGTGGGTGGCCAAGGCCAAGACCGAAGGCAAGGCGCTGGACAAGGCGACCTACCTGAACCTCGTCAAGCCCAGCGAGCGCGACCCCGTGCAGCGCTTTGCCAGCGTGGAAGACGGCCTGTACGACAAGGTGCTCAACCGCTGCGTCGAAGACGGCAAGATGTGCATGCACCACATGATGTCCATCGACGAGCGCGGTGGCGAGGCCTACATGAAGGCCATGGGCCTGAACCTGCCCCAGGACGTGTGCACCGTGGACAACGCCGGCCAGATCGTGGCCGCGCTCGAAGCGCGCCACGCCACGGTCTACGACCGCACCCTTTCCCGCCAATGATCCGCGCCTAAGAGACTGACACCATGTCCACCTCACCCGTTGTAACCGAACCGCATTGGGCCCTGGGCCGAATCACCTGGGACTCCATACCCATGGCGCACGAGCCCATCGTGCTGGTCACCTTCATTGGCGTCGTGCTGGGCGGCCTGGCCGTGCTGGCCGCCATCACCAAGTTCCGCCTGTGGGGCACCCTGTGGCGCGACTGGATCTGCAGCATCGACCACAAGAAGATCGGCATCATGTACATGATCCTGGGCGTGGTCATGCTGCTGCGCGGCTTTGCCGACGCGCTCATGATGCGCCTGCAGCAGGCCATGGCCTTTGGCGACAACATGGGCTACCTGCCGCCGCATCACTATGACCAGATCTTCACCGCCCACGGCGTGATCATGATCTTCTTCGTGGCCATGCCGCTGGTCACAGGCCTCATGAACTACCTCGTGCCGCTGCAGATCGGCGCGCGCGACGTGTCGTTCCCGTTCCTCAACAACTTCAGCTTCTGGATGACCACAGCCGGCGCCGTGCTGGTGATGGTGTCGCTGTTCCTGGGCGAGTTCTCCACCGCCGGCTGGCTGGCGCTGTCCAACCTGGGGGCGCAGAACCCCGGGGTGGGGCTGGACTACTACATCTGGGCACTGCAGATCGCGGGGGTGGGCACCACGCTCTCGGGCATCAACCTGATCGTCACCATCATCAAGATGCGCGCACCCGGCATGGCCCTGATGAAGATGCCCATCTTCACCTGGACGGCCCTGTGCACCAACGCGCTGATCGTCGCCTCGTTCCCCGTGCTGACCGCAGCCCTGGTGCTGATGTCGCTGGACCGCTATGCCGGCACCAACTTCTTCACCAACGACCTGGGCGGCAACGCCATGCTGTACGTGAACCTGATCTGGATCTGGGGCCACCCTGAGGTCTACATCCTGATCCTGCCGTGCTTCGGCATCTTCTCCGAAGTGGTGGCCACGTTCTGCAAGAAGCGCCTGTTCGGCTATACCTCCATGGTGTACGCCACGGTCGTGATCACCATCCTGTCGTACCTGGTGTGGCTGCACCACTTCTTCACCATGGGCTCCGGCGCCAGCGTGAACACCTTCTTCGGCATCACCACGATGATCATCTCGATCCCCACGGGCGCGAAGATCTTCAACTGGCTGTTCACCATGTACAAGGGCCGCATCCGCTTCGAGCTGCCCATGATGTGGACCGTTGCCTTCATGGTCACCTTCGCCATCGGCGGCATGACCGGCGTGCTGCTGGCCGTGCCACCGGCCGACTTCGTGCTGCACAACAGCCTGTTCCTGATCGCCCACTTCCACAACGTGATCATCGGCGGCGTGCTGTTCGGCCTGTTCGCCGGCATCAACTACTGGTACCCCAAGGCCTTCGGCTACAAGCTCGACCGTTTCTGGGGCCTGTGCTCGTTCTGGCTGTGGGTGGTGGGCTTCTACGTTGCATTCATGCCGCTGTATGTGCTGGGCCTGATGGGCGTCACGCGCCGTGCCAACCACTTCGAAGACCCCTCGCTGCAGATCTGGTTCGTCATCGCCGCCATCGGCGCCGGCCTGATCGCCCTGGGCATCGGCTGCCTGCTGATCCAGATCGTGGTGAGCTACCTCAAGCGCGAACAGCTGCGCGACCACACCGGCGACCCATGGGACGCCCGCACGCTGGAGTGGGCCACCTCCTCGCCCCCGCCGGACTACAACTTCGCCTTCACCCCCAAGGTGTATGAGATCGACGCCTGGTGGGACATGAAGAAGCACGCCTATGCGCGTCCCCTGACTGGCTTCCAGCCCATCCACATGCCGGCCAACACCGGCTCGGGCGTGATCATCTCGGCGCTGTCGCTGGTGCTGGGCTTTGCCCTCATCTGGCACATGTGGCCGCTGGCCATCCTGTCCTTCGCGGGCGTGGTGCTGGTGTCCATCATCCACACGTTCAACTACAAGCGTGACTTCTACATCCCCGCCGCGCAAGTGACGGAGACCGAGAACCTGCGTACCCAACAACTGCGCGCCGCCCATGTCTGATATCACTTACAACCAAGCCGCCGCCGCCATCACGGCGGGCGGCCCCACGGGCGCCACGCTGCCGCGCCGTGAATACCACCTGGCGCACGAGCCGCACCCCGAGAACGGCACCGCCCTCGGTTTCTGGCTCTACCTGATGAGCGACTGCCTCATCTTCGCCGCGCTGTTCGCCACCTACGGCGTGCTGGGCCGCAGCTACGCCGCCGGCCCCACCGGCGCGCAGCTGTTCGACCTGACGCTGGTGGCCATCAACACGGCCTTCCTGCTGCTGTCGTCGATCACCTTCGGCTTCGCGATGATCAAGAAGCAGCAGAACAACGTGAACGGCACGCTCTTGTGGCTGGCCATCACCGGCGTGTTCGGCCTGTGCTTTCTGGGGCTGGAGCTGTACGAGTTCCACCACCTCATCCACCAGGGTGCGGGCCCGCAGCGCAGCGCCTTCCTGTCGGCATTCTTCACGCTGGTCGGCACCCACGGCCTGCACGTCACCTTCGGCCTGATCTGGCTGGTGGTGCTGATGATCCAGATCAAGAAGCACGGCCTGATCCATGAGAACAAGCGCCGCCTGATGTGCCTGTCGATGTTCTGGCACTTTTTGGACGTCGTCTGGATCGGCGTCTTCACCTTCGTGTACCTGATGGGAGTTCTGTAATGGGCGCCGCACAACACACTGCACACGCCGGCCACGATGACCACAGTCATGGCCATGACGACCACCACGGCGACGTGGGCCCGCACAGCTCGTTCTCGGGCTACATGGTCGGCTTCGTGCTGTCCATCATCCTCACCGCCATCCCGTTCTGGCTGGTCATGGCCAAGGTGATTGCCGACCGCAACACCGCCGTGCTGGTGCTCGGCGCCTTCGCGGTGGTGCAGATCCTCGTGCACATGGTCTGCTTCCTGCACATGAAAGGCAAGGTCGAGGGCGGCTGGACGCTGCTGTCCACCATCTTCACCGTGGTCTTCGTGGCCATTGCCATCAGCGGTACGCTGTGGGTCATGTTCCACATGAACGCCAACATGATGCCGGGCCACCCCACGCCCACCCCGCCCACCCAGACGGAGAGCGGCGCAGCAGCGGGCCACCACACCCCCTGATGGGTGCAGCGCCCCGACGCCCCACAACGATGCGGGGCGGGGCGCACACCAACCCTTGCGAAGCGGCCGCCCACAGCGGCCGCAGCCGTTTTGGGGCCGTGCAATCGACTGAACAAAGGAACCACCGATGACCGCAACCCAGGCAGCCCCTGCAGCCCCCCGGCACTGGCGCCGCGCCATGCTGCTGGTGCTGGGCATCGCCCTCTTCCTGGGCTTTGTGGCCCTGGGCACCTGGCAGGTGCAGCGGCGGGTGTGGAAGCTCGACCTCATCGAGCGCGTGGACCAGCGCGTGCACGCCGCCCCCGTGGCCGTGCCGCCGGCCGCCGAGTGGCCCGGCATCACGGCAGAGAAGCACGAGTACCTGCCCGTCACCGCCAGCGGCCAGTGGCTGCCCGGCAAGACCGTGCTCACCCAGGCCGTCACGGCCCTGGGCTCGGGCTTCTGGGTGGTGAGCGCGCTGCAGCAGGCCGATGGTACGCAGGTGCTGGTGAACCGCGGTTTCATACCGCAGGACCAGCGCGCCGAATGGACCGGCAAGACCGACAACATCGGCCCCGCCACCGTGCAGGGCCTGGTGCGCATGAGCGAGCCCAAGGGCGGCTTCCTGCGCAGCAACGACCCCGCGGGAGAACGCTGGTTCTCGCGCGACGTGGCGGCCATCGCCCAGGCACTGCAGCTGCCCCGCGCGGCGCCGTTTTTCATCGACGCCGGCCTGCCCCAGCGCGGCGTGGCCAACCCCACGGCGGAAGCGGTGGAAGTGGCCGGCACCGCTGCCGCCACGGCCGGCACCACCTGGCCGCGCGCCGGGCTCACCACCATTCGCTTTGCCAACAGCCATGCGGTGTACGCCCTCACCTGGTACGGCCTGGCGCTGATGGTGCTGGGCGCGGGCTGGTTCGTGGTGCGCCATGAACAACGCCGAAGCAGCAGCGCGGCCCGGTAGGTAGACTCCGTTCGTCCTACCCGCCCGATATGCCCCTCCATCGCCTCGTCAAAAGCGCCGAGTTCTTGCGCAACCCGCGCGCTGCCGATGCCGCCGCTGGCATCAAGAACCTCCAGCAGCTCATCCAGCTGCGCTGGATGGCTGTCATCGGCCAGGTCTTCACCATCGAGGTGGCGCACCACAGCCTGCGCCTGACCATCCCCCTGCACCAGATGCTGATGGTGGTGGGCTGCCTGGCCGTGTTCAACGTGGTCAGCCTGCTGCGCCTGCGCACGGGGGTGCAGGTGCGCAATGTGGAGCTGTTTCTGGCCCTGCTGGTGGACGTGGCCGTGCTCACCACCCAGCTGTATTTGAGCGGCGGCACCAGCAACCCCTTTGTCTTTTTGTACCTGCTGCAGATTGCGCTGGGCGCCATTCTGCTGCGCGGGGCCTATATCTGGAGCATGGTGGCTATCAACACCGCGTGCTTTGCCCTGCTGGCCAACTACCACCTGCCGCTGGAGCTGCCGCAGGATTTGCACCAGGGCCTGTCGAGCCTGTACGTCATTGGCCTGCTGGTGTGCTTTGTGCTCAACGCGATCTTGGTGGTGGTGTTCATCACCCGCATCAACCTGAACCTGCGCGAGCGCGACGCCCGCCTGGCCGCCGCGCGCCGACGCCGGGTGGAAGAAGAGCACATCGTGCGCATGGGCCTGCTCGCATCGGGCGCCGCGCACGAGCTGGGCACGCCCCTGTCCACCCTGGCCGTGATCCTGGGCGACTGGGCACATGACGAAGAGCTCATGGGCGACGAGGTGCTGCGTGAAGACATCGCGGAAATGCGCACCCAGGTGCAGCGCTGCAAGAGCATCGTCAGCGGCATCTTGCTGTCGGCCGGCGAGGCGCGCGGCGAAGAGTCCGAGCAGACCACCGTGTGCAGGTTTGTCGATGCCCTGGCCGAGGAGTGGCGCACCACGCGCACCATGCCCGCGTTTTCGTACCGCAACGACTTTGGCGAAGACACGCCCATGGTGTCGGACACCACGTTGAAACAGATGGCTTTCAATGTGCTGGACAATGCACGCGATGCCTCGCCCCAGTGGGTGGAACTGGTCATCACCCGCGACGATGCCGCCGAGGCGCCCGCGCTGTGCATCACCGTCAACGACGCAGGCCCCGGCTTTGCGCCCGGCATGCTGGACCACCTGGGCGAGCCCTACCAGTCCACCAAACAGCGCCCCGGCAGCGGCCTGGGCCTGTACCTGGTGATGAACGTGGCGCGCACCCTGGGCGGCAGCGTCACGGCCCGCAACCGCACGGGCGACGGCGAAGGCAGCGGCGCACAGGTCAGCATCCGCCTGCCCCTGGCCGCCATCGCCCTGCCGCGCGGCCACCGGCCGGCGTGATGCAGGGCGCTGGTAGCCGTTTTTGTAGCCAGACAAAATTGAATTCGTACTAGTACAAACCGGACCCGAGCGCCATGGACGAAATCACCACCGCCAGCAGCAGTAATTCCGCAGCAGACGCGTCCTCCAAGGATGCGAAGGAAAAGCGGCAGCTGCTCATCGTGGAAGACGACGAGGCCTTTGCCCGCACCCTGGCCCGCTCGTTCGAACGCCGCGGCTACCGCGTGCTCCAGGCCGCCAGCCTGCCCGAGGTGGAAGCCCTGCTCAGCCAGCACACCCCCGGCTACGCCGTGGTCGATTTGAAGCTCAAGGGCGACGCATCCGGCCTGGCCTGCGTGCAAAAGCTGCACGCCGCCAGCGAAGCCATGCTCATCGTCGTGCTCACCGGCTTTGCCAGCATCGCCACCGCGGTGGAGGCCGTGAAGCTGGGCGCCTGCCACTACTTGGCCAAGCCGTCGAACACCGACGACATCGAGGCCGCTTTTGGTTTGAAAGCCGGCGACACCGGGGTGGACGTGACCAACCGCTCCAGCTCGCTCAAGACGCTGGAGTGGGAGCGCATTCACGAGGTGCTGGCGGAGACGGGGTTCAATATTTCGGAGACGGCGCGTAGGCTGGGGATGCACCGGCGGACGTTGGCGCGGAAGTTGGAAAAGCAGCAGGTCAGCTGAGGCACACCACTTCGCCGTGGCACTGCCAACGAAAACGCCCACCGATACGGGTGGGCGTTTTCTTGGGATCTACCTACCGGCTATTGAATGTCGTAGACCCGCTTGTATCGATAGCTGTTGAGCATTTCACCGAGGCTCTCGGCGGTGGTCGCACCCAGTCCATAGCCGATGAAAAAGGCGGTGCCCGACAGGTGGGTCATGTCCTGGTTCACAAACAGGAGCGAGGATGTGTTTTGCAGGCGGTCGGCCCAGGCCAGCGGGTTGGCGGGATTGAGGCGGTCGAAAGCGGGCACCGTGTAGGTGTACATGGTGCCGTCGGGCGTGATGGCCACAAGGTAGGGGTTCCCCTTCGCGCCACTGGCGAGGTGCTCGGGTTTGATCTGTACGTGCGCAGACAGCGTCAGGCGGGTCAAGGTCCCTGTGGCCACCATGGCGCCAAGTCCCGGTGCATCGGCGCCTGCGAACACCACGGGTTGCGGCGACAGTTGCTTTTGTCCAACCGGCCCCACACCCAGTTGCCCTGCGTTGTTGTTGCCCCAGGCCAGGAGCGTGCCGTCGGTGGTGAGTGCCAGGGAGTGCCCGCCGGCTGCTGCTACCTGTGAATACCCGGCTCCAAGGGACTGAGGGGTTTCGCTGCCCGTGAGGGTGGCATTGCCCAGTTGACCCCATACGTTGTCGCCCCAGGCCCAGGCCGTGCCATCGGCCTTCAGCGCCAGCGTGTGGACGGCACCCTTGGCGACCTGGCGATAGCCGCCGTCCACCAGCACAGGGACTTCGCTGTCTTTCCACTGCCACAGGGTTCCATCCTCCTTCACGCCTGCGGCCGAGCGGGAGCCCAAGGCCACCTGCACAAAACCACGGTCCACCGGGCCGGCGCTGCCGTAGCCGCCCTTCCATCCAGGGTACATGTCCGAGGGGTTCAAGTGGACATGAAGAGACTGTATGGCGCCGTCTCCGAGCACGAACAACACGTTCTTGGCGGTATCGTTGACCATCTGCAGGTAGCCGGGCGGCAGCCGGTCTAGCGTGTCGCCACCGGCACTCGCGTCGAAAAGTCTTTTCGCATGGCCCCAGTACCAGATGGAGCCGTCCGTCTTGCGGGCGGTGTCTGAGTTCATCAGATGCGCAAAGCCGCTGCCGACTTGCACCGGCCTGGTTTCGTTGAGGGTCTGGTTTCTCAGCTGCACCGAGCCCCACATCCACAATGTGCCATCGGTCTTGAGGCCCACCATGTACGGTCTGCCCACGGCAATCTGGGCGAAGCTGCTGCCGATCTGCACGGGTCTGTCCGCACTCACCGTGGAGCCATTGCCCAACTGCCCGCTCTCGTTGTCGCCCCAAGTCCACAACGTTCCGTCGCTAAGCACCGCTGCGGAGTTGGTATAGCTCGTGGCCATATGCACCACCTGGGCGGCATGCACGCTGCTCATCCCAGCCACCAGGGCGAGCGTCAGCCAGAATTTGAAGGCCACAGGCGCCATGTGACGCGAGGCGATGGATCGCAAGCGATGTCTTGCAAAAGTCGAAAGAAATCTCATGAGAAAACCCATCCTTGGAAGTGTTGGTGAAACCCGCCGAAGCCCAAATGGGCCTTTTCAGAAAGGCCGTGCGCAACACCCTGAAAGCGGACATTGCATTGAGATCTACCTACCGACTATTGAATGTCGTAGACCCGCTTGTATCGATAGCTGTTGAGCATTTCACCGAGGCTCTCGGCGGTGGTCGCACCCAGTCCATAGCCGATGAAAAAGGCGGTACCAGACAAGGAGGTCAGGTCCTGGTTCACAAACAATACGGAGGATGTGTTTTGCAGCCGGTCGGACCAGGCCAGCGGGTTGAGAAAATTCAGGCGGTCGAACGCGGGCACCGAGTAGGTGTACATGGTGCCGTCAGGCGTGATCGCCACGAGGTAAGGATGCCCCTTGGCGCCGCTGGCGAGGTGTTCGGGTTGGATCTCCACGTACGCGGTCAGTGTCAGGCGGGTCAAGGTCCCTACGGCCACCATGGTGCCCAGCCCGGATGCACCCGCGCCCTCGAACACCACGCGCACCGGCGACGATTGCGTGATTCCCACCGGCCCCACGCCCAGTTGCCCAAGGTCGTTGCGACCCCAGGCCAGAAGCGTGCCGTCGGTAGTGAGTGCCAGGGAGTGGTGGGCAGATGCCGCCACCTGTGCATACCCGGCTCCAAGGGGCTGCAGGGTTTGGGTATCCGTGAAGGTGGCATTGCCCAACTGGCCTTGTGTATTGGAGCCCCAGGCCCAGGCCGTGCCATCGGCCTTCAGCGCCAAGGTGTGGAGGAAACCTTTGGCGACCTGGTGATAGCCGCCGCCCACCAGCGCGGGGGCATTGCTAGAGCTCCATTGCCAGAGGGTTCCGTCACCTTTCACGCCTGCAGCTGAGTAGTTGCCCAAGGCCACTTGCACAAACCCACTGTCCACCGGGCCGGCGCTGCCATAGCCGTACTTCCAGAGGACCCAGTTGTTCACGTCCCATTCTCCCAAGGGCACAAAACCAAACTGTATGGCGCCGCCGCCCAGCACGAACAACACGTTGTTGCGGCTATTGACCAATTGCAGGTAGCCGGGTGTCAGCTGGTCCAGCATGTCGCCACCGGCACTTGCCTTGACGAGTTTTTTCACATGACCCCAGTACCAGACAGAGCCATCCGCCTTGCTGGCGGTGTCCGAGGTCATCAGCTGCGCAAAGCCACTGCCCACCTGCACCGGCCGTGTCTCGTTCAGGGTCTGGTTTCTCAGCTGTACTGAGCCCCACATCCACAAGCTGCCATCGGTCTTGAGGGCCACCATGTAGGTATCGCCCACGGCAACCTGGGCAAAACCGCTGCCGATCTGCACGGGTTTGTCTGCACCCACCGTGGAGCCATTGCCCAACTGCCCGTTCTGGTTGCCGCCCCAGGTCCACAGCGTCCCGTCGCTGAGCACGGCTGCGGAGTTTTGAGGGCCCGTGGCCATGTGCACCACCGTGGCGGCGTGAACGCTGCCCAGGCCAACCACCAGGGCGAGCATCAGCCAGAATTTGAAGGCTACAGGCGCCAGGTGGCGGGAGACTATGAATCGCAAGCGATGCGGTCCAAAGGACGAAAAGAATCTCATATGAAAGCCCATCTTTGAAATATTAGTGGAATCTGCCGAAGCCAAAACGAGCTTCTCCAGAAGATCCGTGCGCAACGATTGAACGATGGGCACGCCACGGTGACAGCCTCCCCTCCCTGAAATCTGGCGAATGTTTTTTACGATCAGCAGGGGCGCCTCTCAAGCGCCATCGTATTGCGCAGGCCCTCGAAAAGCGGTGACTCGCATCACAGCCGTCAGGCAAACAAATCGTCACAAAATCAGAGGAGGGAGGCCATCTTTTCAGCAGCGTGCCTGCCTCGGTAATCCAGACGCAGGCTCGCTTCACAGATCCATGATCCGCGATCAATATGGTATGAGATGACCAATGCATTTTTCAGGTCAGTTCTGACCCGATTACCAAGTGATGGAACTGCGCTAACGAAACGCCCACCGACACAAGTGGGCGTTGTCTCGGGATCTATATACCGGCTATTGAATGTCGTAGACCCGCTTGTAGCGATGGCTGTTCAGCATTTTTTACCCCGGCTCTCGGCGGTGCTTCGAAGGCCCTTCGGGTTGCCCGGAGTGGGTGTGAACAGGCCCTGCTGGCCAGAAAACACACGCCTACGCGCGATCGCAAGCGCCGTTCAATCCAATGCCTGGCACGGCCAACACAGATACATGGCGAGCAGCTTGGTTGCCTACCGCGCCGGCACCCCACCCCGCCACTGCCCCCAATTCCGCACGATGTGGTCTACCACCCGCGTGCCCACCAGCGCCACGTTCTCCACCGTCTCCGCAAAGCCGCCAGCCGTTTCGCCCGGCGCAGGGTCCAGATGCTGCAGCGTGGTTTCGTTCGGGTTGCCCTGGTCAAAATTGACCGCGCCGCGCAGGCTCATGATCCGGTCGGTGCCGTGGGTGCGCTTGACCACCAGGGCGATGGCGGCGGCTTCCATTTCGGTGATGACGTAGTCATCCGCGCCATAGAGCTTGGCGATGTACTGGGCCTGGCGGGACATGCCGGGGCCGTGGAAGAAGGTGTCGCCGGTCATGTGGGTGCCGCTGGTGACGGCGGGGCTGCGACGGGCCGCTGTGTCGGGGTAGCGCAGGCGGTAGGTACGGGCGCTGTCCGAGTCCTTGAGGGGCACGTCCACCGTGAGGTTCATGGCCCAGTCCACCAGCAGCGGGTTCAGCTGAAAGCGGCGGTATTCCTCGTAGCCCTTGCGCGGCATGAAGGTGGGCGCGCCGGGGGTGTTCTCTTCAGGCGCCCAGCGGTGGCCCAGGTCGTAGTCCACCAGCCAGGTGCCCCAGCTCACATCGGCAATGGTGCCGCGCTGCGGCGGCGTGCCGGCCACGCCGGAGATCACGTAGTACGACTGCGCGAAGTCGAACTTCGGGTTGAGCAGAATGGCCTGCATGGACGACGACGAGTTGACCTTGCCCATGCCCAGCACGGCGCCGCACACGCCGTCGGCGTTGCAGTACACCGGGCCCAGTGCGCCGGGCACGGTGATGGGGGTGGCGTCTTTCCAGTAGCGCTCGTACCAGTGCTGGAACTCGCCCGCACGGTCGCCGGTGTTCTTGCCGATCTCGAACATGGCGGCGACGAAGACCTTGACGCGGATGGGCGCGGTGCTGGTGGTGGTGGTGGTTGCCGAGGGTGCGGTGGAGCAGCCGGCGATGGACACGGCTGCGGCCAGGGCCAGCAGCAGCCTGCGCGCGGGTTGGAAGGAGTGGAGGAAAGAGAGCATCGAAGGCACCTTGGCTAGGAAGAGTACGAACACGGCCATGCATTGCCTGGCACAGGCCAGCAGCATCGCAAGATGCACGCCATTTTGCGCTTGGTGGAGGGATCGCTACACAAATGCAATGCATTGAGGGCCAACCCTAATGCACATGAATTAATTCAAGTGCATTATTCACCCAATGACGCCAGCACTTGTCTCGCCTGCCGACGACTCATCGTCGCTCGCCCCCTCCCCCGCCGACCCGCAAGCCACCCGCACCCGCCTGATCGAAGAGGCCATGCGGCTCATGGCCCGCGAGGGCATGAATGCGGTGTCGCTGCGCCGCATCGTGATCGCGGCGGGGGCGCAGAACCCTTCGGCCTTGCACTACCACTTTGGCGGGCGCGATGAGCTGATCGAAGCGATCACCAACTTCCTGCAGCAGTGGCTGGAGCCGCGGGCCTGCGCGCGGCTGCAGGCCTTGGCCGACCAGCCGGGCTACACCGTGCGCGATGTGGTGGAAGCAGCCTTCGGCCCCGTGATCGCCATGCTGAGCGAGCCCGCGCTGGGACGCGATGCGGTCAACTTCATCGGCCGGCTGGGGTGGGACTATGGCGAGAAGGGGCAGGAGATCTCGGCCGCCCTGCACCGCCGCACGCTCGAATTGACGCTGGCGCGGCTGCAGGCGCTGATGCCTGGTGTGGGGCGCGAGACGATTCAGTTTCGCCTGCTGCTGACCATGAACGCCGTGTACTACGGCATCTCGTACCGCAGCTACATGCGGCGCTCGCCGTTCGGGGCGATGGAGTTGGCGGCCAAGGGCGATGAAGAGCGCCAGCAAGCCGAGTTCCTGGACTACCTCGTGGCGGGGTTGAGCGGCCCTTAGCCCCCTGAACAACCTGTGACGAATCACGCGTGTGCATTGCCTGGGCAATGCACCTGCAGCGCCAGCCTGCGCCCATTTTTCCTTTTTCACCCAACAACCACTGTGGAGACAACGATGACGAAGACAAGCCAGAAACACAACAGCACCACCCGCATGCCCCTGCGCCGCACCCTGCTCAGCCTGGGCCTGGCCGCAGCCCTCACCGCCTGCGGTGGTGGCGGGCAGACGCTGGTGGATGGCGGTGCCACCACCACGGGCGAGTTCACCATCAGCACGCACGAGCTGGCCAGCCGCGCCAAGGCGGCGCGCACGCCGGGCACGGCAGGCGTCACGGTGGCGGCGGGCAGCAAGCTGGCCACACAGTTCGGCGCGGCGGGGCCGGACCTGAACCGGGTGCGCTACACACGCTATGGGCTGGCGGCCAATGCAGGCAAGCCGGTGGATGCGGTGCTGGTGGCGATGCCGGGCACGCTGGCGGCGTCGCACAGCTACCTCATCCTGGCCGAGAACCTGGTGCGCCGCATGTGGGCCGACCACAAGGCCGTTGTGGAGGTGTGGGGGGTGGACCGCCGCTCCGTGGCGCTGCAGGACATGGAGGGCCTGCAGATCGCAGAGCGCGAGCGCGATGCGGCACTGGGCCTGAACTTCTTGTACGGTGGCGAGCTGGGGCTGCCGCTGCCGGCCAAACTGGGCCGGCGCGCGGTGTTCCATGAGAGCCGCGAAATTCCCTTCCTCGCGGACTGGACGCCGCAGGTGCATTCCACGGACCTGGACGCGGTGGTGACCGCGGCGCACACGGTGGCGCGCGATGGCAATGTGTTTTTGGGCGGGCACTCGGCGGGCACGGGCTTTGTGGCGCGCTATGCGGCCACGGACTTCAACCTCTCGGGCACGGGGCCCGCGCAGCCTGGGTATGCCAAGCTCAAGGGGCTGGTGCTGTTCGAGGGGCCGGGCGGCGCGCTGGCAACGAGCGCGCCCACGGCGGCGCAGCTCGATGCGGTGGAGCGCGCGGCCGATGGCGGGCTGTATGCGGCGGTGGCTTCGGGGGCGGAGCCGGGCTTTGTGTCGCGCCCCGGCCTTACGCCACGCGTGAGCGCATCGACCGAGATCGCGGGCATGCAGATGGCCTTTGAGGGCACGATCAACGGCACACAGGCGCTGCTGCAGGCGGACCAGGGGGGCGTGGCGGGCAACAACGTCTACAACCGGGTGGCGGACTTCACCAAGCGCGATTTCCCCGTGACGGCGGGCGCGGCCATCGGCACCTTCATGGACGATGACAACCTGCAGCGCACGGTGTTCTATTCCGTATCGATGGGCGCCCTGGGCCCGGCGCGGGCCGACGGCCTGCGCACCTGGCTGGACAATACCGACCCGCTGCCCGCCAGCGCGTTGCGCGACTTCGGCCCGCAGCCGGCCACGCTGGTGGCCAACCCGCCCGCCTGGGGCAAGGAGGTGGAGCCCACCAACCTCAAGCGCATGTCGCGTGCGCTGTACCTGGGCAACACCACCTACAGCGACTGGTACTACCCCAGCTCGGGCCTGCTGCTGGGCAATGCCGAGGGCAGCGGCGGCGCCAACCTGGGGCTGGATACCAGCGCGCTGTCGCTGCCCGTGGCCCAGGGCGGGCGCGGCCGGGCCGACATCGTGAACCAGACGCAGGCACGCAAGATCAACATTCCCGTCATCGCGTTTGGCGGCACCAATGGCCTGACACCCGTGGCCGGCATCTGGCGCGGCTTTGCCGAGGCCATTGCGCCCTGCGCCGCGCCCAGTTGCAAGGCCGGCGTGGCGCGCACCCCCGCAGGCCAGGCCACGCTGGTGGCCAACCGCCAGTACGGCGGGGTGGACGGCGGCTTCGAGGTGCACATGAGCGAGGGCTATTCGCACGTGGACATCGTGACGGCCGATGACGATGCGACCAACAACGTGGTGCGGCCGCTGGCGGCCTTCATGCAGCGCAACCTGAGCGCGGGGGGTGGCAAGTGATGCGGGGCACGCACAACAACCGCTGGCGCGGCATGGGGGCCGCCCTTTCGCTTGGCACGCTGATGGCCGTGTCGGCCTGCGGCGGGTCCGACGACAGCGCGGCGCCGCTGGTCTACGACTGCAAAGGCGCCGTGCGGCACGAGTCGCCCGCGCCGGGCTCCGACGCGTGGAAGCAGCGCGACGCGGACAACATGGCATGCGCGCGCGAGCGCACCGACGACTTCGCGCAGCAGCCCGAGGCGCTGTTCAGCGCCGGCAAGCTGCCCGCGCTGGACGCCTACCGCACACCGGCGCTGCATGCCAACACGCGCTTTCGGTTTGCCGAGGCCACGGCCCCCGGCCGGCTGGGCAAGCCGGTGGCGGTGGAGATCTACCGCCCCTGCACCGCTGGCACCTGCACGGGCCTGCCGGCCACGCTCAAGCCCTTCGAAGGGCCCTATCCCGCGGTGGTGATCGTGCATGGCGGCGGCAGCAGCAAGCGGCTGCACCGCTCTGCCAGCCAGACGCTGGCCGAGGCAGGGTACATGACCATCGCGCTGGACACCACGGCCGCCATCGGCACGCACGGGCCGGACACGCAGGACGTGGTGGACTGGGTGTTCTCCACCCCCGCCGCGCCGCGGGCGGACGGCAGCTACTTCCCTTTCTGGAACCAGCTGGACGCACGCATGGTAGGCATTGCAGGGCATTCGCAGGGTGCCAGCACGGCGAGCCTGATCGGGCAGACGGACCGGCGCCTTTCCGCCATCGTGGCGTGGGACAACCTCACCACCATCCGCAGCGGCTGGGTGGACAAGATCGGCATCGACCCACCGGCGAACGTGGCGATCCGCACGCCGGCGCTGGGCTTCGGGGCGGACTACAACTTCACCATTGCTCCGTATGCCGAAGCACCCGAGCCCGCCAAGGTCAACACACAGGGCGGCCGGGGCCGGGGCGCCGAGCCCCACCCCAAGGATCTGGGCTACCAGGAGCTGCGCGGCGCCGGGGTGGACAGCATGCTGCTGGTGCTGCGCGCAGCCACGCACCTGGACTTCTCGCTCTTTGGCGGGCCGGCCAGCCGGTATGGCGAAAGCGCCATCAACTACTACACGCTGGCCTGGTTCGACCGGTACCTGAAGGGCGCGCACGATACCGCCATGGCGCACAACGCCTTTGCGCGGCTCACGGCGGCAACGTTCGACGACTCGGCCGACCGGCACAACATCAGCCAAGGCCTTTACGACAAGGCAGCGGCCACGGCGGCAGGATCGGTCTACAAGGGCAACCTGCCCTACCTGGTGAGGGGCACCCCCACGCGCGACCGCATGTCGTTCTACTTCCAATCGCGCTGCGCGATCACCCGGCCGGGCGGCACGGAGCGGGTGGAGTCGCAGGACATGCGGGCCACGGGGTGCCGGTGAGCGCATAGGCCGAAGGGCCTGTACCGCCGCAGGGGTTTGCGGCAAGGGGCTGTGGCCCCAGTCGGGGACAATGGCGCCCTGCCCCGTCCAACGCCTCCATGCCTGCTCCACGCTCTCCCGCCGCCGCTTCTTCGTCCCCCCGCAGCTGGTCCCACGCCCGCATCACGGCCACGGCCGAGCAGCGGCGCGTGCTCGACTCCGTGGCGCCAGCCATCATCATCAGCGCGCTGGCGGGCACGGGCAAGACGACCACGCTGTGCATGAAGGCCTGCAACCTGTTGCTGCGGCAGGCGGCGGGCACGCCGGGGGCGGCGCCCATCCTGTTTTTGGCGTACTCGCGCGCCGGGGTCACGGCCATCCGTGACCGCATGCTGCAGTTGCACGGCGCCGTGCCGCGCAGCATGGAGGTGCTGACCATGGAGCAGTTGTGCGAGCAGGTGCTCAAGGAACAGGGCGACCCCGTGGAGAAGCTCGACGACCCGGTGCGGCGGCGCTTTCTGATCCTGCAGGCGCAGCAGGCCCTGCGGCTGGAGCTGGAGCGCAGCGGCGGTGGCGGCGGTGATGGCATCGACGACGACCTGCTGGGGCAGAACGTGGACATCGACGCCTTTCTGGCGTTCGAGGCGCTGGCCAAGAAGAGGCTGCTGGACCAGGCGGTGGAGGACTCGGTCCAGGACCTCGCCGCCTTCTGCGCGGACCAGGACCTCGACTACGGCCTGTACCGCATCTACGGCCAGTACGAGCGCATGCGCGTGGGCATGAACCACGAGCCGCGCTTTTATGCCGAGGGCGATTGCACATTCGAGCTGTGCCGCCAACTGGGCGCGCTGGACTGGGACCAGCCGTTTGAATGGCTGCAGGAGCGCTACAGCGCCGTGCTGTTCGACGAGCTGCACGACCTGGACGAGGGCGCGCTGGCGGTGCTGCGCAAGCTGGTGCAGGGCGGCAATGGCTTTTTCGTGGGTGCGGGGGATTTCAACCAGCACATCCACGAGGGCTCGTTTTCGGTGTTCGGCGGCGGCATGGAGCGGGTGCGCGAGTGCCTTCCGGCCGACACCGAGGTGCTGCAGATCAACACCACGCGCCGCTTTGGCGCGGAGATCTGCGCGGCGCTGAACCCCTTGTTCGGCGTGGAGTTCGCGCCGGTGCCGGACAGCTCCGACGCCTTTGCCCACCTGGCCTATGACAGCGATGAGCAGTGCGCGCAGCAACTGGTGGACCTGCACACCCAGATCGTGGACGGCTGGGGCGCACTGCAGGGCGAGAAAGGCCAGCACAGCTCGCTGAATGTGGTGCTGCGCAACCCGCAGGACAGCATCCTGCTCGAATGGGTGTTCGGCCACGAGGGCGTGCACTACGGTTGCCAGGGCATGGCCCCTTTCTACCTGCGCCGCGAGGTGGCGCTGGCCCTGGTGCTGATGTGGGCCCTGCTGGGCGACGACGGTGAGCGGCACCTGACGCCCGGCATCGTGGGCGCGGCGGTGGAGGGCCTGCTGCACTACGGCCGCCGCGCCCCGCGCAACGACACGGTGGACCCGGATGTGCTGGCCCAGGGCCAGTTCGACAGCGCGGCCTGGGCCGGCCTGCCCGGCGCCGACGAGGGCAGCAAGCTGGCGGCCACGCTGCACGGCAGCGCCGCGCGCATGCGCCGCTACATCGCGCACGGCACGATGAACCCGACCGCCCCCGAGCTGGCCGATGCCTGCGCGAAGACCTTGGCGCTGGAACCTGCCGCGCGGGCGGCGGTGCTTGCCGATGCCGGCGCGTTCTGCACCCACCCGCTGGTGCGCAGCATCTTTGCCGATGCGCCCATCAACGGGCAGGAGCGCAGCGCCTGCATGGCCAGCCTGGAGGCCCTGGCCCGCCTGGCGCACGGCCTGCCGGTGGCAGAGCTGCTGGGCCGCCTGACGCTGCTGGCAACGGCCAGCATTGCCATGCACCAGTCCAGGGAGCCCATCAGCCTGCGCCTGCTGAGCGTGGAAGCCTGCAAGGGCCGCGAGTTCACCTTTGTCGCCGTGCCCTTCGTGGAGCGCGGGCGCTTTCCCGGCCCCGCGTCGCACCAGGAGGCTTACCGCGAGCGCAACATGCTCTACGTGGCAACCACGCGGGCGCGGGCGGCGCTGTGGGTGCTGGAGAGTGCGGCCAAGCCGGTGTGGCCGGGGCCGGTTTAGGGCCTGGCTTGGCAGTCAACCGCCCAAGCTTATTGAGGCGTGATGTTGTAGTCCTTCACGATCTTTGCGTAGAAATCGTAGTCCTGGCGCACAAAGGAAGAGAAGCCACTGACCGAGCCTCCGGTAATCCCCAAGCTGATGTCGGCAATCTGCTTCTTCATATCCGAGGTGTTGAGAATTTTCTGAACTTCCTGGTTCAGCTTGGTGACGATGGCCGGTGGCGTGCCCGCAGGTGCCGCCAACCCCACCCAGGCGACGTACTTGTAGTTCGCTACACCGGCTTCCGCCAGCGTCGGCACGTCTGGCAACGTGGACAAGCGCTTGTCACCGGTCACCGCCAGCGCTCTGAGCTTGCCACTTTTGGCGACGGGGACCGCAGTGGGAGACGTCTCGAACATCAGGTCGATATGACCGGCCAAAAGGTCGGCCTGGGCAGGTGCGCCGCCTTTGTAGGCAATGCTGAGCATGTCGGTGCCGGTCATCCGCATGAACATCTGGGCAGAGATATCCTGCGGGCCGCCGACGCCGGAGTTTCCAACGGTCAGCTTGCCGGGGTTGGCCTTTGCGTAAGCCACCAGTTCTGCCACGTTCTTGAACGACCACTTCGGATGAACGATCAACACGTTCGGCTGATCGGCAATGTGGATGATCGGCGCGATGTCCTTCAAAGGGTCATACGGAAGCTTGGCGTAGATGTGCTTGCTGGAGGTCAACCCGGCATGGGCCAGAAGGAGGGTGTAGCCATCATTGGGCGCCTTGGCAACATAGTCGATGCCGATGTTTCCACTGGCTCCGGGCCGGTTGTCCACCACAACGGGCTGGCCCAAATTCTCGGACAGCTTTTGGCCCACGATGCGGGCGACCATGTCGTTGCTTCCGCCGGGTGGATATGCGACGACCAGCTTGATCGGTTTGGAGGGGTAGGCGTCCTGAGCGTTCGCTGTGGGTGCCATGCAGGCAATACCTGCGATCACAAGCGCAATGGGGAGGTGAAAGATGGTCTTCATAAATGGCTCCTGAGAGTTGACTTTCTTGGTGCAAGGGGGATAGGTCGGCAGGGGGGCGTTTTTCGATGCAGCGTCCTCCCTCAGTGCAAGACTGCTTCGATGGATGCAGCCCAGTCCAGGACCGCTGCATCGCCCAAGGGCGGCCCCGCCAGGCTGAGCCCCACAGGAGCGGCACCGGGCTGGTGACAGGGCAGGGAGATCGCACAACCGTCCATGAAGTTGACGATGGACGGATTGCGCAGCATCAGCGCGTTGGATTCGAAATACATCGCTTCGTTGGCGACCAGGTCTGCAATGCCGGGAGCGATCGTCGGCACGGTAGGCATCAGCCAGCCATCGAATCCGCCAAAGCGCGCCGCGATTCGGCGCTGCCAGTCGGCGCGCTTGGCCAGCAGATCGATGTACGCCTGCGCGGAGATGTCACGACCGCGCAGGATGCGGGACAGCACGCGCGGGTCGTAGCTTGCGGCACGGCGGTCGATCAGCTGGGCATGCCAGGCCCAGGACTCTGCGGCACTGAAGCCACCAGCAGCGTTGATGTGGGCCAGCTCGCTGAATTCGGGCACGTCCAGGTCGACCACTTGCGCCCCCGCAGCCGAGATCCGGTCCAATGCGTGCCGAAACGCGCAGGCCACCGCCGCGTCCATTCCGTCCTGCACCAGGGTCGTGGGCACTGCAAAGCGGGCCTGCTTCAAGGAGGGTGTACGGTGTGTACGGGGTGTGGGGGACGCGCCGGAAAGTACCGCGTCCACCACGGCGCAGCCCTGCACGTCGGCGGCGAGCACGCCCACCGTGTCGAGCGCCGGCGACAGAGGAACAAGGCCTTCGGCCGGGATGCGCCGCGCCGTGGGCTTGAACCCGGTAATGCCACACAGCGCGGCTGGAATGCGCGCCGAGCCGCCCGTGTCACTGCCGACACTTGCCACGCACATGCCGTCTGTGACGGCGACCGCCGCACCCGAAGAAGAACCACCGGGAATGCGTTGTTCATGCCGACGCCAGGGGTTCGCCGGTGTCCCGTGATGGGGGTTGATGCCCAGGCCGGAATAGGCAAACTCGGTCATGTTCGTCTTGCCCACCAGGACGGCGCCGGAGGCCAGCAAGCGCTGCACGACCGCAGCATCGCGCTCGGCCGCAGGGGCGTCGTGCAACACGACGGAGCCCGCCAGCGTGCGCGTCCCTGCCACGTCGAACAAATCCTTGATCGAGATGGGAACGCCTTCCAGCGGCGAGCGCTTTTGGCCCGCCGAACGCATGCTGTCGCTGACCTGCGCCATGCGCAACGCGCGTTCTGCGAACACCTGGGTGAAGGTACGCGCACCTTCTCCCGCCGGGTCGGCGATGTGATCCAGCGCCGATTCCGTCAGCGTGAGCGAACTGGTCTGGCCATCGTCCATGCCCGTACGGGCACCGTGAAGGGTGAGGGTGGGGTGTGGTCGTTGAGACATCGCGATGCCCTTGGCTATCAGGCGATGACGGGCAGTGCCGTGCATCGGTAGGCATGCGTGATGCGACGGTCCAGGCGGGCATCGAGCAGTTCCATCCGGAACCTGGAGGAAGGCCGAACGCCGCCAATGGCGCCCAAGGTGCCGCAACTCATGGCAAAGCCTTCCGCTGGCGGCGGATTGCTGGCCCCGTAACGCGCCAGCAGGTCCGCAGGATCGCGCAGCGCAGCCAGCGTACCTTCCTGGTACAGGCGGAACTCACCGGCTTCCTCAATCCACGAGCGCAACACCAGATCGTCCCAGTGGTCTTGCACGTCGGCCAGGCGCCACGCGTTGCGCGCCACCGGCTTCGGACAGATCTGCTTGGAAAGCGCAACGCTGTGGGCTTCGAGTGTCCGGTCCGTGTGGTCTGACGACAGCGACACGAAGTATTCGCCTGCGTGGAAGAAGAGGAACGGTTCCGCTTCGCCCGAGGTTCCATCGCCCACCACTTGCACGGCATCGGCCTGGCTCAACTGGCTGGCGGCCACCCGGTAGAAAAGCGGTACCGCACTGGGACGTGGTACGCCAATCGCTTCAAGCTCATGGATGTGGTGCTCGACGGCATGTGCGTCGCGACCTGTCCAGCCGGCAACGACCAGACAGTTGAACTCGACTTCGAGACGTCGATGGGCATCCCGCCCCGGGAAATCAAAGGAAAGAGGCATGGTCAGGGTTTCTCTTTTAGAGATCAAACAAGAAGGGGCGACCGGGTGTCGAACGTTCGATCTCCTGCGCGAATTGCATGGAGTTTTCGATGCGGCCATTCGATGCGACGCAAGCGCTGGGCAAGTCCCAACGGGCTGCCGTCAACACGCTTGCATGCGTGACCAACGAGAGGAGAAGCCCGGCGGCCGATGCGCAACACATCGCGGCAGTCTTCCCACCAAAGCTTCGAGCCATGAACGTCTCCTCGTTGTTGAGGCTGCAATGGTCGCAGTCGACATGGCGATGGCAAAACGGATTAATTCAATCGGCACCCATCAACGAAACTTCAGCAGTTCCGTGGTCCCAGGGACTGGCCCGCAAGCGCACGAGTGGCTTCTTCGGACCTGCATCGTCGCCTGCGCTGCCGAAGTGAGGTGCCAGCCCGACCATGGCCCCAATAGCCCTGTGGAGCCCGTGATCACCACCCGTGAAAGGCTTTGCCGTGACGCGCCATCACGCCTCGGAAGAGCGCATGAATGCGGGCTTGGTACTTCACGTCAAGAAGGTGCAATCCAGCCATCGAGTTGGCGAGACTCCTCCCGGATCGGACCGCGACCAGGCGCTTGGGCATGCTGTGCCCAGAGGCGTTCAAACCTGTCACCAAAGCTTGGCGTGTGGCGCAGGAGGCCTGAATTCAGGGTGGCGTCGCGAGGGCATTGCGCGTCGACTGCGAGAAGCGGGTCGCATGTTGCAGTGCGCCCTCCACGACCACGTCTATCGCTGCCCAGGTGGCATCACGCCGGTAGCTCAGAACGAGTTCGAGCGGGCGCAGGACGATGCTGGAAGCGACTTGCACCAGTTCACCACGCGCTACTTCGTCCTGCGTTACCGCGGGCGGCAATGTCGCCACGCCGAAGCCCTGCCGTGCGAGTTGCCGAAGCACGGAGATGGCCGTGACGCAATGCACCTGCCGCACCTTCTCGCCCGCAGTTTCCATGTCCCGCAGCACGTTGGCGTGCGGCTGCGACCCGCGGGTGAAAGTGATCACCGGCAGGTCCAGCACCTGCTCCCACGGTGACTCGCCGATGGCCAGCGCGGCCTGCGGTCCGGCAAACCAGGCCATGGTCATCGCACCGAGGCTTCGGTTGACGATGTGTTCTTCGACCACGGCATCGGTCTGCAATGCGACATCCAGGCTGCCGCGCAGCAGATGGGCGTGCAGGTGCGACGTCGGCTCGATGGTCAGTTCGAGCGACAGCCGAGGGTGGGTGACAGCCAGCTCACGGACCATCGGTACGAGCCAGGAATGCGCGATCGATTCGATGCACCCGACACGTACCATGCCTTCCGCCTCGGAGCGGCCGGTCACCGACGCCTTCAATTCGCGCTCCAGCCGCAAGATCTGCTCGGCCTGCGCCAATGCCGTTCGCCCACAATCGGTCAAGCGAACCTCGCGGCTGTCACGCTCGAACAGCTGGACGCCCAGCTCTTCCTCAAGCGCTGAGATACGGTTGGAAATTGCCGCTTGCGTGACGTGCAGCTTGTCCGCCGCCGCTCGGAAGCTGCGCAGACGGGCGACCCAGATCAAGGCATCCAGGAATCGAGTGTTCACGCTGACTCCTATCGTAGAGTGGACCCGCGACCTGCACCATGAACGGATGAAAAGCGCTTGCAGTCAGGCACGGCGTATCTCGTTCGGTCCGACGCGGGATGTCAATGCGGTGCTTGCACGAGATCAGCGGCGCGCACTTCGCGCATGAAATCGAAGGCATGGACTTGAGTGGAAGCCCCGAGGTCCAGGTTGCGCAGCATGGATATTACTTGTGCATGCGCTTCAGGCTGCAGAACGTCGGCAAACACCATTGGCGACAAGTTGCCGAAATCGCCACCAGGCAATGGTGTCGAGAGTTCGGCCACGGGCTCCAGCCAATGGAATCCAGCCACTCCCGCAAGCTTGCCCAGATTCGACAGGAGTTGGCCCTGCAGGTCGTGGGACAGGTTGGGCGGCAATTCAAGGAGTATGCCGCCTTGCCCCGTGCCAACTCCACCCACATGCGGCACGCTGCAGACCCGCCGCATGGTGTCGCGCATGCGGGTGAACACCTGCTGCGACCATTCGGTCTGGTTGCGGAATGCGAACTGGTACGCCGGTGATGAAAAGACATCCAGAGCGTCGGTACGGTACAGCGCCAGGTAGCGGCGCGGTCCCTGCCGGGAGCAGTAGCGTCGCGCCCACCGGAATCCGGGGATCAGAACGCGTTCGCGCAGATGCTCCGATTCATACCAGTGGTTCATGTCTGCCTCGTATTCGTGCTCTACGTTGGTCCAGATGAACAGCTCTCCGGGAAGTGAATTGATCTGCATGTGAGGAACTACAAATGGTGAGCGCCTGATGCTAGGCAGCGGCGTAGCCGATGCCAAACGAAGAATTCGATTCGCCAGCGATAGGAAAATCTTGTCGCGGCTGCGCCTCCCAAAGCAGGGATTCATTGGCCGTCGCTCACAGCACCTGCTTGCGGATCTGCACCACCACCACCTCCGCGATCAGCACCACCGCGAATATGGCGAGTAGCACCAGGGCAACGCGGTTCCAGTGGAAGAGGTTGAGCGCGGTGTCCAGCGCCATGCCGATGCCACCGGCGCCTACCAGCCCGAGCACGCCGGATTCGCGGATGTTGATGTCCCAGCGCAGCAGGGCGACCGACCAGAAGGCTGGCTTGATCTGCGGCCAGTAGCCGTACCAGACCTGTGCCAGCGTGGATGCACCCGCCGCCTGCAGCGCCTCGATCGGGCCGTGTGGCGTCTGTTCGATGGCTTCGGCAATGAGCTTGCCCACGAACCCCACCGAGCGCAGCGCAATGGCCAGCATGCCGGCCAGCGGCCCCGGCCCGAAGATGGCGACGAACAGCAGCGCCCACACCAGCGAGTTCACCGAGCGGCTCGAGACGAGCAGCACGCGGGCGATGAAGTTCAGCGCCCGGTTGCGCGTGAGGTTGGACGCCATTAGCAGCCCCAGCGGAATGGCCAGCGGCAGCGACAGCAGCGTGCCCAGTGTGGCCATGTGCAGCGTTTCCACCAGCGCAGCGTGGATGGTGTCGGGGTAGTGGCCCCAGTCCACCGGCCACATGCGGCTGAGCATGTCGCCCATCTGCTCGGGCGCGTCGTACAGGAACTCGGGAATCACCTCGACATGCCGCAGCGACTGGACCAGGGCCCAGACCATGAACAACCACAGCCCGTAGCGCAGCAGGCGCTGCGTGAACGAGTGCTGCTGCCACGTGCCGCTGCTGGCGGCGGCTAGGGGAAAAGGAGTAGCGGTGGTATCAGACATCGAGCGCCTTCCGGGCAGCGTTGACCAGCAATTCGCCCACCACGATGATGCAGACGATGGTGGCGAGGATGGTGAAGACGAAGTCGTAGTCGAAGCGCTGGAAGGCCGCGAACAGCGTACCGCCGATGCCGCCGGCACCCACGATGCCCACCATGGTGGAGTTGCGCAGGTTGGAGTCGAGCTGGTAGGTGGAGAAGCCGACAAAGCGGCTCATCACCTGCGGCAGCACACCGAACAGCACCACGTTCATGAACGATGCCCCGGTGGCGCGCACGGCCTCCACCTGCTTGGGCGAGATCTCCTCGATGGCATCGGCAAACAGCTTGCCGACGAAACCGATGGTGCCGACCACGAGCGCCAGGATGCCGGCCAGCGGGCCAAAGCCCACCGCCTTGACGAACAGGATGGCCTTGATCACCGGGTGCAGCGACCGGCACAGCGCGATGAAGCCCCGCGTGACGGTGCGCACCGGGCCCGGCACCATGTTGCCCGCGGCCAGCAGGCCGATGGGCAGGCTCAGCGCCACGCCAATGGCCGTGGCCAGCACCGCAATTTGCAGGCTCTCGCGGATGCCGCTCCAAAGAATGTCCATGCGCCCGAGCTCGGGCGGGAACATGCGCGCCAGGAAGCGGGCGCCCTGCGCCACGCCGTGCAGCAGCCGCTCCTGCGTGAGGTCGATCTGGCCCAGCACATACGCGGTGTACAGCAGTACCGCCAGCCAGCAGAGCTTTTCAGCCGTGCTCCAGGCAAACGCCTTCTGCGCCGGTGCAGCGCTCGTCAGGGGGTTCATTGCTGCCACGCGCGTCCCCCGTAGATCGTGTCCAGGTGGTCGCCGTTGAGGCCCGAAGGTGGGCCGTCGTAAACCACTTCGCCGCCCGTCATGCCGATGACGCGGTCGGCATGGCGCCGGGCGAGCTCCACGTCGTGGATGTTGACCACCACCGGGATGTTGTTGCGCTGCCCCTGCTCGCGCAGCAACTGGATGATCTCGACCGAGGTCTTGGGGTCGAGCGATGAGGTGGGCTCGTCGGCCAGCATCACGCTGGGGCGCTGCATCAGCGCGCGGGCAATGCCAACGCGCTGGCGCTGGCCACCGCTGAGCGCGTCCGCACGCTGGTTGGCGAAGGCTCCGAGCCCCACGGTGGCCAGCAGTTCGTGGGCACGTTCGAAGTCTTCGCGCGGGAATTTCCGGCGAAACGCCTTCCAGGCCGACACGTAGCCGAGCCGCCCGGTCAGCAGGTTCTCCATCACGCTCAGGCGCTCGACCAGGTTGTATTCCTGGAACACCATGCCGATGTGGCGGCGGCTGCGCCGCAGCGCGCCGCCCTTGAGGCGCGCCATGTCCAGCCGCTGCCCGGCCACGCTCAGCCAGATTTCACCCGCGCTGGGATCGACCAGCCGGTTGATGCAGCGGATGAGCGTCGACTTGCCCGTGCCCGAAGGCCCGATGATGGCCGTGAGGCCCGTGCCGTCGATGTCCAGGTTGATGTCCTTGAGCACCGGGTGGCCGGGCTTGTACGCCTTGGCCAGATGCCGTATCTGGAGCGATCCGGGCTTGATGGGAGTGTCGGTGTGCAGCATGGTGGTCACTTCTTG
Source organism: Acidovorax sp. (assembly GCF_046339755.1). Taxonomy (GTDB): domain Bacteria; phylum Pseudomonadota; class Gammaproteobacteria; order Burkholderiales; family Burkholderiaceae_C; genus Acidovorax. The sequence continues at coordinate 350 of NZ_JBKDTZ010000008.1, read as the reverse complement.
CCCTTGGCCGCTTCTTTTTCGTAGGCCGAGCGGTTGAAGCTTTCGCCAGCGGCCGTGGCCACGTCGCGCACGATGGCGAAGTCCTTGAGGTAGGTGGACGGGATGAACTTCACGTCGCCTTCGAACGCCTTCGTCATCTCGGGCGTGAAGGTGTAGTTCATGAAGCAGCCCACCAGCTTGTCGCGCAACTCGGGGGCGAGGTCATGCGCGTAGGCAAACGAGGTGGTGGGGAACGGGTCGCTGGTATAGAGGATCTTGAAGTCGGCCATCTTGATCGTGCCGCGTGCGGCCATGCGGTTGAACACGTTGGCCGCCACCGCTGCGCTTTCGTAGTCGCGGCTCGCCACGCC
>NZ_JBKDTZ010000007.1:0-5043 GCF_046339755.1 Acidovorax sp. | reverse complement strand
CTGTAGGGCTTGCCGCGCACGGCCTCGATGGCCGCCTCCAGGCTCTTGCGCGTGAGGCCGTTGTCCTTGGCAATCGTGGCGGCCTCGCCCTTGCTGTCGATCAAGGCCAACAGGAACAGCTCGCTGGCGATGAACTGGTCGCCGCGCTTGATGGCTTCCTTCTCGGTGGCCTGCAGCACGCGGCCGAGCTCCGGCCCGCCCTGCACCTGGTCCTGGCCGTGCACGGCCGGCAGGCGCTTGACGGCGCTCTCCGCGGCGGCCAGCAGGCCCTGCACGTTGACACCGGCGCGCTGCAGCAGCGCACGCGGCCCATCTTCCTGGCGCAGCATGGCCACGAGCATGTGCACGGGCTCGATGTAGGCGTTGTCATTGCCCAGAGCCAGCGTCTGGGCATCGCTCAGCGCTTCCTGGAACTTGGTGGTGAATTTGTCGAGACGCATGGGTGAATGTCCTTCCGAATTGCGTCACACATGGGGACTTTCGGCAAGCATTTCAAGCGTCCCGGGGCGCAACCAGGCCTGCAGCAGTGCCATCCCCCTCCTGTAGGCCCGCATTTGCAGCCGGCATGCCCATTTACCAACACTTACATTGGGGTATTGGCCGCTGCAATGCCCCAGCGTGCCAGCGCAGCGTCGTCGCTCACGCGCGCATCGACCCAGCGCGCGCCCGCCGGTGTGACCTCTTTCTTCCAGAACGGCGCCTGGGTCTTGAGGTAATCCATCAGGAACTCGCAGGCCTCGAAGCTCTGGCCCCGGTGGGCGCTGGTGACCGCCACCAGCACGATCTGGTCGAGCGGCGCGAGCAGCCCCACCCGGTGGACCACGCGCGCACCAAACAGTTCGAAGCGCTCGAAGGCCGCATCGACCATCGCGGCGATGGATTTCTCGGTCATGCCCGGGTAGTGCTCCAGCTCCAGGGAGGCAACGTCGTCGCCGTCGTTGCGGTCGCGCACCGTGCCCACGAAGGCGCACACCGCGCCCACGCGGCGGTCGCCGCGGCGCAGCGCGGCAACCTCGGCCGACAGGTCGAAGTCCGCCGTCTGGATGGAGATGCTGCTGCGCGCCCCGGACAAGCTCATGGCGAGCGGTGCAGGCGGGGGGCGGCCAGCAGGGCGCGCTCTTCCTCCAGCACTTTCTCCAGTTGCACCAGTGCAGGGGTGCGCGGCAGCTTGGCCACCAGGGCCTGCAAACGCGTGACGTCGGTCACCGTCGGGGCCACTTTGACCTGCGCTATGGCAGCAGGGTGGTTGCCTGATTGGATCAACGCCAGTACCTTCGTGGGCCATTCACTCTTGGGTTTTGCCATGGAATTGTTTTTTCTGAACGTCGTTTAGCATCCGGCAGCACTGTACCCCCTTCGCCCATGGCCACACAAACCATCACCACCGAAAAATACAAGCTCTACCCGTCGCCGCGCAACCGCAGCAAGGACATCTTCGCGCACGAGGTGTTCATTCCCCACCCCTATGCCCTGGTCGACCTGGACAGCATGGACCTGGCTGGCAGGACCACGCTGTTTGCCGCCTGCCGCCTGTCGGACATGAAGATGGGCCAGGTGGTGACCTTCGAGCTGGATGCCGACCGGGCGAAGTTCGAGCGCCTGTTCACGCCCGACTGAACCGAACCCTACAACGGAAGCTGCACGCGGCCCGGTAGCCGCCTGCGGGCAACCGACAACCCTCCCCATGAAACTTTCAGACATCACGCAGCGCCTGCCCTCGGTCGAGCACGACAACAACATCGACATCCTGCGCGCCATGGCCATCCTCTCGGTGGCGCTGCACCATTTCTCGGTGTACTCGGGCATCCAGGTGCCCCTGTTCGGCCCGGACGGCGGCGGCATCGGCGTGCAGTTGTTCTTCCTGATCTCGGGCTACCTCATCATTCAGAGCGCCGAGCGCAACACCCTGGGCGACTATGCCAAAGCGCGTTTCTTTCGCATCTTTCCGGTGTACTGGGTGACCCTGGTGGGCATTTTGCTGCTCGAGGTGGCACTGGTTCCCGGGTTCCGCCAAATCGTAGCCAACGACTACCCGCATTTCCTGTTCAACCTGCTGAACCTGCAACAGCTGTCCCTGCGCAGCATCCTGTTCTTCGATCGCGTGCACGTGGGCTGGACGCTCACCGTGGAACTGTTCTGGTACGTGATCGTGGTGGTGCTGGCCCTGCTGGCGCACCGGCTGCGCTGGCGGCATTTCTGGCTGGGTGTGCTGGTGCTGTCCACGCTGATGTCCGTCGCCTGGATCAATACGGCCAAGACCGGCTTGCTTGACATCCTGTACCTGGGTCAGGCCCAACAGGCCGGCATCGAGTTCACTCCGGCGCTGCGGCACGCGCTCATCAATTCCAGCATCGTGAGCTACCTGTACTTCTTCGTGATGGGCACGGTGATCTACCGCTACGAGCCGGTCCTGCGCCGCATTTCCAGCAGCGTTCTGTGGCCTGTGGCACTGGTGCTCCTCCTGATGTGGGCGAAATGGCAGGCCGTCATGGACCTTGCGCCGCAACCCCTGTCGGCCGTGGGCCTGGCCTGCGTATTCATCCTGTCCCTCAGGCTCCCCCCGCTGCAGGACACGCTGTCGCGCTACATCGGCAAGATCTCGTATTCGCTCTACCTCGTGCACGCCAAGGTCATGGTGGTGGTCTACACCCAGCTCCACTGGTCGAGCGCAGCCGGTCACCTCACCGTGATCATCGTCACGTTCCTGCTGGCCACGCTGCTCTACTACGTGGTGGAGCAACCCATGATCGAATATGGCAAGCGCTTTCGCAGCACACGGCGCAGCGGCACTGCCGCCGCCGCCGCGATCTGACCTCGCCTCGCCTTCTCTCCCGCTTTTTCCTGCAATGCACGACGACGACAACCAGATCCACGTTCCCCCGTCCTTCATGGCCGTGTACAGCGACGCGCGCCAGCGCCTGCGCGAACCCGCCAGCGTGGTGCGCACGCGCTACGAGCTGTGCGAGGACCTCGCCGGCCACCTGGTGGAGCATGCGCAGACGCTCTACCACGTGCAGGCCCCGTCCGAGGCCGAGATCCTGCGGCGCATCCATGCCGGGCTGTGCACGGGCGAGTCCGGCGTCTCCATGCCCGAGGCGACCTGGATCGTGACGCGCCTGGCCGAACTGCTGGTCTGGCAGTGCCCCGAGCTGCTGCCCCCGGCCGAGCCCGCCCCGCTGGCAGGCTGACGCTATACTGCACGCCATGGCCACCCGCAGCACCCTGACCCAGAACACCGCATCGGCGGTCGCTGTGCAGCGCGTGGCCAAAGCCAAAAAACCAGAGCTCATCTGACCGGAGCTGTGGTTCCGTCCGGATGAGCGACGGAACCCCTGGCAGAAAGACAGCTCCCTTTTCCCTCTCCCCTTCCTTTCTTTCCTGGTATTCCGCGCGCGCAGCCCGGCGGTTCTTCCCCTGGTCGAACCTTGAAAGGATGTTTTCGCATGCCATCGTATGCCACCCCCACCCGCCCCCTCTTCAGCGGGCTCTGGATCGCCCTGGTCACACCGTTCAAGGACGGCGCGGTGGACCACCCGGCCCTCACCGCCTTGACCGTCCGGCTGCGCGGCCAGGGCGTCGCGGGCTTCGTCGCCTGCGGCTCCACCGGTGAAGCGGCGGCCCTGGACAAGGCCGAGCAGCTGCAAGTCCTGGAGACCGTGCTCGAGGCGGCCGGTGACAGCCCTGTGGTGATGGGTGTCTCGGGCTGCCACCAGGGCCAGGTGCTGGACCAGGTGCAGGCCCTGGCACGCTACCCGCTGGCGGGCCTGCTGGTGTCCGCGCCGCACTACATCCGCCCGTCGCAGGAGGGCCTACTGCACTGGTTTTGCGCCATCGCCGACGCCAGCACCGTGCCCGTGGTCCTCTACGACATTCCCTACCGCACGGGCGCCATGCTCACCACCGAGACGCTGCTGGCGCTGGCGGCACACCCGCGCATCCAGGCCATCAAGGACTGCGGTGGCAGCACCGCCAAGACGCAGGCCCTGATCGCGGACGGCCGCCTCCAGGTACTGACCGGCGAAGACGCGCAGATCTTCCACACGCTGGCACTGGGCGGTGCCGGCGCCATCTCCGCCAGCGCGCAGTGGCAGACGCCACGCTTCGTGGAACTGATGGACCTGCTGCGCGGGGGCGACCTGCCCGGGGCCCGCCGCGCATGGCAGGCCCTGCAACCCTGGATCGAAGCCTGCTTTGCCGAGCCCAACCCCGCCCCGCTCAAGGCCATGCTCGCGCACGCGGGCGAGGTGCGCAACGAGCTGCGTGCGCCGATGATGGCAGCTTCGCCGGCCCTGGTAGAGCGCCTGCGGGCCCTGTAGCCGGGGACAGGATCAACCGCCCGTGACAGGCGGGAAGAACGCCACCTCGGCGCCTTCGCGCAGGATGGCGGCCTCGCCACTCATCACCTGGTCCAGCGCCATGCGCACGGCCCGGCCGCGGGCCAGGCTGTCTGCGTGGGCGCCGCCACGCGCGATGAGTTCATCGCGCAGTGCGCCCAGCGTGGCGGCAGAGGTCTCCACGGCCTCGCTGCCCTGGCCGATGGCTTCGCGGATGGAGGCGAAGTAGCGCACCGTGAGCTTCATGACAGCAAATCCGAAAAGGCGATGAACTGCACAGTGTCACCCGGCGCAATGGTCTGGCCCGCCGGGTTGTCCACCACGCCATCGCCCCAGGCGGCAGAGGTGAGCACGCCCGAGCTCTGGTTGGAAAACAGGTCGAGCCCGCCCTCGGGATGGCGGCGCACGCGCAGGAACTCGCGGCGCTTGTCGGCCTTGGGCCAGGCAAAGCGGGCCACCGCTGGCAGTGGCCGGGGCGCCACGTCCTGCACGCCCTGCAGTCGCAGCACGAAGGGCCGCACCAGCAGGGCAAAGGTCATGTAGCTCGACACCGGGTTGCCCGGCAGGCCGATGAAGGGCGCAGCCCCCCCCCGGCCGTCGGCGACGGGCTTGCCCGGTTTCATGCCGACCTGCCCCAGCACCAGCGACCCCAGCGACTCCCCGGCAGGCTTGACATGTTCCTCTTCGCCCACCGAGACCCCGCCACTGG
>NZ_JBKDTZ010000006.1:0-4647 GCF_046339755.1 Acidovorax sp. | reverse complement strand
TGAAGAAAGAAATCTGCCGAAATCGCTGCCAGGCCAGGCGCAAAGCACAGCCATGCCCGGTGGCATGGCGCGCATTTGCAACGACGCATGGCGGCGATTGCCGGGAGATTTACTCAACGAATTTCGAACCCGGGACACCAGAGCCTGTTAACACTGATTTCGGGGATCGCGTTGCCCGGCCTGGGGGCTGGATGCAAGGCGCCCTTGCCCAGCAAGTCAACAACGCAGCCATACAAGCGCCCTGCCACCTGAGCGCCCTACCGCACAGCCCCAGCATACCGCTGACCCCGAGGGTCATTGGCAGGCGATGGGTGACCCGGCATGGCCGGGTGGCCCCATGCCAGCACGTCGGCAATGCCGCCATGCTCGTCGTTGCGCACCTGCACGATCTGCCCCGAGCGCAGTGCGCGCAGCAGCTGCGGCGTGAGGTCGAAGCTGGCGGACAGGCCGGCGTCGTCCAGCGCAGGGATCTTGCCGCGCCGCTCCACACGGCGGCGCATCTGGTTGTAAAGCGCCCAGGCGGCCAGCACGCAGGCGTTCAGCCCGGCAATGGCGACGTAGCCGGCCAGTGTGTCGGCGGTGGCGATCACAGGCTCCAGGCGCGCGGCCAGGCCCGGCCCCTGGTAGCGCACCATCTCGAAGACGCCGCGGCCCACCAGGTAGAAGAAGCCGGCCCAGGCCAGCAGGGTGGCCAGCAGGTCGAACACGCGCATCAGGCGGCCCTGGCGGGTGCGGATCAGTGGGTTTTTCATGGGGTGGTGTTGCTCCTGGGGATGCCACGGTCGGGGCTGGTCCAGCGGGCGCGCGACTGGCGCGACTTGAGCATGACCAGCGGAAAGCTCACCAGCGTGGTGAAGAGGCTCAGCATCCAGTACACCACCGGGTACCAGATCATCCACAGCAGCGTGCTGCGGATGGTGGGCTCGTAGCGCCGCTCGATGGACACGCTGACTGCGAACTGCATGAGGCAGGTGACCGACAGCACCAGCCCGGTGAACGATGGCGGCATGATGGTGGGCACGTACAGGTGCTCGGGCATGTCGAAGAACCTGCCCAGCAGGTACAGGATGATGGTCAGCCCGAACATGAAGGCCCATGCGGTGGACATGCAGAACTCCAGCATCAAGAGCCACATGCGGCGGTTGCGCCAATGCCACATGCCGCGCAGGTTTTTCAGGAACACCTCGGCCCCGCCCTGCGACCAGCGCAGGCGCTGCTGCCACAGGCCGCGCAGTGTCTCGGGCATCAAAATCCAGCACAGCGCGCGCGGCTCGAAGAAGATCGACCAGTGGCGCTTTTGCAGTTTCCAGCTGATGTCGATGTCCTCGGTGATCATGTCCGGGCTCCAGTAGCCCACGTCGTCCAGCGCGCGCCGGCGAAACGCCGCCACCACGCCCGACACCGTGAACACCTGCCCGTACACGCGCTGCGTGCGCTTGATGAGCCCGATGATGGACGAGAACTCCCCCACCTGGATGCGCCCCACCAGCGTGGAGCGCGTGCGGATGCGCGGATTGCCCGTGACGGCGCCCACGCGCGGGTTGTTGATCAGCGGCGCCACCAGGTAGGCCACGGCGTCGCGGTCGAGCAGCGCATCGCCGTCGATGCACACCAGGTACTCGCTGCGCGCAGACGCCGCGCCCATGCGCAGGGCGATGGCCTTGCCCTGGTTTTGCGCCAGGTGCACCACGCGCAGTCGCGGGTGCTCGGCGGCCAGGGCATCGAGCACCTGGCCGGTGTGGTCGCTCGACCCGTCGTTGATGGCGATGACCTCGATGTTCGGGTAGCGCTGCGCCAGGGCGGCGCGCAGCGCATCGCCGGCGTTGTCGCCCTCGTTGTGGCAGGGCACGAGGATGGACACCAGCGGCTGGCCCGCCAGCTCGGGCGCCGGCACATCGGGCCCCCAGGCCCAGTGGCGCTCCCAGTGCATCCAGTAGTACAGGCCGCCCGCGATCCAGATGCCCGACATGAACAGCGGGTACAGAAACACGAAGTCCAGGATCACATCGCTGGTGAAGGCTGCCTGCAGCGCAAGCGGGCCGGCAATGATGAACACCAGCACCGAGAGTGCGATGGCACGTTGAATGATCATGGCTGCAAGGCCCCACTGTTGGATAGCACGGGGCGCACTGCCGGGATGGCTGGGTGCCCGCTGATGAAGTTGTCGGGGTAGTAGCCGAAGCTGCGCGCACCGCGCACCTGCAGCCGGCGCATCCAGTGCGCCAGTCGCTCGCTGGCCACCGGCTGGCCGGTGCGCCAGTCCAAGGCCTGCAGCTCGAAGACGGTGCGCTCCACCGCGCCAGGGCGGCGGGTGATGGTGTCCACCACGCGGTCGAGCCAGGCGTCGGCCTCGCCCTCGGGCACCTGCTCCATCAGCGGCATGGCCATGGGGGCCGTCCAGTCGTAGGCGGCCAGAAAGTCGTCCAGGTTCTGTGCGAACCAGGCCTCGCTCTCGGGCGCCAGCATGGGCATGGCGAAGAGGTTGCGCGCCGTTTTCACCTGCGGGCCGCGAATGGCGCGCACGCGCTCGGCCAGGTGCAGGGTGAAGTCGGTCAGCGCGCGGGTCTTGAACCGCGTCCAGCGCTGGTGCATGGCTGGGTCGGCGCGCAGCGCGGCCACGCTGGCGGGCAGGCCGGCCTGGCGGTAGGCCGCCAGGGCGCCGGGGCTGGCGTCTTCGTAATCCGACAGCAGCGCATCGTCGTGGAACAGCACGCCGTCGAACCAGGCACTGCGCGCCAGGTCTTCGTAGATGTCGGTGATGCGCGCACGCGCCGTGGCGTCAAACGGCGACAGGCGGCGGTACTGGCCGGGCGCTGCAGTCCGACCCGGCGGCGCCAGCGCCTGCACGCGCGGCAGTGCCGGGTCGAGGTCGAAGGCCAGCACCGGCATCCACGCATACACCGCCACCCGGCTGCGCGTGCGCAGCTGCCAGGCCACGCGGTTGAACAGGTCGGCACGCATGGGCAGCCAGCGGTTGGGAAAGTACACGCTGTGCACCGTGCCATCGCCCTGCACGTCCGCAAAGGCCTGCAGGAACACGGTGTTGACCCCCAGGTCCTGCACGCGCTGCACCAGGTGGTCGAAATTGCGCGTCTGCTGCGCCGGGGCGGCGTCGTACAGGTAATCGAGGTCCACATGGGCCACGCGCAGCACGCGCGGCTCCTGCGTGGCCACCACGGCGGCGGCGAACTGGTCCACCGAGGGGTCGCCCGTGACCAGCAGGCGCGGCGTGTTGAACAGTGTGCCGGTGTGGCCCAGGCCCTCGTCCAGCGTCACCGCCATCTGGTAGCCATGGCGCTTGACCACGGCCAGCGCCGTGCCGCTGGCCGTGCCATATGGCCACACCCAGACCCGCGGGGCCTTGCCGGTGACCTGGCGGATGCGCGCGGTGATGGCGGCCACGTCGGCATCCACCCGCGCGGTGAAGGCCTCGTCGCCCTCGTAGCTTGCGCTGGCCGCGTCGTAGCGCCGCGCCGCCGCTGCGGGCTGCAGGTTGCCCTGGGGGTTGGCCAGCACGCCCTGGTGCAGGTCGTTGGTGTGCGCGCCCACCTCCACCAGGCCCGATGCGGCCATCTCGGCCACCTGGGCCCAGGTGGCAAAGCGCTCGCGCGGCGTGGGCTGCCCGCCAAAGTCCACCGTCTGCCCGGCGGGGGCATCCAGCCACGCGCCCACGGGCGCCAGCACGGCCGGCCAGCCGGTGGCCTGCAGCAGCGGGTACACCCGGTCGTAAAAGCTGCGGTAGCCGTCGTCAAAGGTCAGCAGCACGGCCTTGGGCGGCAGGGGCGTGCCGCCGTCGCGCGCGGCCAGGATCTGGTCGACCGACACGGGCTGGTAGCCGTTCTCGCGCAGCCAGCCGAAGTGCGCCACCAGGCGCTCGGTGCGCACCGCCAGGTAGCGGGCATCGACATCCGCGTCCTGCACGTCGTGGTACGCCACGGTGACGAAGCTGTTGGCCGGCCAGGGGCGCTCGGCATGGGGCAGTGCGCGGTCGCGCGGGTGCACGAAGGGCGGCGCCAGGCTGGCGCAGGCGGAGACCAGCGCCGCGATGGCCAGCAGGGACAAAAGCCGCAGAAACACGGGGATCATGGCAGCAGCACCTCAGAATTTGTAGAGCAGGTCGAACGCGGTGCGCACGATGCGCTCGTTCACCCCGTCGTAGGGGCGGCGGGTGACCGACACGGCCAACCCCAGCTCGAAGGTGACGTTCATGCGCAGGCGCTGGCCATAGCCGACGGTGGCCACGTTGCCGGTGCCGTAGCCGCGCTGCGTGTACGCGCCCACGCCCAGCTGCAGGCGCTGGCGCCATTCGGTCTGGTAGTGGCGGTACAGCACATGCGACACATCCAGCGCGGGCAGCACGAACAGGTCGGCTTCGGGCGCGAAGTACGGCCCGCCGGGCTGGCTGTTGCGCGAGCCCGAGAGCTCCAGCACCGCATCGGCCTACAGGCCGTAGCGCGTGAACAGGCGCTCGCGCCCCACCACGCCCACGGCCGTGCGGCGGTTGCCGTCGGAGTAGTCGAGCGCGCCCAGCGACAGGTTCCACTCGCGCCGCTCGTTGGCGCGCCAGCTCAGGGCTTCCGTGGCGCGGTTGGCGGTGAGGTCGCTGCGCAGCGCGCGCAGCGGGTTGTCGCGCGACAGGCGCTCGGC
>NZ_JBKDTZ010000005.1:0-5561 GCF_046339755.1 Acidovorax sp. | reverse complement strand
GAGAAGCTGCTCCTCTTCTCCCAGGACGTGGAAAAACGAAAACCTCGAAAAACCTCAAGTCGAACTACCGCCGCTTGAGCCCGTCTTCGGAGCCTGGCATAGACGAGGCAGCAACATCGACACCCGAGTCCATCGCTGGAGCTCCAGCTGCGGTCACTGCGCCACCCAGCGGAGCGACAGGACGCTCTGGAGAAGCTGCTCCTCTTCTCCCAGGACGTGGAAAAACGAAAACCTCCGAAAACCTCAAGTCGAACTCCCACCTCTTGAGCCCGTCTCCAGAGAACGATATCGTCGAAGCTGCAACGCTGCTCCCTGCATCAACTGCAGTGAGAGGCAGTACGATCACCGAGGACCCAACACACTCAGTAACTCTCCCTCCTCCCCTCAGGAATGTCGACAACGTTCAGGAAAAATCCAAAAATCCGACGACTTCCCGCCCCGCTCGTTGTGAGCGCCTCATCGCTTCACACGACCCGAGCTCAGAACTCACCGACACGATCGATCTCTTCAGCAATCTCTCCCTGAAAGACCAGACCCATCCGAGCATGACGCTCCGCTCCGGTCTGAAAGTTCGCCAAAGGTCCGACGAATCACCAGTCAGGGAACCGAACCTCGACGTGATCATGACATCCAGAGACGCAGACACGGAACTGAACGTCATCTTCAACGCTTCCCGCTTCGTGACGCTCACGGCAGTACCTGACCTCAACAGGTACAGGGCGAGCGCGCTGACAGCGACCGAACGCCCCTGCCCGCTCACACCAGAGAGGAGCGGCTTCTGCATCATCTACACGGTGCGGAAAATCCTCGACTCGTTGAACCGCTGCCCTCCACAAAATCACGACGAGGAAACCTCAGAGACGACGCCTCACCTGGAGGCGATGGAAGTGGACGACAGGTCACCACCACCTCCGCTCTCCGAGAAAGCCATCGCGCAAGAACTCATCGCCACCATCAAAAGCGACAAGAAGTACGAGAACGCCCTCGAGAGACACAAAGCCACGCGCGATCTCAAGGGAGAGAAGACGGACGACGTTTCCAGAACGCGTGAAGCCAGAGTCCAGATCCTCCAGAAGTTCATCGATGAAGAGGCCTCCACCCTCGACAAGGCGCACTTCGCCCAAGACCTCGACTTTGAGCTCGTCGCCGAAACCTTCTTCGCCTTCCTCGTGCTCGCGCGCGTTGACGACCTGAACTCAGTCATGATCTTCGGAGACTTTACGAGCGACACGACAAACCCGCCCTGCATGTTCTACGAAAACTCTCACGTAGAGCCGTTCACCATCGCTCCAGGTCACTCGGTGAAGCTGTCCTTCAAGCGACCGGCCATCAATGCCGGAGCGCCAAAACAGAGCAGAACTCGCTCACCGAACCACGCGTCGACGGACGACGTCACGGACGACGACCTCGATGCCAACGACCTCCCGCGCACCGATCTCCACGTCAACACCGACGACGACATGCTCGACATCAACTTCATCCCGCATCGACCAGCGGAGGCGATCGAGGCGCATCCGCTCGCCCCGACCAGAAACGGAAACGATACCGAAATCGACAACCTCGAGACCGGTAAAAGTGCACACAAGTCCACGAGGAGCATGGGAACGTCCCCACCGCCTCCAAAGCCGAAAAAACTCACCTCGATGCCAGTCGTCAGAGAGGGACCGGCGCCGCCATCCCTCAACGTCCCAGAGCTCTGGCACGCGCTCTACCTGGAGCAGTCCGCGGAAGACCTCGCAGCCATCGAAAAATGGAGAAAGTCAGTCGAGGAGAAGAAATGGCTGTGTCAGTGGAAAAGCTGCCCGAAACAGTGCAGCAGCAAAAGCGACCTACTGACACACATGAGCTCCGCGCACATCAGCAAGATCAGCAACCACGTCAACGAAGCTGACTTTGCCACAGCGCTGGCAGCGTTTCTGATCGGCACCGACCACATGGTCTGCTTGGGCCACGACCCCACACACAAGTTCAAGTGCTCTCACGACAAAGGACCTTTCGCCAGCATCACGCCGAAAGGGTTCCGGACCGGACCCGAGCTCATGTCTCCTGGGCGTCCGAACTTCTTCTGGGTATGCGAAAGCTGCAGCGCCCTCGCGGTGGCCCTGCAGGCGTCGCGCGAGGGTCACATCCTCGCGCGCCATCCAGTCCTAGTGACGCCTCCGGCGATGGCGCCACCGCTGCACTTCCGCCCGCCACACAACTGCACCGACACAAAGTGGACGACTCCCAACGGTCGCACGATCACGGCAAAAGACGTAGCGGACCTCAGCTCAGGCACGGTCTCATCGACAGACATCAAAGACCACGCCTGCAAAGCCCTCTTCGAGGCCCACCTCGGAGCCCTCCTCGAAGCAGTCGCAGCGAGGACCGAAGGAGCCGTCCTCGGCCTCCTCATCTACACGACGCAAATCGCACGCGCGACCAAGTCGAAGTTCCCCGAGACCATCGCGAAGCAGCTCAAGCGCTGGGAGGCCGGCAAGTACGACAAGTTCACAGAGCCGTACAAACCGAAGAAAAAGAAAGACGACGCAGACGATGCAGCCGGCGAGCCGGATGAACCAAGAGTCCCTCCAAGCCCCGCAGCGCGCATCCTCAGGATTGCAAAACTCAAGGGCACAGGAGCGGCAGCTGCGACCCTTGACCAGTGCGGCACAGCGACCGCGTCTCCTCTCCTCCAGGGCGCGATCCAATCGCTCTTTCCCTCGCTCCCGGTCCCAGTCGCAGCGAAAGCGCACGGCCCGTCCAGTTCACGCGCCTCGCAAGTGCCCAAACCGCAGGAGCCTCCCGCACCAGGCTCCAACCCACAGAGCGCCAAGATGACCGTCGAAAACGTGAAAAAGACCCTCACCAACATCTCCAGCTCATCCTCGTCCGGCTTCGGAGCGCTCTCGGCAAAGACCCTCCTCACACTGGTCAACAACCCAGACAACAAGCACGCCGCAAGAGCGCTGACCGACTTCCTCAACCACATGCTCGCCGGGACGCTCTCCGAGACAGCCTCGCGCCTCCTGCAGACCACGATCGTCATTCCAGCGCTCAAGAAGGAAGACGGCGGCGAAGACGCGAGCAACCTCAGACCCATCGCCATGCCCTGCGTCCTCCCCAAGATCGCAGCCAAGTTCCTCGCGAACAAGTGCAAGGGAGACATCACCGCGGCGCTGGGTCCCAGGCAGCTCGGAGCCGGCACTCCGGGAGGCACCGAGATCATCGCCCACTCCGCCGAGCTGATCATGGCGCACATGTTCTTCACCAAGACTCCCTTCGTGGTCATCAACCTGGACGCCAAGAACGCCTTCGGCCACTGCCACCGGCCGACAGCGATCGAAGCGTTCCGCGTCCACGCTCCGCTCGCACACGCGTACATCAAGTCGACGTACGGCGTCACCAACCACGGCTACGTCAACAGTCTCCCGATCTCCATCGAGCAGGGAACGAGACAGGGCGACCCGCTCGCCACCGCGTTCTACGCCTTCAGCATCATGAAGGTCGTCGAGACCATCTCCAAGGACAACCCGGCCGCCCTCATCCTCTCGTACGTCGACGACATCCTGATCCTCGCGGAGCCAGCGACGGCATACAAGATCGTGGCGGAGTTCTACGCCCTCGGAAAGGACGTCGGGTACTTCCTCAACCTCAACAAGACCGTCATCGCCGTCAACCCGAGCGCGCCGTCCGACGCAGACAGCGACGCGGTCCACCAGCGAGGCCTGGACCTCCTCGCCAACATCGCCGAGGACGCAGCCGGTCCCGCGGCTCGCGCCAGCTTCCTCTCACGCTTCAAGCACGACGACGCAGGCCGCCGCATCTTCGACAAGGGCCTCATCGCCACAGGGACGCCGTGCTTCTTCCACGACCCTCGGTCGCCGTGCCAGGAAGCGATCGACCTCACCACGGCCAGGATCCACAGCGCCACGCTCAAGCTCAACCGCATCAAGAGCATCGAGAACAGACAGCTCACCATGGCCATCCTGCGCGAAGCCCGCAACATCGGCCTGATCGTCCATCACATCCGCCAGGTCCACCCGAACATGTGGAGTCGCATCGACTCCCAGACCAACATGCTGGCGCCGTTCGACGACTCCGTGATGAACATCTTCATGCAGAACGTCGTAGGCAGCTCGCACGGCGACGACACGTGGTTCCACGCGTGCGATCTCGAAGCGATCAACGCGCCTCTCCACGAGAGCGGCGGCGGCATCCGTCGAGCCACGGAGCTCGCGCCGTCAGCGTGGCTGAGCTCGGTGCAGCAGTTCTTCGAGCAGATCATGGGCCATGTGTCGACCCTGGTCCCGCTCCATACCGCTCGCGACACGGTCGAACGCCTGGCGATCCCAGCACGCGAACGCCACATGACGCTCATCAAGGACCTCGCGTCGCCACGGGACACCGTGTTCCCCAACTTCGAGACGTACGACCCTCCCAAGGCGGACGGCAACGCGAGAGACCGCGAAGCCTTCGCCGCGTCAAAGAAGCTCCAGGCCACCCACAGCGCAAACATCGACGCCCTCCACGCCCAGACGCGGTACGCCCTCAACGACCGCGACAACAACAACGACTCCTCCACCGCCGACCTCAAGAGGCAGAGCAAGTCCATGGAGACCCGATGCCTCTTCACCATCCCAGGCCGCAGAGGAGGCGTGCACCTGACCAACGACCAGGTGTCGGTGATGTTCCAGGTGCAGCTCGGCCTCCACCGGCGCCTCGCTCTCCGCGGGAGCGACAACATGCACAACTGTCCCTCCAAGTCCCGGGAGAACCACTCGCTCGGCGCGTGCAACAAGTTCTTCGTCACGCGCCACAACGCCGTCTGCGAGGCCATCGGCGTCGCCGCCCGCCTCGCCGGCCTCCACGGCCGCGTCGATGCCAACCTCGCCAGGTCGCACCAGATCATGAACCTCAACAACGACCCCAAGACCCCAAAGCTCGAGCCAGGCGACCTCACCGTCATCAACTACAACAAGCAGGGTCAGAAGTGGTGCTTCGACGCGTCGCTCGTCGACACCATGGCGTCCGGCAACAGCAAGGTAGACATCCTCACTCTCCTCGCCACCCGAGTCAAGGACAAGATCAAGAAGTACGACGACACGTGCCGCGCACACAACATCGTCTTCCGACCGATCGTGCTGACGCAGCTCGGACGGCTCCACCCCGCGTCGTACGCCGTGCTCCGAGATCTCCTCGGCGTAGAGGACGCGGCGCCGCGCGATGCTCCGGCGTCGATCGCCAGACAGCTCGCCGACGATGTGCCCGTCTCGGCGGAGCAGCTCCGTCGCAGGACGCTCCTCCGGGAGCTCCAGACGGAGATCGCCGGTACCGCCAACCAGTACCATGCGATGAGCGTGATCTATCACGCATCACTAGGCACGGCCCCCGTGGCCACCACCGTCCCGGACGCGACCGCGAACGAGACAACCAGGACAGTCCCCATTGACGATCCGAGCAGCACAACCACCACCCCCGAGGAGACCGCCGTCGCAGATGTAGCTGCGGGCGAAGCAACAAGGACCGCCAGCGATGGCGGTCCAAGCAGCACAACCACCTCTTAGTTTCTATATTAGTTT
>NZ_JBKDTZ010000004.1:0-10344 GCF_046339755.1 Acidovorax sp. | reverse complement strand
CGACCACGGTTTGACGCCACGAATCGCAGATTTGAAAGTGAACAGGAAAGTCAATGAAATCAACGATCTACCAACACCACCTCCGCGCCAGTGCTAGCTTTTCGTACCGTCACTTATTGCACTGAAAACGAGGAGACCCCTCATGACCCTCTGCGGCACGCCGCGCGCCAGCGGCGGCACCGTGCGCTTCGAGGGCGAGGACATCACCCAGCTGCCCACGCACCAGATCATGCGCAAGGGCATCGCCGTCTCGCCCGAGGGGCGGCGCATCTTCTCCAACCTGACGGTGGCCGAGAACCTGAAAATGGGCGGCTTTTTCCAGGACGGCGCCGCCATCGACGCGGGCATGGAGCATGTCTTCAAACTGTTCCCGCGCCTCCAGGATCGCGCCAGCCAGCGCGCCGGCACCATGTCGGGCGGCGAGCAGCAGATGCTGGCCATCGGCCGCGCGCTGATGAGCCGCCCGCGCCTGCTGCTGCTGGACGAGCCCACGCTGGGCCTGGCGCCTTTGATCATTGCGCAGATCTTCGAGATCATCCAGGCCATCCGCGCCGAGGGCGTCACCGTGTTTTTGGTGGAACAAAACGCCAACCGCGCCCTGCAAATTGCCGACCGCGGCTACGTGCTGGAAAACGGCCGCGTAGTGCTGCAAGACACCGGCGCCGCGCTGCTCACCAATGCAGACGTGCGCAAGGCGTATCTGGGGGCTTGATGCGCTGTGTGGGCGCACTGGCAC
Organism: Acidovorax sp.; assembly: GCF_046339755.1. Lineage (GTDB taxonomy): Bacteria > Pseudomonadota > Gammaproteobacteria > Burkholderiales > Burkholderiaceae_C > Acidovorax. Next base: position 9,608 of record NZ_JBKDTZ010000004.1, on the reverse strand, counting down.
GACAAAAGCGGCCTTTGGCCGCTTTTGATTTGATAGCTACCAGCGCTTGATAAATAAAGGCTAGTGCCTGAATTCATCTTGATGGCGACGCGTCATCGATCCAATCGGGCACAGGCTCTCTGCCAGGGCGTGAAGGGGCATACCGACGCGACCAATCGCCCGCGCCCCTTTGGGTTTGAGAGCTGCAAATCCCATTACGTCAGCGCACATCAGGGCAAAAACCCACTCATCCCCGACGCTCCACCCCGGGGGAAACCCGTGGTTCTCCCCCCCTTGCTCATTTTCTACAACGCGCTGCGCAAGACCTTCAATACGCATGCGCACTGCCTCCGAATAATCCGGCGTTGCTCACCACAACCAAAGGAGACAAGCATGGGTACCTCCCCCCAGTCTGATTTTTTGCGCGCGCTGTACCAGTCCTGGTCGGACCGCATGGCCGCCAATCCCGCGATGACCATCGCCGACCTGCGCAGCCTGTTCGACGAGTGGCATCAACCCACGCTCGAGCCTGAAGGCGTGACCTACAAGTCGGACGTGCTCGCCGGCGTGGAAGCCATCTGGGCCCTGCCCCATGGCGCAGACACCAAGAAGGTCATCCTGTACACGCACGGCGGCGGCTGTGCCGTGGGCTCGGCCGCCAGCCATCGCAAGCTGGCCGGTCACCTGGCCAAGCATCTGGGCGCGACCGCGGTGGTGATCGACTACCGCCGGGCGCCCGAGCATCCGTATCCGGCCCAGATCGAGGATTCGACGGCTGTCTACAAAGAACTGCTGGCGCGTGGCTTCAAAGCAGCCGACATCGTCACCAGCGGCGACTCGGCGGGCGGCAACCTGGCCATCTCCACGGTGCTGAAGCTGCGCCAGGACGGCGTGGCGCTGCCGGGCGCGGTGATTGCCTTTTCGCCCTGGCTCGACATGGAGCATGTCGGCAAGACGCTGCAGACCAACGCGGCCACCGACGCCCTGGTCAGCAAGGCCGTTCTGGAGGGCATGTCGGGCATGTTCCTGGGCGAGAAGGGCTCACGCACCGACCCGCTGGCCAATCCGCTGAAGGCCGACTACACGGGCTTTCCGCGCCTGTACATCAACGCCGGCAGTGCCGAAACCCTGCTGGACAACGCGCAAGACCTGGAGCGCATCGCCAAGGCTGCCGGCGTGAACGTCACGCTGTCGGTGGTTGACGGCATGCAGCACGTCTTCCCGTTCCTGGCGGGCCGAGCCCCCGAGGCCGACGACGAGCTGCGGCGCATTGCCCAGTGGTTCAAGCGCGCCTGAGCGCCGGTTAGCCAGGCACCCCTGGGCCAGAGGGCCTTGGGGAAGTTTTCTTCATTTCATTGCAACAACGCGGGCCACTACGTCGCCGCTGGGCGCAGCTGTGGCCGCAACACACAGAGAGATCAACCATGAAAAAAACCCAACATCTGGACGCCATCGTCATCGGTGCCGGCTTTGGCGGCATGTACATGCTGAAAAAGCTGCGCGACGAGCAGGGCCTGAAAGTGCGCGTCTTTGACAAGGCCGGCGGCGTGGGCGGCACCTGGTACTGGAACCGTTACCCCGGCGCGCTCTCCGACACCGAGAGCTTTGTCTATTGCTACTCCTGGGACAAAGAGCTGCTGCAAGAGATGCACATCACCACGCGCTATGTGACGCAGCCGCAAATTCTGTCGTACCTGGAGCATGTGGCCGACCGCCACAACCTGCGCCCCGACATCCAGCTCAACACCGGCATCACCGCCGCCCACTTCAACGAAGCCACCAACCTGTGGGAAGTGAAAACCGACACCGGCGAGGCCTACACCGCCAAATTCCTGGTGACCGCGCTGGGCCTGCTCTCGGCCACAAACGTCCCCAAGATCAAGGGCCTGGACACCTTCCAGGGCGAGTGGCTGCACACCGGCAACTGGCCCGAAGGCGTGCAATACGACGGCAAGCGCGTGGGCGTGATTGGCACGGGCTCCACCGGCACCCAGGTCATCACCGCCATTGCGCCCAAGGTGGGCCATCTGACGGTGTTCCAACGCTCGCCCCAGTACAGCGTGCCCGTGGGCAACGGCCCGGTCACGCCCGAATACGTGGCAGAGGTGAAGAAGAACTACGACGAGATCTGGGAGCAGGTGAAGGGCTCGGTGGTGGCCTTTGGCTTCAAGGAGAGCACCGTGTCGGCCATGAGCGTGTCGGAAGAAGAGCGCCAGGCCGTGTTCCAGAAAGCCTGGGACAACGGCGGCGGTTTCCGCTTCATGTTCGAAACCTTCTGCGACATCGCCACCGATGAGCGCGCCAACAAGGCGGCGCAAGACTTCATCCGCGGCAAGATTGCCGAAATCGTCAAGGACCCCGAGACGGCGCGCAAGCTCATGCCGCAAGACCTGTACGCCAAGCGCCCTTTGTGCGACAGCGGCTACTACGCCACCTACAACCGGCCCAATGTCGATCTGGTCGATGTCAAGGCCAACCCGATTGTCGAAATCACCCCCAAGGGCGTGAAAACCACCGATGGCGTGGAGCACGAACTGGACATGCTGATTTTTGCCACCGGCTTTGATGCGGTGGATGGCAACTACACCAAGATCGACATCCGTGGCCGCAATGGCCTGACGATTCAAGAGCAATGGAAATCGGGCCCCAGCAGCTACATGGGCGTGGCCAATGCCAACTTCCCCAACATGTTCATGGTGCTGGGCCCCAACGGCCCGTTCACCAACCTGCCACCGTCCATCGAGAGCCAGGTCGAGTGGATTGCCGCGCTGATCAAGGATGTGAACGCCAAGGATCTGAAAACCGTGGAAGCCACCACCGAGGCCGAAGCCGGTTGGACCAAAACCTGCCACGACATCGCCCACATGACGCTGTTCCCCAAGGCCGACTCCTGGATTTTTGGCGCCAACATCCCGGGCAAAACCAACACCGTGTATTTCTACATGGCCGGCCTCGGCGCTTACCGGCAAGAGCTGTCTGCAGTGCAAAACAAGGGCTACGAGGGTTTCGTATTCCAGTAAATGCGCATTTTTTAAAAAACCAACCAAGGAGACAACATGAAACGCGTAGAAAACTAAGTGATTTTGGTGACCGGCGGTGCCATGGGCATGGGCCGCTCGCACAGCGAGCTGCTGGCAGCGCAAGGCGCCTGGGTGTTCGTGGCCGACGTGAACGCAGCCGAAGGGCAAGCCACCGTGGACAGCATCCGCAAAAACGGTGGCAAGGCCGACTTTTTGCAGCTGGATGTGACACAAGAAGCCCAATGGAACGCCGCGCTGGCGCAAATCACAGAGCGTGCAGGCCGTCTGGATGTGCTGGTGAACAACGCCGGCATTCTGATCCTCAAGCCCATGCAAGACACGACCAACGACGAGTGGGATCGCGTCTTCGATGTGAACGTGCGCGGCCTGTTCATCGGCACCCGTGCGGCGGTGCCGCTGATGCAAAAGGCCGGCGGCGGCACCATCGTCAACGTGTCGTCGATTTACGGCCTGGTCGGTGCCCCCGGTGCCAGCGCCTATGAAGCCTCCAAGGGCGCGGTCCGCCTGTTCACCAAGTCTTGCGCCGTGGATCTGGCACCGTTCAATATCCGCGTCAACTCGGTGCACCCCGGCGTGATTGAGACCCAGATGACCAAGGCCATGCTGGACGACCCGGTCATCCGCCCGGCACTGCTCGGCCCCACGCTGCTCAAGCGCCCCGCGCAACCGATCGAGGTGTCACAGGCCGTGCTGTTCCTGGCCTCGGACGAATCATCGTTCGTGCATGGCGCAGAACTGGTCGTTGACGGCGGCTACACGGCCAATTGATCGTCAACCGCAACGCGCCGGACTCAAGCCGCGAGCGGGTAGTCCGGGGCGTCGCTGCAAGCACAAGACCCCCATCAGGAGACAAACCAATGAAGCAATTTTTCAAGCGACTGGCACCCCTGGCCACCGCACTGGCTGCCCTCGCGCAGGCCGGCCAGGCCAGCGCCATCGAACTTGACGCCGGTGACTACACACCGCTGCCGGCCGGCACCACCGCGCTGGTGGTCTATGGCCAGCACACCACGCGCGACAAGCTATACAGCCAGGGCAACCGGCAGGCGATCAACCCGCAGCTGGACTCCACCGTGGGCATCTTGCGCGGTGTGCGCTTCATGGAAGTGGGCGGCCTCATCATCGACCCGCAGTTTCTGCTGCCCTTTGGCCGGCTCAGCGCCAAGGACGACATTGCGGGCCTGGGCTCGAAAAGCAGCGTGGGCGACCTGATCCTCGCGTCCGCAATCTGGTTCACCAAACCCGGTGACAAGAACCACTTCGCCATCACGCCTTACCTGTGGCTGCCGACCGGCTCGTATGACCGCAACCAGTCTTTGGGCCTGGGCGAAAACCGCTACAAGTTTGCGCTGCAGGCTGGCGGCATCGTGCAACTGGCGCCCGGCATCCACTGGGACTACGCCGGTGACGTGACGCTCTTTGGCAAGAACGACGACTTCAACAACGGCGCGGGCGGCAGAACCGAGATGAAGCAAAAGCCGCTGTACCAGCTGCAGACCCATTTGCGCTACCAGCTCAGCCCGACGCTGGACCTGCGCGCTGCCCTGTTCCACACCTTCGGTGGCGAGACCAAGGTGGGCGGCGTGGACCAGAACAACCGCCAGTCCACCACCAAGTTCAACGTGGGCACCGCGTGGTTCATGCAGCCCGACCTGCAGTTGATCGCCACCTATGGCCGCGACATCCATGTGCGCGAAGGCTTCAAGGCCAACAACCAGATCAATCTGCGCCTGCTGAAGCTCTATTGATCACGCAGGCGGCCGTAGGTGCCCGGCGGCCGCCTGAAACTGGATCGCGCAGTTATGGCAGGCTGTCATCAGGCAATGGCCGTTTCGATTCGAGCCTGACATTTTTGAAATCCAAATACTCAAGGAAAGACACACCATGCGCTGTTATTGCGTGATGCACCATTCAAAGCCGCTTGAACTTGTCGAGCGGGAGACACCGCAGCCCGAGGGAACCGAAGTGCTCGTGCGGGTGAAGGCTGCGGGCCTTTGCCACACGGATCTGCACATCTGGGAAGGCTTTTACGACCTGGGCGGCGGCAAGCGCATGAACCTGGCAGACCGTGGCATCAAGCCACCCATCATCCTCAGCCACGAAATCTGTGGCGAGGTGGTGGCGGCCGGGCCGGACGCAGGCGAAGTCCCGACCGGCTCCCGCTTCGTGATCCACCCCTGGATTGGCTGCGGTGAATGCCCCACCTGCCTGCGCGGCGATGAGAACCTTTGCCTGAAGGGCCGCGCCCTTGGCGTGGTCAAGCCCGGCGGCTTTGCGGATTACGTGATCGTTCCCCACCCACGCTACCTGGTCAACATCGACGGCCTGGACGACGCCGAGGCAGCGCCCCTGGCCTGCGCGGGCGTGACCACCTACAGCGCCATCAAGAAACTGGGCGAAGGCATCCACCGCGAACCCGTCGTGATGATTGGTGCCGGAGGCCTGGGCCTGATGGCCATCGAGGTGCTGAAGGCCCTTGGCGGCAAAGGCGCGATCGTGGTGGACATCGACCCTGCCAAGCGCGAAGCCGCGCTGGCAGCCGGCGCGCTGGCGGTGATTGACGGTAAGGCAGCCGATGCGACCAGCCAGATCATCGCGGCGACTGAAGGCGGTGCCGGCCAGATTCTGGACCTGGTGGGCTCGTCTGCAACCGTGTCGCTGGCCATGCAGAGCGCCCGGCGCGGCGGCCACATCGTCATCTGCGGGCTGATGGGCGGCGACCTGACCATCTCCCTGGCGACCATCCCGCTGCGCCCGCTGTGCATCGAGGGCAGCTACGTCGGCACCCTGGCCGAACTGCGAGAGCTGGTGGAGCTGGTCAAGCGCACCGGCATGAAGTCGATTCCGGTGTCGCGCCGCCCCATGGCCCAGGTGAACCAGGCCATCAACGACCTGCACCACGGCAAGGTGATCGGGCGCGCAGTCCTGATCCCATGAGCTTCTGAAAGAACACCCCACCATGTACCCCCAACTCAGCCTCTACATCGACGGACAAATGCTGCGCGGCGAAGGCCGCCGCGAGCAGGATGTCCTGAACCCCGCCAACAACCAGGTGATCGGCCAGTTGCCGCATGCCACCCAGGCCGACCTTGACATGGCACTGGCAGCGGCCCAGCGCGCGTTCGCGTCGTGGCGCAACAGCACGGCGATGCAGCGCGCGCAAGTGCTGAAAGCCGTCGCAGCATTGATCCGCGAACGTGCGCCGCAGATCGGCCGCAATCTCACCCTGGAGCAAGGCAAGCCCCTGGCCGAAGGCGTGGGCGAAGTGGCGGTCTGCGCCGAGCACGCCGAGTGGCATGCGGAGGAATGCCGGCGCATCTACGGTCGCCTTATTCCACCGCGCGATGCCAGCGTCCAGCAGACCGTGCTGCGTGAACCCATTGGCGTGTGCGTGGCGTTCTCACCCTGGAACTTCCCCTTCAGCCAGGCCTTTCGCAAGGTGGTCGCGGCCATTGGCGCCGGGTGTACGGTTATCCTCAAGGGCTCCAGCGACACACCGGCCTCGGTGCAGGCGATCGCCCAACTGTTTCACGACGCCGGCTTGCCCCCGGGCGTGCTGAACGTGGTGTCCGGTGACTCCGGGATGATCTCGGACTACCTGATTCGCTCGCCCATCGTGCGCAAGATTTCCTTCACCGGCTCCACGCCCGTCGGTCAGCAGTTGGCGGCGCTCGCCGGGCAGATGATGAAGCGCACCACCATGGAGTTGGGCGGCCACGCGCCCGTCATCGTGTGTGACGATGCGGACATCGACCGGGCAGCAGACGTGCTGTCTGGCTTCAAATTCCGCAACGCGGGCCAGGTGTGCATCTCCCCCACGCGCTTTTATGTGCAGGACGGTGTGTACGATCGTTTCGTCGAACGATTCGCGCAGCGGGCGCAGGCCCTGGCGGTCGGTGACGGGCTGGTTGAAACCAACCGCATGGGGCCGCTGGCGCAACCGCGCCGCGTTGCCGCCATGGAGGACTTCGTGGAAGACGCCCGCCAGCGCGGCGCCAAGATCGTGGCGGGCGGCCATCGGCTGCAAGGCGACGGCAACTTCTTCGCCCCCACGGTGCTGGCTGACTTGCCCGACGACTCGCGCTTCATGACCGAGGAGCCCTTCGGCCCGATGGCCGGCATGGTGCGATTCAAGACGGTGGAAGAAGTGCTCGCGCGCGCCAACAGCCTGCCCTTCGGCCTGGCGTCGTATGCCTTCACCACATCGCTGAAAAACGCGCACCAGATCTCGCGCGGGCTGGAAGCGGGCATGGTGTCCATCAACCACATCGGGTTGGCGCTGGCCGAGACACCGTTCGGCGGCATCAAGGAAAGCGGCTATGGCAGCGAGGGCGGCAGCGAAACCTTCGACGGCTATCTGACCACCAAGTTTGTGTCGCAACTCAATTGAGGCGCAAAGGCTGCCAATCCGCAAAGATGGGCAGCCTCTAAAAAATTACCGGCCACCGCTGCCTACCCCCCATCGTGGGCGCAGGCAGTGACGCCGACCAGCGGCATCGCCTGACCGATTCGCCAGTCAGGACAGGCTGTCGGTCTCGCGTGGTGCTGCCACGATCACAGCGCTTCGGAATTCCATAGGTGTCTGCTGGAACGCCCGCTTGAAGTGCCGCACCAGATGGCTCTGGTCAGAGAATCCACAGTCCATGGCAATGCACTTCAGCGGCGTCGCCACAGGACGACTGAGCAGTCGCCGGGCGCGCTCTAGGCGCTGGCGCAAAACATAGGCGTGTGGCGCACAGCCAAACTCCGCATGAAACTTGCGGATCAGCCCGGACACACTGACGCCCGCCTCGCGTGCCATCTCATCGAGCTTGAGGTTGCGATCCAGGTTGTCCTCGACATACTGGGCCAAACGCCGCCGCTGCCAATCGGCCATGCGGCCGGCCAGCGGCACCTCGCGCACGCCGGCCTTGGCGTAACGGCGCAGCAGATGAACGCACAGCTGGTTCACCAACGCCGACCGGTACAGCCCACCGCCCAGCCCGCCGCTTTGCAGTTCGGACTCGAAAGCGGACACAAGGACGGGCAGAACATCGTCTTTGGCACGCACGCAGTCTTCCATGCCCACATCACTCACGCTTCGCTCAAAAACCTCTTCGGCGACACGGCACAGCTCGGTGTGGGCCAGATAGATGTGCGTGACTTCGATCGGACGGTCCCACTTCCACTGCGACGACTCGCCGCGGGTCAGCAGCGAGCACACGCCCTGCCCCACCCGCTCGCTGGTCCAGGCGCCACCTGCGCGCCGACTCATGACCGCATCGTCGCCCTTGTAACGCACGAGCATGTAGTCGCGCATGGAGGGTATTTCAACGTCAAGGGACGTGTACTGATAGCCCTTGAGCGTTACCTGCTCCCAACCGACTGGCACGCTGTCCAGCGTCAGCTGGCCGGGTATCCAGCGAGGAACTTCATCAGGCGCAACAAGTTGACTCACAAAGAGCATCTCCGAAACATCACGGACCCAAAACGTGGGCGGTCTATGATTTTCATCAATGCAACTGCGACCTCCATGGGGGTAAGTACTAATAGCTCATGGTATTGAGTCCGCGCGGAAAAGCACCCGCCTTGGCGCCCCGTCCTACCCATGTCGAATGGGGAGGACGGGGCAGATTCCAATCAAATGGAGATCATCCAGGCGATCCGCGCCGAGGGCGTCACCGTGTTTTTGGTGGAACAAAACGCCAACCGCGCCCTGCAAATCGCCGACCGCGGCTACGTGCTGGAAAACGGCCACGTAGTGCTGCAAGACACCGGCGCCGCGCTGCTCACCAATGCAGACGTGCGCAAGGCGTATCTGGGGGCTTGATGCGAGCACTGACGGCTTACGGTTCGTTGGAATCGTTTTGCTTCTTCTTGCCTTGGTCGTAATGCCACTTGATGGCAAAGAACATGCACGTGCCAAACACCAGCACCTTGAACGCAATAAAGACTATTGGGATCCAATCCATCTCGGTAACCTGACCCTGTTGATTGTGAGGAGCAGCCCCTCAAAACGCTGCTCGCGCAGCCTCTGACAACGCGGCACATCAATCCCCCAGGCACACCCCGATATCGCGCGCTGTGGTGATCAGCTCGTGGCCTGGCGGCACCGTGCGCTGGGTGTTGGCAACGTCGGCGATCGGCACGCTGCCGATGCGGCCGTCTTGCAGCGTGACCATGCGGCCAAATTTCCCGGCGATCACCAGTTGCGCCGCGTGGTGGCCAAAGCGCGTGGCCAGCACGCGGTCGAAAGGGGTGGGGTCGCCGCCGCGCTGCACATGGCCCAGCACGGTGGTGCGCACTTCGCTTTTCAGGTGCGGCTGCAGTTGCTGGCGCAGCACATGGCCCACGCCGCCCAGGCGCACCGGGTCGGGGCTATGCGCCACGCGTTCGCGTTCGGTGAGGCTGCCGCCGCGCTGCTTGGCGCCCTCGCCGATGCAGATGATGGTGTAGCGCTGGCGCTTTTCGGGGTCTCCTCGTTTTCAGTGCAATAAGTGACGGTACGAAAAGCTAGCACTGGCGCGGAGGTGGTGTTGGTAGATCGTTGATTTCATTGACTTTCCTGTTCACTTTCAAATCTGCGATTCGTGGCGTCAAACCGTGGTC
>NZ_JBKDTZ010000003.1:0-6688 GCF_046339755.1 Acidovorax sp. | reverse complement strand
GAAGTGCGCCATGGCGTGGACTCGGTCTCCTCGGCCTCGGTGGAGATTGCCAACGGCAACCACGACCTGTCGGCACGCACCGAGCAGACCGCTTCCAACCTCGAAGAAACCGCGGCCAGCATGGAACAGCTGACGGCCACGGTGTCGCAATCGGCCGCCCCGGCGCGCCATGCCAACCAACTGGCCGGCACGGCGGCCCAGGCCGCGGCACGCGGCGGCGAAGTGGTGGGCCAGGTGGTCAGCAGCATGCAGCAGATCACCGACAGCTCGCGCAAGATCGCCGACATCATCGGCACCATCGACGGCATCGCCTTCCAGACCAACATCCTGGCGCTGAACGCGGCCGTGGAAGCGGCCCGTGCGGGCGAGCAAGGCCGGGGCTTTGCGGTGGTGGCCAGCGAAGTGCGCAGCCTGGCGCAGCGCAGCGCCGAAGCGGCCAAGGAAATCAAGACGCTGATCAATGCCAGCGTGGAGAACGTGGAATCGGGCTCGGCCCAGGTGGCGCAGGCGGGCCAGAGCATGGAAGAGATCGTCTCCAGCGTGCGCCGGGTGAGCGATCTGATCGGGGAGATCACGGCCTCCTCGACCGAGCAGCGCGACGGCATCGCCCAGGTGAACCAGGCGGTGACGCACCTCGATCAGATGACGCAGCAGAATGCGGCGCTGGTGGAAGAATCGACGGCCGCGGCGGCGTCGATGCGCGACCAGGCGCAGAAGCTGGCCGAGGTGGTGTCGATGTTCAACGTGGGGGCTGTGGCGGCACGGGCGCCTGGAGCAGCGCCACGGCCTGCACCGGCAGCCAGCCGGCCGGCGGCCGCGCCCGCGCGCAAAGGCGTTGCCGGCAAGTCGCCAGCGCCTGCCACGGCACGGCTCACGGCGTCGGTGCCCAAACCGGCAGCGGCCCCCAAGCCTGCAGCAGCCGGTCCAGCCCCTGCGCCGGCCCCCCGCGCCACCGCAAAGGGCGGGGACGACGACTGGGAAAGCTTCTGACCGCAGGCGTTGCAACGGGGCAGCGCTCCCGCAGACAATCCACCAAGGCAGCACGGGCTGCCTTTTTCATTCCTGAGACACCAATCCTCGACAGAAAGCCTTTCCATGCCCCTGATCAACATTCGCCTGGCCAACCGCGATATCCCCACCACGTCCGCCCAGAAGGCCGCGCTGATCGCCGGCGTTCCGCGCCTCATGCAGGAGGGGCTCGACAAGAAGCCCGAGACCGTGACCGTCATCATCGACGAGGTCGATCCTGACAACTGGGGCGTGGGTGGCGAGCAGGTCACGGTGGTGCGCCAGCGCGCCAAAGGCCCTTTGCAGGCCTGAAACCGCCGCGCTAGATCTCAGCGCCCTCCACCAGAAATTGCACCTTGCGCTCGCCGCGCCATTCGTTCACATCCAGGCGAAAGGCCAGCAGCACGCGCGCAGGCAGTTGCTCGGTGTGGCCGAACCAGATCGCATCGACGGGGTTGCCCTGGTGCATGAGCTTGATGGACAGGTGGTTCTTGGCCTCGCCCACCAGGCGCTGGCTCAGCACCTGCACTTCTTCGCTAAAGGTCGGCGGCGCAAAGCCCTGGCCCCAGACCTCCTGGTGCAGCGTGTCCACGACGTCGGCGCGGCAGTACTCGGGCGCCAGCGGGCCATCGGTCTCGATGCGGCGCGTGAGCGTGGAGGCATCGAGCCACTCCTGCGCCACCTGGTCCAGGGCCTGCTCGAAGGTCTCGAAGGCTTCCTCAGGCACGGTGCAGCCGGCCGCCATGGCATGGCCGCCGAACTTGAGCAGCACGCCCGGGTGGCGCTTGGCCACCAGGTCCAGCGCGTCGCGCAGGTGAAAGCCCGGGATGGAGCGGCCCGAACCCTTGAGCTCGTGCTGCTTGCCCGGTGCGCTGCTGGCCGCGAAGACGAAGGTCGGGCGGTGCAGCTTGTCCTTGATGCGCGAGGCCACGATGCCCACCACCCCCTCGTGGAAGTCGGGGTCGAAGACGCTGATGGCCGGGGGCGGGTCCTCGCTCTCGTCGAACAGATTCTCGGCCATCAGCATGGCCTGCTCGCGCATGCCGCCCTCGATCTCGCGGCGCTCGCGGTTGATGGTGTCCAGCTGGCCGGCCAGATCGCTCGCCCGGCCCGGGTCGTCGGTCAGCAGGCACTCGATGCCCAGCGTCATGTCGGCCAGGCGCCCCGCGGCATTGATGCGCGGCCCCAGCGCAAAGCCGAAGTCGAAGGTGGTGGCGGCCTGCGCCTTGCGCCCGGCCGCCGTGAACAGCGCGGCCACGCCGGCCGGCATGGCGCCGGCGCGGATGCGCCGCAGGCCCTGGGCCACCAGGCGGCGGTTGTTGGCGTCCAGGCGCACCACGTCGGCCACGGTGCCCAGGGCCACCAGGGTGAGCAGGGGGTCAAGCTTGGGTTGGCTGGCCAGGTCGAACACGCCACGTGCACGCATCTCGGAGCGCAGGGCCATGAGCACATAGAACATCACGCCCACGCCGGCCAGGGACTTGCTCTCGAAGGTGCAGCCCGGCTGGTTGGGGTTGACCATGGCGTCGGCCGCGGGCAGCTCGGGGCCGGGCAGGTGGTGGTCGGTGACCAGCACCGAGAGGCCCAGGGCCTTGGCCTCGGCCACGCCCTCGACGCTGGCGATGCCGTTGTCCACGGTGATCAGCACGTCTGCGCCGCGCTCCTTCACGCGGCGTGCTATCGGCGGGGTCAGGCCGTAGCCATCGGTCACGCGGTCGGGCACCAGGTAGTCCACATGCCTTGCGCCCAGCAGGCGCAGGCCACGCACGGCCACGGCGCAGGCCGTCGCGCCATCGCAGTCGTAGTCGGCCACAATGCACAGGCGCAGGTCCTGTGCGATGGCATCGGCCAGCAGGGCGGCGGCAGCCTTGATGCCCATGAGCCCGGCGGGTGGCAGCAGGCGCGCGAGTCCATCGTCCAGCTCGTCCTTGTCGCGCACGCCGCGCGCGGCGTACAGGCGCGCGAGCAGCGGGTGCACTCCGGCCTGCTCCAGCGCCCAGGCGGCACGCGGGGGAATGTCTCTGGCCGTGATTTTCATAGTTGGGGTGCCACCTGGGCAAAGCGGGTGGGCTTGAAATGGGCCTGGATGCGCTGCAGCAGGCCGCGTGGTGCGGTATGGAAGGACCTTGCGGACTGCTCGCCGCACAGCGTCAGGCGCACGCGCGCACCTTGCTCGGCCTGGCGCAGCAGTTCGGCCACGGGCCCGGCGTCCAGGGCGGTCCAGGCAGAGGCCCAGCCACGCCAGTCCTCGCGCAGTGCGGCATTGCGCAAGGCCATGGGCATTTGCGGCGCCTGCGCGGGTGGCGTGGCAGGCAGAGGGCCTGCGCCGTGCACCCAGAAGGAGTTGACCATGGGCAGGCCGCGCTCGGCCCGCTCCTCGGTGAAGGCATGGGTGTACAGCAGCATCTGCATTTCGCTTTGCAGACGGTGCAGGGTGCGCCCCCGGGTGGCGTCGGGCATCCAGGGGCGCACATCCCGCAGCAGCACGCGGTCCAGCGAGGCGGTGGCCAGGTCGGCCAGCAGCGGGCCCTTGGCCAGCCAGCGGGTGGGCTGGTCATAGTGCAGCGTGATGCCGTCCTCTGCGAACCAGGGGGCGACGATGGCCAGCAGTGCACGCGAGGCAGCTTCATCGATGCCCAGGGTCTCGGGGTCGCGCAGGGTGATGTGGTCGGTGGTCACCTGCCATTGGCAGGGGGTGACAAAAGCCCAGGCCTCGTCATCGGCCGGCAGCCCCTGCTGCAGCCGGTACCAGGCAGCCCAGGGCGTGCGGCCATCCTCGGCCGGCAGCCCCAGGGCCTGGGCCAGGGCGCGCTCGTGGGGCGCCGAGAAGCTGGTCTCCTCGCCACTGCGGGAATGGGCCGGGTCGGCGGTGAGCCGCGCCAGCAGGCGGTCCAGGTGCGGCAGGGGCAGGTTGGCCAGGGTTTGCTGGCACCCCTCGGAGGCGCTGGCAGCGTAGGGGATGAGCAAATGGGGGATGTCCGACATCCCCCTATTGTCCGGGATGCCACAATCGCTCCCGCCATGTTCGGCCATTTCCTGTGGTCCCGGCGTTTCTCCACCATGCAACTTCCCTACGAACTGGCCCTGGGCCTGCGCTACACCCGCTCGGGGCGGGCCACGCGGCGCAACGGCTTCATTTCCTTCATCTCCGGCGCGTCCATGCTCGGCATCGCCCTGGGCGTGGCGGCGCTGATCGTGGTGCTCAGCGTCATGAACGGCTTCCAGAAGGAGGTACGCGAGCGCATGCTGGGCGTGGTCGCCCACATCGAGGTCTTTGCGCCCCAGGGCGCCGCCATGGCGGACGCGGCGCGCACCATCGCCGAGGTGAAGCAGAACCCGGCCGTCACTGGCGCCGCCCCCTACGTGGCGGCCCAGGCCCTGATCGCCCATGGCGACGACATGAAAGGCGCGCTGGTGCGCGGCATCGACCCGGCGCTGGAAGGCTCGGTGACCTCGCTGGCGGCATCGAATGCCCAGGTGCTGGCCACCCTCGTGCCCGGGCAGTTCCGCGTGGTGCTGGGCAGCGAGCTGGCCAAATCGCTCGGTGTGAAGGCGGGCGACGCCGCGACCCTGGTGGTGCCTGCCGGTCAGGGCGGCAATGGCAGCCAGGGCGGCCCGCGCTACCAGCCGCTCACCGTGGCCGGCACGGTGGATTCGGGCCATTTCCAATACGACTCCACCCTGGTCTGGATGCACCAGGACGACGCCATGGCCGTCTTCGGCCTGCGCGGGCCCACGGGCATCGGCCTCAAGCTGCAGGACCTGGAGCAGGCCAACGCCGTGGCCTACCAACTGGCCCGCACCGTGAGCGGCGACCTGCTGCTGCGCGACTGGACGCAGCAGAACCGCACCTGGTTCGAGGCCGTGCGCCTGCAAAAGCGCATGATGTTCATCATCCTGGCGCTGATCGTCGCCGTGGCGGCCTTCAACCTCGTCTCCACGCTGGTGATGACGGTCAACGACAAACGCGCCGACATCGCCATCCTGCGCACGCTGGGCGCCAGCCCCAAAAGCATCATGGGCGTCTTCGTGGTGCAGGGCGCCATGGTGGGCATCATCGGCACCCTGGCCGGCCTGGTCCTGGGCCTGGGCATCGCCCTGAACATCGACGTGATTGTGCCGGCCATCGAGAAGGCGCTGGGTGCCTCCTTCCTGCCCAAGGACATCTACCTCATCGACCGCATGCCCAGCGAGCCGCAGAGCACGGACATCGTGCCCATCGCCCTGATCTCGCTGGCACTGGCCTTCGTGGCCACCCTGTACCCGAGCTGGCGCGCCAGCCGCGTGAACCCTGCTGAAGCGCTGCGCTACGAATGATGCAAATTCCCTATGAACTGGCCCTGGGCTGGCGCTACACCCGCGCAGGCCGCGCCACGGGGCGCGACGGCTTCATCTCCTTCATCTCGGGCGTGTCCATGCTGGGCATCGCCCTGGGCGTGGCGGCGCTGATCATCGTGCTGTCGGTGATGAATGGCTTCCAGCGCGAGGTGCGCGACCGCATGCTCAGCGTGGTCTCGCACATCGAGATCCTGGCGCCCCAGGGGGCTGCGCTGCCCGACGTGGCCACTACCCTGGCCGAGGCCAGGCGCAACCCGAACGTCACCGGTGCCGCGCCCTTCGTCTCCGCGCAGGCGCTGCTTTCGCGCGGGCAGGACATGCGCGGCGCGCTGGTGCGTGGCATCGACCCGGCGCTTGAAAGCTCGGTGACGGACCTGGCCGCGGGCAACGAGAAGACACTGCAGTTGCTCGTGCCCGGTGAATTCCGTGTGGTGCTGGGCGGCGAGCTGGCCCGCTCCCTCGGAGTGCGCGCGGGCGATACCGTGACGCTGATCGCGCCCGCCGGCCAGGTCACGCCGGCCGGCGTGGTGCCGCGCCTCAAGCAGATGACGGTGGCTGGCACCTTCGATTCGGGGCACTACGAGTACGACTCCGCCCTGGTGCTGCTGCACCACGAGGATGCGCAGCGCATCTTCCGCCTGGAAGGCCCCACCGGCATCCGCCTGAAGCTCACGGACGTGCACCAGGCGCGCACAGTCGCCGCCGAACTGGCCGGCACCGTGAGCGGCGGCCTGGTGGTGCGCGACTGGACGCAGCAGAACCGCACCTGGTTCGCCGCCGTGCAGCTCGAAAAGCGCATGATGTTCATCATCCTCACGCTCATCGTGGCCGTGGCGGCGTTCAACCTCGTCTCCACGCTGGTGATGACGGTGACCGACAAGCGTGCCGACATCGCTATCCTGCGCACGCTGGGCGCCAGCCCCAGGAGCATCATGGGCGTCTTCGTGGTGCAGGGGGCCATGGTGGGCGTGATCGGCACCCTCGCCGGCCTGCTGCTGGGCCTGGTGATCGCCTTCCACATCGACGTGATCGTGCCGGCCATCGAGCAGGCGCTCAATGCGAGCTTCCTGCCCAAGGACATCTACCTCATCAGCAAGATGCCCAGCGACCCCCAGGGCTCGGACATCATCCCCATCGCCATCATCTCCCTGATCCTGGCCTTTGTGGCCACCCTCTACCCCAGCTGGCGCGCCAGCCGTGTGAACCCCTCCGAGGCGCTTCGCTATGAATAAGAACAACGTTCCATCCGCCATGCCCCTGCCTGCCGCCCCGCCCGCGCGTGGCGAGGTGGTGCTGCAGGCCCAGGGCCTGACCAAGCGCTTCACCGAAGGCCGGCTGGACG
>NZ_JBKDTZ010000002.1:0-8936 GCF_046339755.1 Acidovorax sp. | reverse complement strand
CTCATCCATCCCTTGTCTCCTGAATGAACCACCCAGACCCCCAGGCGCTGGCCGTCCCAGGCGATGCGACCGATGCCGGCGCCTCGCAATCGGTGAAGGCCCAGCTGCGCTTGCGTGAAATGATCCTGGCCGGCGAACTCGCCGGCGGCGCGCGCATTGCTGAACTCACGCTGGTGGAGATGCTGGGCGTCTCACGCACGCCCATCCGCGCGGCGCTGATGCGCCTGGAGCAGGAGGGGCTGCTGCACCGCCTGCCCGGCGGCGGCTACGCAGTACGCACCTTCTCCGAGACCGATGTGGCCGACGCCATCGAGCTGCGCGGCACCATGGAAGGCCTGGCCGCGCGCCTGGCGGCCGAGCGCGGCGCGGACGCGGCGGTGCTGGCCGAGGCCGCACAGTGCCTCGATGAGATCGACGCGGTGCTGGCACCGCGCGCGCTCGATGACGAGGGCTTCTCGGACTATGTGGCGCTCAATGCACGCTTCCACCAACTGCTGGGCCGCATGGTGGGCAGCGAGGTCATCGTGCGCGAGCTCGACCGGGTCAAAAGCCTGCCGTTCGCTTCGCCCTCGGCCTTCGTGGTGGTGCAGACCCATTCGCCTGCGGCGCGCGACATGCTCGTGATCGCGCAGGACCAACACCGCCAGGTGCTCGACGCGATCACGCGGCGCGAGGGCGCACGTGCCGAGGCGCTGATGCGCGAGCATTCGCGCGTGACCCGCCGCAACCTGCTCGCGGCGGTGCAGGCGGCACAGATACAGGGTTTGCCCGGGGTGCAATTGATCCGGGATCACGTCTGATCAATAGCTGTTGCAAGTTATCACAAACGGCGATATCTAAAAGTTGGGAATCCCGCTTGTGAAAGCATGCACGCCGGCCCAGACTTCGCCCCACCCAGCGCTGTATACAACGATATCCACAGGAGACAAGCACCATGCACAAACGCCACCTTCTACGCGCCTCGGCCGCTGCCGCCACCCTGATGATGACCCTGTCCGCCTTGCCTGCCATGGCCCAGGACAATGTCTTCAAGATCGGCCTGATCCTTCCCATGACCGGGCAGCAGGCCACCACCGGCCGCCAGATCGAGGCTGCCGCGCGCCTGTACATGGCGCAGAACGGCGACACCGTGGCCGGCAAGAAGGTCCAGCTCATCGTCAAGGACGATACCAGCCTGCCTGACGTGACGCGCCGCCTGGCCCAGGAGCTGGTGGTCAACGACAAGGTCAACGTGCTCGCTGGCATGGGCATCACGCCCTCGGCCATGGCCACGGCGCCCCTGGCCACGCAGTCCAAGACCCCGCTGGTGGTGATGGCCGCGGCCACGTCCAGCATCACCGAGGCATCGCCCTACGTGGTGCGCACCAGTTTCACCCTGCCCCAGGTGTCGGTGGCCCTGGCCGACTGGGCGCCCAAGAACGGCATCAAGAAGGTCGTGACACTGGTCAGCGACTACGGGCCGGGCATCGACGCCGAGAAGTTCTTCAACCAGCGCCTGGCCTTCAACGGCGGCCAGGTGACCGAGGCGCTGCGCGTGCCGCTGCGCAACCCCGACTTCGCCCCTTTCCTGCAGAAGGTGCGCGATGCCAAGCCCGATGCGCTGTTCGTGTTCGTGCCCTCGGGCGCGGGCGCCGCGGTGATGAAGCAGTTCCTGGAACGCGGCATGGACAAGGCCGGCATCAAGCTCATCGCCACCGGCGACGTGACCGATGACGACCAGCTCAACGACATGGGCGATGGCGCCCTGGGCGTGGTCACCTCGCACCACTACTCGGCCGCACACCCTTCGCCACTGAACAAGAAGTTCGTCGAGGCCTTCGAGAAGGCCAACAAGGGCCTGCGCCCCAACTTCATGGCCGTGGGCGGCTACGACGGCATGCGCGTGATCTACGAAGCGCTCAAGACCACCAAGGGCGCAGGCGGCGGCGACGCCCTGCTGGCCGCCATGAAGGGCCAGGTCTTCGAGAGCCCGCGCGGCCCTGTGTTCGTCGACGCGCAGACCCGCGACATCGTGCAGAACGTCTACCTGCGCAAGGTCGAGCGCGTCAACGGCCAGCTGTACAACGTGGAATTCGACGTGATCAAGGACGTCAAGGACCCCGGAAAAACCAAGTAAACCCAGGATAGGAAGCCCCCTGAGTCGCTTCGCGCCTTCCCGCAAAGGGGGACGCCACCCATGGCCTGGCAAAGCCAGTTCCACGGTGGCGCTGGCTTGCGGCGCGCCAGCATCGAAGGCTGGTGGGGGCCTTTGCAGGCAAGTGGTGCGGGTGCATCGCGCCTTGCGGTTTCTATTGAAGTGATTGCATGCTGACCATTCTTTTCGACGGCATTGCCTATGGCATGCTGCTCTTCATCCTGGCCGTCGGGCTGGCAGTGACCATGGGGTTGATGAACTTCATCAACCTGGCGCACGGGGCCTTTGCCATGGCGGGGGGCTACATCACCGTGCTGCTCATGCAGCGCCTGAACGTGCCCTTCCTGGTGTGCCTGCCGCTGGCCTTCATCGGCACGGCGCTGCTGGGTGCCGTGCTCGAGCGCACGCTGTACCGGCCGCTCTACCACAAGGCCCACCTGGATCAGGTGCTGTTCTCCATTGGCCTGGTGTTCATGGCCGTGGCCACGGTGGACTATTTCGTGGGCTCCACGGGCCAGATCATCCAGCTGCCAGCCTGGCTCAAGGGCCGCACCGAGATCGGCAGCGGGGCCTTCATGCTGGGCATGGGGCACTACCGGCTGTTCATCATCGCGGTCTGCGCAGCACTCACCGTGGGGCTGCAGTACGTGCTCACGCGCACCCGCTTCGGCAGCCGGCTGCGCGCCTCGGTGGATGACCAGCGCGTGGCCGCGGGCATGGGCATCAACGTGAACATCGTGTTCCTGTCGACCTTCGCCTTCGGCTCGGGCCTGGCGGGCCTGGGCGGCGCGCTCGGGGCCGAGGTGCTGGGCCTGGACCCGAGCTTTCCGCTCAAGTTCATGATCTATTTTCTGATCGTGGTGGCCGTGGGCGGTACCTCGTCCATCACCGGCCCGCTGCTGGCCGCGCTGCTCTTGGGCATAGCCGACGTGGCGGGCAAGTACTACATCCCCAAGCTCGGGGCCTTCATCGTCTACAGCCTCATGATCCTGATTTTGATCTGGCGGCCCCAGGGCCTGTTCGTGCGCAAGGGGGGCAAGTGATGACGGACATTTCCCGACCCAATGTGCTGCTCCACACGCGCCGCATGCGGCCCTGGGAGCCCGTGCTCTGGCTGCTGGCCTTTGCCGCGCCGCTGGCACTGCCCAGCCACGCGCTCATCATCAACGAGATCGCCATCGTCGCGCTGTTCGCGATCTCGCTCGATCTGATCCTGGGCTACACCGGCATCGTCTCGCTCGGCCATGCGGCCTTCTTCGGCATGGGCGGCTATGCGGCAGCCCTGTTCGCCAAGCATGTGATGCCCGACCCGCTGGTGGGCCTGGCGGTGGGCGTCGGCGCCGCCACGGTGCTCGGGGCGGTGGCTTCGTTCACCATCATGCGCGGCACGGACCTCACGCGCCTCATGGTGACGCTGGGCGTGGGCCTCATCATGCTGGAGCTGGCGAACAAGCTCGACTGGCTCACTGGCGGCGCCGACGGCCTGCAGGGCGTGGTCATGGGCCCGGTGCTCGGCAGGTTCGAATTCGACCTGTTCGGGCGTACGGCGGCCTGGTACTCGATGAGCGTGCTGCTGGTATTCTTCGTGCTGGCGCGGCGCATCGTGCAGTCGCCCTTCGGTGCCACGCTCAAGGCCATCCGCGACAACCGGCTGCGCGCCATGGCCATCGGCATCCCCGTGACGGCCAAGCTGGCCCAGGTCTACACGCTGGCCGCCGCGCTGGCCGGCGCCGCGGGCGCCCTGCTCACGCAGACCACGGGCTTCGCCTCGCTGGACCTGTTCGAGTTCCACCGCTCGGCCGACGTGATGCTGATCCTGGTGATCGGCGGCGTGGGCTGGCTCTACGGCGGCGTGGTCGGGGCCATCGGCTTCAAGCTGCTGCAGGACCTGATCTCGGCCGTCACGCCCCAGTACTGGACCTTCTGGATCGGCCTGTTCCTTGTGGTGCTGGTGCTGGTGGGCCGCGAGCGTCTGATCCGCCCCTGGACCTGGTTCGGAGGGCGCAAGGCATGAACACCACTGCAGTCCACAACGAAGCGCCTGTGGTGCTGTCAGCGCAAGGCCTGGTCAAACGCTTTGGCGGCATCACGGCCACCAACAACGTCACGCTGAACCTGCGCCAGGGCGCGCGCCACGCGCTGATCGGCCCCAACGGCGCGGGCAAGACCACACTGATCAATCTGCTGACCGGCGTGCTCGAGCCCACCGAGGGATCCATCGTGCTCGAAGGCCAGGACATCACGCGCCTGGCGCCCCACCAGCGCGTGCAGCGCGGCATGGTGCGCACCTTCCAGATCAACCAGCTGTTCGACTCGCTCACGCCGATGGAAACGCTGGCGCTCACCGTCTCGCAAAAGCAGGGCCTGGGCGGCAAGTGGTGGCAAAAGCTCGGTGCGCGCAGCGCGGTGAACGAGCGCTGCGAGCAACTGCTCGAACAATTCCACCTCACGGCCGTGATGGCCGAGCCCACGCGCGTGCTGGCCTACGGCAAGCGCCGCCTGCTGGAGATCGCCATCGCCCTGGCCTGCGAGCCGCGTGTGCTGCTGCTCGACGAGCCCGTGGCCGGCGTGCCCGCGGGCGAGCGCGAAGAGCTGCTGCAGACCGTGGCAGCCCTGCCCGCCGATGTCTCGGTGCTGTTGATCGAACACGACATGGACCTGGTTTTCAGCTTTGCCAAGCGCATGACGGTGCTGGTCAACGGCACCGTGCTCACCGAGGGCGACCCCGACACCATCGCCAACGACCCGCAGGTCAAGGCCGTGTACCTGGGACATGGAGAAGACGCGCATGTCTGAGCTGCTGAAGATCGAAGGGCTGAGCGCGGGCTACGGTGAGGCAGTCGTCCTGCAAGGTGTGTCCCTGTCGCTGGCCGAGGGCGAGACCCTGGCCCTGCTGGGCCGCAACGGCACGGGCAAGACCACGCTGATCAATACCCTGGCGGGCGCCACGCGCCAGCATGCGGGCACGGTGGCGCTGGGTGGGGTGGCGCTGCACCGCCTGCCCGCGCACGAGCGCGCGGCCGCCGGCATCGGCTGGGTGCCGCAGGAGCGCAACATCTTCAAGTCGCTCACCGTGCACGAGAACCTGACCGCCGTGGCGCGGCCCGGCCGCAAGGGCGCCACCTCGGCACCCTGGACGCCTGACAAGGTGTACGCCATGTTCCCGCGCCTGGCCGAGCGCAAGACCAACCTGGGCACACAGCTGTCGGGCGGCGAGCAGCAGATGCTGGCCGTGGGCCGCGCGCTGGTGCTCAACCCGCGCCTGCTGCTGCTCGACGAGCCGCTCGAAGGCCTGGCCCCCATCATCGTGGAGGAGCTGCTGCGCGCCATCCGCCGCATCACCCAGGAGGAGGGGCTGTCGGCCATCATCGTGGAGCAGCACCCGCAGGCCATCCTAGCGATCTCGGACCAGGCCGCCGTGCTGGACCGCGGTACCGTGGTGCACACCGGCACAGCGGCCAGCCTGAGCGCGCAGCCCGAGTTGCTCGACCGTTTGCTGGGCGTGGCCAGGTAGAGCCCTTGCAGGAGACGGTGCGCATGGACCTTCGACACATCGGCCTGATTGGCTACGGCGAAGTCGGCAAGACCTTTGCCCTGGGGTTGCAGCCGAAACCCGGTGTGGCCGCTGTCGGCGCCTGGGACCTGAAGTTCGTGCAGGCCGCCATGCGCGACGCCGAACTCGCGCATGCCGCGCAGCACGGCGTCACGGCCCATGCCTCGGCCGCGGCGCTGTGCGCGGCCAGCGACCTGGTCATCTCCGCCGTCACCGCCTCGCACACGCTGGAGGTGGCCGAAGAGGTGGCCGCCCACATCCGCCCAGGCACGCTGTTCCTGGATCTCAATTCCGCCTCGCCCGGCACCAAGCAGCAAGCGGCCGCGCTGATCGATGCGCGCGGCGCGCACTATGTCGAGGCCGGCGTCATGACCTCGGTGCCGCCCTACGGCATCCGCGTGCCCATGCTGCTGGGCGGCGCGCAGGCACCGGCCCTGGCCGCTGTGCTGCAAGGCTGGGGCATGGACGCCACGCCGGTCAGTGAACAGCTGGGCGTGGCCAGCGCGATCAAGATGTGCCGCAGCGTGATGATCAAGGGCCTCGAAGCCCTGGTGATCGAAAGCTACACCACCGCGCGCCAGTACGGCGTGGAGGCGCATGTGCTGCCGACCTTGGCGGAAACCTTCCCCTCTATCGATTGGGAAAAGCAGGGCAGCTACTTCTTGAGTCGCGTGGTGCAGCACGGCCAGCGCCGCTCCGAAGAGATGCACGAGGCCGCGCGCACCGTGCGCGAGGCCGGCGTGGAGCCGCTGATGGCCAGCGCCACCGCGCACCGGCAGGCCGCGGTGGCCGCCATGGCACGCGAGGGCGTGTTTGCCGGCCTGCCCAAGGATGCGCCATGGCAGGACTATGCCGACCGGCTGCTGGCGCACCTCCAGAAGGATCAGGGCGCCTTGTAGATGGCCTGCAAGGTTGTGCGGATCAGCTCCGCCATGGCCTGCTGCGTCAGCGTAGCGGGGCGCTGCGAACTCACGGCCATCAGCAGCTTGCTGCGCAGACGGGGTTCGCCGGCCTGGCCGATGGGCCGGGTGGTGAACACCTCTGGCCGGCCCGAGGTGGTGACCGCATTCATGGGCAGCACGGCGCACCCCGCGCCGTCGGCCACCAGGTCCAGGATGGCTGCCACGCCGTCGATCTCCAGGTTGATCTGCGGGCGCAGGCCCAACGCAGCCAGTTCCGACTCGACCAGCATGCGGATGGAGTTGGGCCGCGTGGGGATCACCAGTTCGTAGCGGGTCAGGGCCTCCAGCGCGACCGGCGCCTGGTCCTCGCCTTCTGCGCCTGTGCGGCGCTGCACGAGGAACAGGTCTTCCTCCAGCAGGGGCGTGATCTCGATGCCCGGCGACGCCGGCGTGTTGTAGAGCAGCGCAATGTCCAGCAGCCCCGTGGTCAGCGATTCGCGCATGGCGACCGACAGGCCTTCGCTGATGGCCAGGGCCGCGTCCGGCATCTGCACGCGGAACGCGCGCGTGAGCGGCACGGTGAGCACCTTGGCCATGGTGGGCGGCAGGCCGATGGCCACGCGCCCGGCCAGCGCCCCGCGCACGCGCCCCAGTTCCTCGCGCGCGCGCTCCACCTGGTGCAGGATGCCGCGGCCATGCTCCAGCAGCAGCTTGCCGGCCTCGGTCGGTATGGCGCCGCGGCCATAGCGCACCAAGAGTTTATGGCGCAAATCCAGCTCCAGCAGGCGCACTTGGCGGCTCAGCGCGGGCTGGGCGATGTCCAGCACCACCGAGGCGCGGGTGAAGCTGCCCAGCTCGGCCACGCGCACGAAGTATTCGATCTGCTTGAGGTCCATGGCTGCTCTCCGCTATTTGCAATAGCTCGAATTCGACAATACAAGAATGATATATCTGGTAGTGCCCCTGCCGGCTTCATGTTTGGGCCGGCCCTGCCCACAATCAGCAGCATGTATACAGCCCTGATCGAGCACCCATGAGCCAGCCCGTCACCCTGCGCGGAATCTCCTCCATGGCCACGCGCCAGGTGCTGGCCGAGCTGCTCGCCGCTTATGAGCAGCAGACCGGCCAGCGCGCCGTGATCGAGGCCGTGGGCGGCGTGGACGCGGCCAAGCGGGTGCAGGCCGGCGAGGCCTTCGACGTGGTGGTGCTGGCCTCCGACGCCATCGACAAGCTCATCGCAGCCGGCGCCATCGTGGCCGGCAGCAGGACCGACTGGGTGCGCTCCGGCGTGGCCGTGGCCGTGCGCGCCGGTGCTCCGTTGCCCGATATCGGCTCGGAAGACGCGGTGCGCAGCGCCGTGCTGGCCGCGCGCAGCATCAGCTATTCCACCGGCCCGAGCGGCGTGGCGCTGGCCCGACTGTTCGAGCGCTGGGGCATTGCCGGCGAGGTGGCCGGCCGCATGGTGCAGGCACCGCCCGGCGTGCCCGTGGGCTCGCTGGTCGCGCGCGGCGACGTGGAGCTGGGCTTCCAGCAACTGAGCGAGCTGCTGCACGTGGAAGGCATCGCCATCGTGGGCCCGCTGCCGCCGGCGATCCAGATCACCACCATTTTTTCATCGGGTGTCAGTGCCACCAGCCAGCAGCCCGAGGCCGCCAAGGCGCTGCTCGACTTCTTCGCATCGCCAGCGGCGGCCCAAGCCAAGCAACGCCAGGGCATGGACCCCGCCTGAACCCGAACACCAAGATCCAAGGAGCACAACGCAATGAGCCTCATCATCGACTGCCACGGCCACTACACCACGGCACCCAAGGCGCTGGAGAACTGGCGCAACCAGCAGATCGCCGGCATCCAGGACCCGGCCGCCATGCCCAAGGTGGCGGACCTCTCCATCAGCGATGACGAGCTGCGCGAGTCCATCGAGACCAACCAGCTGCGCCTGATGAAGGAGCGCGGCAGCGACATCACGCTGTTCTCGCCGCGCGCGAGCTTCATGGCCCACCACATCGGCGACTTCAACGTCTCCAGCACCTGGGCGGCCATCTGCAACGAGCTGTGCCACCGCGTCTCCATGCTGTTCCCCGACAACTTCGTGCCCGTGGCCATGCTGCCGCAAAGCCCCGGCGTGGACCCCGCGACCTGCATCCCCGAGCTGGAAAAGTGCGTGAAGGAATACGGCGCCGTGGGCATCAACCTGAACCCCGATCCTTCGGGCGGCCACTGGACCAGCCCGCCGCTGACCGACCGCCACTGGTACCCCATCTACGAGAAGATGGTGGAGTACGACCTGCCCGCCATGATCCACGTGAGCACCAGCTGCAACGCGTGCTTCCACACCACGGGCGCGCAC
>NZ_JBKDTZ010000001.1:0-27270 GCF_046339755.1 Acidovorax sp. | reverse complement strand
GGCACTGGCCACCCGGGCCCTGCAGGCCCTGGCGCACCGGCTGGACCGGGCCGACGGCACCGGCGGTGCCTGGCGCGTGGTGACCTCGCTGCGGGTGCCGCCCTCCATTCCCGCCAGCGCCGAGCGCGCCAAGAGCGAGTGGGATGCCGTGCTGCTGCGCAAGGCCCCGGGCACCGCAGGCCAGCCGCCGGCCTGGGACGTCTGCCTGCTGCTGGAGGCCAAGGCCTCGGTGGATGCGGTGGCCAGCGATTTTTCGCGCCTGCGGCGCGGCCTGCGCCTGCTCGGCCATGCCGACGCGGGCACGGTGTACACCTTCCTCTGCCGGGAGGGCGAAGTGCTGCTGCGCGGCGCCTCCCTGAGCGCACTGGACGGGCCGGAGACCGATCTGCCGGCCACGGTGCTCTACTGCACCGACGCCCCCGCCCCGCAGACGCCCCACCTGCTGGCCGCCGCCAGCCGCATGCAGCTGCTCGGCGCCCCGCAGAGCCTGGCGTTCGCCAGCGCGCTGGCCGAGGGCCGGCAGGCCGACGTGGGGGACCTGGAGCCTGTCTGGCAGGCCCTGCTGGAATCACCGCAGTGGGAACCCGTGCGCGAGCAATACCCCGCGCTGCGCGGCGTGCGCGAGCTGATGGTGCACGTGGACGACCTGGCGCTGGCCGTGGGCGCCTGATCACCCGGACCGGGGTCGTGACGGCAGGAGCGGCGGCGGGCGGCCCAGCTCCTCGAGCAGGCGCGGCACCAGCACATTGCGCGAGGCCGCGGGCCATACCCCGTAGGCCTCGGACTGCCACCCCGAGCCGGCCAGCGGCCGGAACACCGCGCCCGGCAGGGCGCAGTGCCGCATGGCATCGGGCACCAGGGCCACGCCCATGCCCTGGGACACCAGGGACACCACGGCCAGCCAGTGCCGCACCTGCATGCGCACCTCGGGGTAGAAGCCGGCGTCGGCACAGACCGAGAGGATGCGCGCGTGGTAGTCGGGCGAGGCACTGCGCGAGAACAGCACGAAGGGCTCGTCCTTGAGCTGGCCCACCGCCACCGCGCGCTTCCTGGCCAGCGCATGGCCTGCGGGCAGGCAGGCGACGAAGGGCTCCGACACCAGCAGGCGGCAGTCGAGCTCGGCCGGCACCCGGTGCGTGTGCGCGAAGCCCAGGTCCAGCCGGTCGTGCAGCAGCTCGGTCATCTGCTCGGCGGAGTTGAGCTCGGTCAGCGTGACCCGCACGGCCGAGTGGGCGGCCTGGAAGCGCCCCAGCGCCTGCGGCAGGCCGCGGTACAGCATGGAACCGACAAAGCCGATGCGCAGGCGGCCGGCAGCCCCCTGGGCCACCTGGCGCGCCTCAGTGGCGGCCTCCTGCGCCGCCTGCAGAAGGCTGTGCGCCGAGGCCTGCAGCGCCTGCCCCGCGGGCGTGAGGCGCACCGCCTTGCTGCTGCGCTCGAACAGCTGCGCGCCCACCGAATCCTCCAGCTGGCGGATGGCCACGCTCAGCGGCGGCTGCGAGATGGCCAGGCGCCGGGAGGCGCGGCCGAAGTGCAGTTCCTCGGCCAGGACGACGAAATACCGCAGGTGGCGCAGTTCCATCGCAAACCCTTCAATGATATTCAAATCGGAATGAACAAGACCTAATCAATATTAGACAGAAATTGACCAGCCAAGAATCGCGGCAAAGGAGACAGACACGCCATGCCCACCCGCTCTTCGCCACCCGATGCGGCAGCCCCCAGCCACCCCGTGCCCGACCGCCATGGCGCCAGCCTCTACGCCAGCGATACCGAGCTGCACCGGCTGCTGGCCCTGTACCTGCCGGCCGACCTGCTGGCGCACATGCGCCCGCACTTCGAGCGGCTGGGCGCACTGGCGGGCGGCGTGCTCGACGAGTTGGCCGGCACCGCCGACCGCAACCCGCCCACCCTGTCGCTGCGCACGCGCACCGGCATCGACCGGCAAACGGTGCACAAGCACCCGGCCTACGTGGAGATGGAGCGGCTGGCCTTCAGCGAGTTCGGCCTGGCCGCGATGTCGCACCGCGAGGAGACACTGGGCTGGAAGGGCCGCATGCCGCCGCTGGTCAAGTACGTGCTGACCTACCTTTTCGTGCAGGCCGAGTTCGGCCTGTGCTGCCCGGTGTCCATGACCGATTCGCTGGCGCGCACGCTGAAGAAGTTCGGCAGCCCCGAACTGGTCGCGCGCTTCCTGCCGCGCCTGCAGCACCTGGACTTCTACCGCGTGGCCCAGTGCGCCATGTTCATGACCGAGCAGGCCGCCGGCTCGGACATCGCAGCCACCGGCACGCGCGCCCACCTGGATGAACAGGGGCAGTGGCGCCTCACCGGCGACAAGTGGTTCTGCTCCACCCCCGATGCCGATCTCGCGATGGTGCTGGCGCGCTGCGATGGCGGCGCGCCGGGGCTGAAGGGCGTCTCGCTGTTCCTGCTGCCGCGGCTGCTGGACGACGGCACACCCAACCGCTACCGCATCCTGCGGCTCAAGGACAAGCTGGGCACACGCTCCATGGCCAGCGGCGAGATCCGGCTCGAAGGGGCTATGGCCTACCTGGTCGGCGAGCAGGGCCGGGGTTTCGTGCAGATGGCCGACATGGTGAACAACTCGCGCCTGTCCAACGGTGTGCGCGCCGCCGGCCTGATGCGCCGCGCCGTGGCCGAGGCCGGGCACATCGCCCGTGAGCGCCAGGCCTTCGGCAAGCGCCTGCAGGACATGCCGCTGATGCAGCGCCAGTTGCACAAGCTGCTGCTGCCGGCCGAGCAGGCCCGCAGCATGGTGTTCCAGACCGCCCAGGCGCTGGCGCGCTCCGACGCGGGCGAGGCGGGCGCCTACCCGCTGCTGCGCATCCTCACGCCGCTCATCAAGTTCCGCGCCTGCTGCGATGCGCGCAAGGTGACCGGCGATGCCATGGAGGTGCGTGGCGGCTGCGGCTACATCGAGGAATGGAGCGACCCGCGACTGGTGCGCGACGCGCACCTGGACTCGATATGGGAGGGCACCAGCAACATCGTGGCGCTGGACGTGGTGCGCGCAGTGCAGCGCGAGGGCTCGCTGCCTGCGCTGCAGGCCCATTGCGAGGCACTGCTGGACGATGCCGCCCTCGCTGCGGGCTTTGCGGGCGCGCTGCGCGGCGCGCTGGCACGCGCCGCAGCGCTGGCCCTGCTCGCGGCCGAGGAAGGCGGCGATGTGCTCGCACGCCAGGCCGCCTCGGCGCTCTACCACGTCACCAGCGCCATCGCCATGGCCTGGGAGGGCGCGCGCGGCGGCTCCACGCAGCGCATCGAATGGGCACAGCTGGTCCTGCTGCACCGCGTGCTGCCGCGCGACCCGCTGGCCCCGGCGCGCTTGCCGCAGGAATGGACCGGCGGCGCCACGCACACCGTCCCGGCCTGAATCGCTTTCCTGCACACAACCACACGGAGACAAGCCATGCGATTTTTCACCCACCTCGTGCTCGCTGCGGCCGCCGCCCTGCCGCTGATGCCGCCGGCCCATGCCGACACCTTTCCGGACCGCCCCATCACGCTGGTGATCCCCTTCCCGCCCGGCGGCCCCACCGATGCCATGGCGCGCACGCTCGCGGCCGAGATGAAGGACCGGCTGGGCCAGCCGATGGTGGTGGAAAACCGCGCCGGAGCCGGCGGCAACATCGGCGCGGAGTACGTGGCGCGTTCCGCCGCCGATGGCCAGACCCTGCTGTTCGGCACCTCGGGCCCGCTGGCCATCAACGCCAGCCTCTACCGCAAGATCGGCTACGACCCGGTGAAGAGCTTTGCGCCCGTGATCCAGGTCGGCCACCTGCCCAACATCCTGGTGGTGAACCCCGCAGTACCGGCAAGGAACGTGAAGGAGCTGATCGCCCATGCCAAGGCTTCGCCCGGCAAGCTGAGCTATGCCTCATCGGGCAACGGCGCCTCGTCGCACCTGGCGGGCGTGCTGTTCAACGCCTCGGCCGGGGTGGACCTGCAGCACATCCCCTACAAGGGCACCGGGCCTGCGCTCACCGACCTGCTTGGCGGGCAGGTGACCATGAGCTTCACCGACGTGCTCACCGCCCTGCCCTACGTCAAGAGCGGCAAGCTGCGCGCGCTGGGCATCACCACGGCCGCGCGTTCCCAGGCGCTGCCCGACGTGCCGACGGTGGCCGAGCAGGGCGTGGCAGGCTACGACGTAAGCGTGTTCTTCGGCATCGTCGCGCCCGCAGGCACGCCGCCCGAGCGCATCGCCAGGCTCAACAAGGCCTTCACCGAGGTGCTGGGCACGGCCAAGGTGAAGGAGCTGTTCGCCTCCCAGGGCCTGGAGCCCGCCCCGTCGAGCAAGCCCGAGCAACTGGGCCGGTTCATCGAGGCGCAGAAGACCTCGTGGGCCGGCGTGGTGCGGCAGTCCGGCGCCCAACTCGACTGAGGCCAGCATGCACACACCCGACAACCGCGCCCACGGAGCGCTGGCCGGCATCCGCGTGCTGGACATCTCGCGCATCCTGGGCGGGCCCTACTGCGGCCAGATCCTGGGCGACCATGGCGCCGACGTGCTCAAGGTGGAGCCGCCGCAGGGCGACGATACGCGGACCTGGGGCCCGCCCTTCAAGGACGGTGTCGCCTCGTACTACCAGGGGCTCAACCGCAACAAGCGCTGCATGCACCTGGACCTGGGCAGCCCCGAGGGCCGCGAGGCGCTGCTGGCGCTCCTGGCCGAGGCGGATGTGCTGGTCGAGAACTTCAAATCCGGCACGATGGAACGCTGGGGCATCGGCTACGAGGAATTGTCACGGCGCTTTCCGCGCCTGGTGTGGTGCCGCGTTACGGGCTTCGGGTCCGATGGCCCGCTGGGCGCCCTGCCCGGCTACGACGCTGCGGTGCAGGCCATGGCGGGCATCATGAGCATCAACGGCGAGGCCGAAGGCGGCCCGCTGCGCGTGGGCCTGCCCGTGGTGGACATGGTGACCGGCCTGAACGCCGTCATCGGCGTGCTGCTGGCGCTGCACGAGCGGCAGCGCAGCGGCTGCGGGCAGTTCGTCGAAGCCGCGCTGTACGACAGCGGCCTGTCGCTGCTGCACCCGCATGCGGCCAACTGGTTCCTGGACGGCAACACGCCCCGGCGCACGGGCAACGCGCACCCCAACATCTACCCCTACGACACCCTGGCCACGCGCACGCAGCCGCTGTTCGTCGCCGTGGGCAATGACCGGCAGTTCGCCAGCCTGTGCCGCTGCATCGGCGTGCCGGCGCTGGCGGACGACCCCCGCTATGCCCGGGCCGGCGACCGCTCGGTGAACCGCGTGGCGCTGAAGGCCGCACTGGAAGACGCGATGCAGCACTTCGACGGCAGCACGCTGGTGGACACGCTGATGGCCGCCGGCGTGCCCGCCGCGCCGGTGCTGTCGGTCGATGCGGCGCTGGCGCATCCGCACACCGCGCACCGGCAGATGGTGGTGGACCTGCCGGGCGGCTACCACGGCATCGGCGCGCCGGTCAAGCTCAGCCGCACGCCGGCCACCTACCGCCATACGCCCCTGACGCCAGGGACGGGCTTCGAGGGCTGAGCGCGCCCACGGCAGGCCTCAGCGGATGGGGAAGGCGTACATCAAGCCGTTCTTGTTCCACAGGTTGTTCAGGCCGCGCTGCAGGCCCAGGGCCGACTTGGGACCCACGTTGCGCTCGAAGATTTCGCCGTAGTTGCCCGTGGTCTTGACCGCGCGGGCCAGCCAGTCGCGGTCCAGGCCCAGCAGCTTGCCCGTGTCTTCGGTGGTGCCCAGCAGGCGCTGCACCACGGGGTCGGTGCTGCCGCTCTTCTGGCGCTCCACCGAGGCCTGGGTCACGCCGTACTCCTCGGCCTCGATGAGGCCGTAGACCACCCATTTGACAATGGCGAACCACTCGTCGTCGCCGCGGCGTACCATGGGACCGAGCGGCTCCTTGGAGATCAGCTCGGGCAGCACCACGTGCTCGGCAGGGTTCTTGGCTTCCTTGTTGCGCACCGAGGCCAGGCCCGAGGCGTCCGTGGTGTAGCCCACGCAGCGGCCCGAGAAATAGGCGGCCGTGGCGGCCTCGACCTTCTCGAACACGGCAGGCTTGATGCCCAGGTCGTGCGTCCTGGAATAGTCGACGAGGTTCTTTTCGGTCGTGGTGCCCGACTGCACGCACACGGTCTGGCCCTTGAGCTGCTTCATGCTCTTGATGTTGCTCTTCTTGAGCACCATCACACCCTGGCCATCGTAGTAGGTGACGGCGGTCTGGTGCAGCCCCATCGACGCATCGCGCGTGAGCGAAAAGGTGGTGTTGCGCGACAGCACGTCGATCTCGCCCGACTGCAGGGCCGTGAAGCGCTGCACGGTGCTCAGCGGCACGAACTTGACCTTCTCCCCATCGCCCAGCACGGCGGCGGCCACCGCACGGCAGATGTCCACGTCCAGACCCGACCAGCGGCCCCCGGCATCGGCCACGGAGAAGCCGGCCAGCGCCGTGTTGACGCCGCAGACGACCTGGCCCCGGGCCTTGATGCCATCCAGCGTCTTGCCCGCGTGCGCGGACAAGGGCACTACTGCCCAGGTGGCGGCGAGGAGCAGGCTGCTGGCTGCGGCGCGCAGGGGGAAGTGGGTCATGAAAGGCGTGCTCCTTCTTGAATGGGCGGCCGCGGTGCACCCTGCGCACCACCGGCCGCCACCTTGTGGGTGCGAGATTCTGGACGATGCGCGCCGTGCACCTGCATCGGGGTTTACGAGGATGGCGCCGACAGGCTACACGCATTGGGTCGCCGCAGGCGAAAGCAAACAGCTGCTTACAAAGGCCGGCGTGGTAGCGGCCAGCCTGGCGGTCAGGCCAGCTTCTTCTGCAGGAACTGCGCCTGCCCCATCGCCGGGTCCAGTTCGTAGGGCGCAAAGCCCTCGCGCAGGTACAGCGCCATGGCGCTGGTGTTGCCAGCCAGGACCTCGAGCGTGAGCTTGCACGCGCCACGCTCACGCGCGATGGACTCCACCAGCGCGAACATGCGCTGCGCGATGCGCTGGCCACGCCAGCCCGGGGCCACTACCACGTCGTGCACATTCACCAGGGGCTGGCAGGCAAAGGTGGAAAAGCCCTCGAAGCAATTGACCAGGCCCACGGGCACGGCGCCGCCGTCCTGCTGTGCCCAGGCGATCACACTGAAGGCCTGGGGGCGCTGCTGCAACGCGGCGGGCAGGCCCTGCAACACCTGCTCGGCCAGCGGCTGGCCACCACCGGCGGCGTCGCGGGCATAGCCGTCGAGCAATTGCACCAATGCCTGGGCATCGCCGGGGTGGGCATAGTCCACGCGGCGTACTTCAATCGGTACGGGGGCCATGGAATCAACCGGCACGCGCGGCATCGGCCAGGCGCTGTGCGCTGCGGCTGGCCAGTTCGGCTGCGCGCGCCTCGACCATCACGCGCAGCAGGGGTTCGGTACCGCTGGCACGGATCAGCACGCGGCCGGTGCTGCCCAGTTCCTGCTTCACGGCCTCGGTCTCGCGCGCCAGCAAGGCGTTGGACTTCCAGTCCTGCCCGGGCGCCAGGCGCACGTTGAGCAGCACCTGGGGGTACAGGGTGACGTCGCTGAGCAGCTCGGGCAGCTTCCTGCCGCTGCGCACGCAGGCCTGCAGCACCTGCAGGGCGCTGACCAGGCCATCGCCGGTGGTGTGGCGGTCCAGCGCCAGCAGGTGGCCCGAGCCTTCACCACCCAGCGTCCAGCCGTGGCGGGCCAGCTCTTCGAGCACGTAGCGGTCGCCCACCTTGGCGCGCACGAACTGCACGCCGCGCTGCTGCAGCGCCACTTCCACGGCCATGTTGGTCATGAGCGTGCCGACCACGCCGGGCACCTCTTCGCCGCGGCCCAGGCGGTCGGCCGCCATGAGATACAGCAGCTCGTCGCCGTTGTACAGGCGGCCCGCCGCGTCCACCATCTGCAGGCGGTCGGCGTCACCGTCGAGGGCAATGCCGTAGTCGGCGCGGTTGGCGCGCACCGAGCGCACCAGCGCCTCGGGGTGCGTGGCGCCCACTTCGTGGTTGATGTTCAGGCCATCGGGCGCGCAACCGATGGAGATCACTTCGGCGCCCAGCTCATGGAACACCTTGGGCGCCACCTGGTAGGCCGCGCCATGGGCACCATCGACCACGATCTTCAGGCCCTTGAGCGTGAGGTCCTGCGGGAAGGTGCTCTTGCAGAACTCGATGTAGCGGCCCGCCGCGTCGTCGAGGCGGCGCGCCTTGCCCAGGCTGGCCGAGTCGGCCCACACGGGGGCCTCGGCCAGCGCCGTCTCCACCGCCAGCTCCCAGGCGTCGGGCAGCTTGGTGCCCTGGGCGCTGAAGAACTTGATGCCATTGTCGGGAAACGCATTGTGGCTGGCGCTGATCACCACGCCCAGGCTGGCGCGCTGGGCCCGCGTGAGGTAGGCCACGCCCGGTGTGGGCAGCGGGCCGAGCAGCACCACGTCGACCCCCGCGGAATTGAAGCCCGATTCCAGCGCGCTTTCGAGCATGTAGCCCGAGATGCGCGTGTCCTTGCCGATCAGGACCGTGGGGCGTTCTTCGGTGCGGCGCAGCACGCGCCCCACGGCATGGGCCAGGCGCAGCACGAAGTCGGGGGTGATGGGGGCCTGGCCCACGGTACCGCGGATGCCGTCGGTGCCGAAATACTGGCGTGTCATGGGGGAAATCTCCTCGGGTTCTATCGCTTATTGGTTCTGCCGTGCGCCTGCCATCGGCGCGCGGCCTTCACGGCTGTGCCGGTCGCTGTTCCTGTTGCTGCTGATCCATCGCCTGCCAGACGGCCAGGGCAGTCACCGTCTCGGCGACGTCGTGCACGCGCACGATGCGCGCGCCGTTCACCACCGCCAGCAACGCGGCCGCTACGCTGGGCAGCATGCGTTCGCCGGCCACGGCCAGCCCCGTCACGGCCCCCAGGGACGATTTGCGCGACCAGCCGGCCAGCACGGCGTAGCCTGTGGCCACCAACTCCTGCTGGCGCGCCAGCAGCGCAAAGGTCTGCTCCACCGTCTTGCCGAAGCCGAGGCCGGGGTCCAGCGCAATGCGCCCACGGGCCACGCCCAGCCCCTGCAGGTTCTCTGCCGCTTGGGCGAGGAACGAAAGCACCTCGCTCACCCCGTCGCCCGCCATCGGCGCCACCTGCATGGTCTGCGGGTCGCGGTGCATGTGCATCAGGCAAACCCCGCAAAGGGGGTGGCCGGCCACCACGGCCGCCGCGCCGGGCTGGCGCAGCGCCCACACGTCGTTGACGATGTCGGCCCCCAGGTCCAGCACGGCCTGCATGACTTCCGGCTTGTAGGTGTCCACCGAGACCGGTACGCCCAGCGTGACGGCCCCCTGCACCACGGGCAGCACGCGGGCCAGTTCCTCGGCCAATGGCACCGCCGGGCTGCCGGGACGGGTGGACTCACCGCCGATGTCCAGGATGTGGGCGCCGTCCTTCACCAACTGCTCGCAATGGCGCAGTGCCGATGCCGTGCCGGCATGCTGCCCGCCGTCCGAGAAGGAGTCGGGAGTGACGTTGACGATGCCCATGACCTGCGGCCGGGCAAGGTCGATGGCGAAGCGGGAGGTCTGCCAGAGCATGGAAAGGGAGAGGTCCACCGGGGACTGAGAGACGGCCGCTGGGGGCACGCAGGCAGATGGAGGAAGCAAAAAAGGGGGATGCGCAATACGGGGGAAGGTGCCGCCGCCGGCCCGGCCACGAAAAACGGGGCACTGGGCCCCGTTGGTGCGGTTCAACCGCGCTGGCTCGTCCTTCCCGCCTGTCGGTGTCCGTCAGGCGGCCGATGGAGCTGCCGGCGCAGCAGCCTCGGTGGCCACGGCCGGTGTGCCGCCGCCAGGGGTGTCACCACCCGACGAAGGCGTGCGCGGCGTCCAGTCCTTGGGAGGACGGGGCGGCTTGCCGGCCATGATGTCGTCGAGCTGCTCGGTATCGATGGTTTCCCATTCGAGCAGGGCCTTGGCCATGGCGTGCATCTTGTCGCTGTTCTCTTCGATCAGGCGGCGCGCCAGGTCGTACTGCTCGTCGATGATGCGGCGCACTTCGCTGTCGACCTTTTCCATGGTCTGCTCGCTCATGTTGGTGGTCTTGGTGACCGAGCGGCCCAGGAACACTTCGCCCTCGTTCTCGGCGTAGACCATGGGGCCCAGGGCCGTGGTCATGCCATAGCGGGTGACCATGTCGCGCGCGATGTGCGTGGCACGCTCGAAGTCATTGCTGGCGCCGGTGGTCATCTGGTTCATGAACACTTCTTCGGCGATGCGGCCACCGAACAGCATGCTGATCTGGTTGAGCATGTACTCGCGGTCGTAGCTGTAGCGGTCCTGTGCGGGCAGGCTCATGGTCACGCCCAGGGCCCGGCCACGGGGGATAATGGTGACCTTGTGTACCGGATCGCACTTGGGCAGCAGCTTGCCGAT
Source organism: Acidovorax sp. (assembly GCF_046339755.1). Lineage (GTDB taxonomy): Bacteria > Pseudomonadota > Gammaproteobacteria > Burkholderiales > Burkholderiaceae_C > Acidovorax. Next base: position 16,848 of record NZ_JBKDTZ010000001.1, on the reverse strand, counting down.
CAGGGCGTGGCCGGACTCGTGGTAGGCCGTGTTGCGGCGCTCTTCCTCGGGCATGACCATGCTCTTGCGCTCGGGGCCCATGAGGATCTTGTCCTTGGCCTTCTCGAAGTCCTGCATCTCCACGGTGCGGGCGTTGCGGCGCGCAGCCATCAGCGCAGCCTCATTGCACAGGTTGGCCAGGTCGGCGCCGCTCATGCCGGGCGTGCCGCGGGCGATGATGCTCGGGGCCACGTCCTGGCCGATCGGGATCTTGCGCATGTGCACGTTCAGGATCTGCTCGCGGCCACGGATGTCGGGCAGCGTCACATACACCTGGCGGTCGAAGCGGCCGGGGCGCAGCAGGGCCGCGTCCAGGATGTCGGGGCGGTTGGTGGCAGCCACCACGATCACGCCCAGGTTGGTCTCGAAGCCGTCCATCTCGACCAGCATCTGGTTCAGGGTCTGCTCGCGCTCGTCGTTGCCACCGCCCAGGCCGGCACCGCGCTGGCGGCCCACGGCGTCGATTTCATCGATGAAGATGATGCAGGGGGCGTTCTTCTTGGCGTTGTCGAACATGTCGCGCACGCGGGCCGCGCCCACGCCAACGAACATTTCCACGAAATCGGAGCCCGAGATGCTGAAGAACGGCACCTTGGCTTCGCCCGCGATGGACTTGGCCAGCAAGGTCTTGCCGGTGCCGGGAGGGCCGACCAGCAGCAGGCCGCGCGGAATGCGGCCGCCGAGCTTCTGGAATTTCTGCGGGTCCTTGAGGAAGTCCACGACTTCCTTGACTTCTTCCTTGGCCTCGTCGCAGCCGGCCACGTCCGCGAACGTGACCTGGTTGTTGTTCTCGTCGAGCATGCGCGCCTTGCTCTTGCCGAAGCTGAAGGCGCCGCCCTTGCCGCCGCCCTGCATCTGGCGCATGAAGTACACCCACACGCCGATCAGCAGCAGCATGGGGCCCCAGCTGACCAGCAGGGTCATGAGCAGGGAGCCTTCCTCGCGGGGCTTCACGTCGAACTTGACGTTGTGGCTGATCAGGTCGCCCACGAGGCCGCGGTCGAGCACGGAGGCATTCGTGCGGATCTTGCGGTCGTCGTTGGTGACGGCCACGATCTCGCCGCCGGAGAGGCCTTCGGGGATGGTGGCGCTCTTGATACGGTTGTTACGAACTTCCTCGAGGAATTCGGAGTACCCGATATGTCCTGCGCTGGCGCCGCCACGGGTGTCAAACTGCTTGAATACCGTGAACAGCACCATGGCAATGACCAGCCATACGGCAATTTTTGAAAACCACTGATTGTTCAAGCGGGGCTCCAGTTGCAAGGGAGAAAGGGCGACGGTCACAAAGCCGTCACGGCCTATATGTGGCCCATTTTAGGTCTTTCAAGCCGAGGCGCCATGGCTATTCCCCCTAGCGGCCATGGGCACCGCTCGGGATTTGCGGGGGTTTTTCACACATTGGTGCTCGTTTTCCCCGTCTTTTTGCCATTTCGGCCGATCAGGCCGGCTTCTTGAGCCCCATGCCCACGAGGAAGGTTTCCGACGACTTGTCGCGAGAGGCCTTGGGCTTGAGCGGCTTGACCACCTTGAAGGTCTGCTTGAACAAGGTCACCAGGTCGCTGTAGCCGCTGCCATGGAACAGCTTGACCACCAGCGCCCCATCGGGCTTGAGGTGGGCGGTCGCAAAATCCACCGCCAGCTCCACCAGATGGGAGATGCGGGCCGCGTCGGCCGATTCAATGCCCGAGAGATTCGGCGCCATGTCCGACACCACCACATCGACCACCCGCCCTTCCAGCGCCGCCTCCAGCTGCGCAAGCACCGATTCCTCGCGGAAATCGCCGTTCAGGAAGGTCACCCCCTCGATGGGCTCCATGGGCAGGATGTCCAGGGCGATGATGCTGCCGTTGAGCTGGCCGGTGGCGGCGCCGCTCGGAGACAGGCGCCGGCGCACATACTGGCTCCAGGCGCCGGGGGTGGAGCCCAGGTCCACCACGGTGTTGCCGGGTTTGATGAGGTGCAGCTGCTCGTCGATTTCCTTGAGCTTGTAGGCCGCGCGGGCCCGGAAACCCTCTTTCTGGGCCAACTTGACGTAGGTGTCATTGACGTGGTCGTTGAGCCACGCCTTGTTGACCTTCTTGCTTTGGGTTTTAACTTTCATTGCATTTTTCTTTCAGCCTCGATAATACGGCCCATGCCCCAAATTCAACTGACTCCCGCCGAGCGCCGGGAATACCGCGCCGAAGCCCACCACCTTGACCCCGTGGTCCTCGTGGGCGGCGATGGTCTCACGCCTGCCGTGCAAAAGGAAATCGACGCGGCCCTGAACGCCCACGGGCTGATCAAGGTGCGTGTCTTCGGTGACGACCGTGCCGCGCGCGAGCTGATGTACCAGCAGCTTTCCGCCGACCTGAACGCCGCGCCCATCCAGCACATCGGCAAGCTGCTGGTGCTGTGGCGCCCCAAGCCCGCCAAGGAACGTGTGATCGACGAAGACCGCATGCCCGGCCCGCGCGACGTGAAGGTGCTCAAGTTCAGCAGCCGCGCCGGCCAGCGCCCCGAGGTCAAGCAGCTGCGCGTGCTGGGCAACCAGCGCCTGACGCCTGGCGGCCAGATCAAGCGGGCCAAGAAGCCCAAGCAGAAGTCCGTCAAGAAGCGCCAGGCCGACTGATCCGCATGGTCGTCGCCGCCGCCACGCCCGCGGGCAGCGCCGCGCCCTCGGTGGGCCAGCGCCACGTCATCTGCATGAAATGGGGCACGAAATACGGCCCCGAATACGTCAACCGCCTGTATGCGATGGTGCGCAGGCACCTGTCGGGCGACTTCAACTTCGTCTGCCTCACCGACGACAGCGCCGGCATCCGCAGCGAGGTGCAGTGCCTGCCCATTCCGCCACTCGACCTGCCTGCCGGCATCCCCGAGCGCGGCTGGACCAAGCTCGTCACCTTCAGCGCCGACCTGCACGGCCTCAAGGGCACGGCCCTGTTCCTGGATGTGGACGTGGTCGTCACGGGTTCGCTCGATGATTTCTTCACCCGGCCGGGTGAATTCCTCATCATCCACGACTACAAGCGTCCCTGGCGCATCACCGGCAATTCATCGGTGTACCGCTTCGAACTGGGCGCCCACCCGGACGTGCTGGACTATTTCCGCGGCCATTTCGCCGAAATCCGCGAGCAGTTCCGCAACGAGCAGGCCTACCGGTCGGACTTCCTGCACCGCCAGGGCAAGCTGGCCTACTGGCCAGCCGCCTGGTGCCCGAGCTTCAAGTACCACGGCATTCCCGCCTGGCCCAGCCACTTCTGGAAGGCGCCCGTCGTGCCACCGGATGCCCGCAGCGTGATCGTCCACGGCGAGTGCAACCCGCCCGATGCGCTGGCGGGCCGGCGCAACCGGCGTTTCCGCTACATCCGGCCCGCCACCTGGGTGGCGGAGCACTGGCACGAGTGAGCAGGCTGGCTCAGGGACCGGGCTGCGCGGGCGCCGGCCCGGCCAGGTCCTCGGCGAGCTCGGCCTGAAGGGCCACGGTGCGCCACAGCACCACCAGCGCGCATACCCACTGCAGCACATACATGCCGGTGCCCACGGAATGCCACAGGCGCAGGTCCTGCCGCGCCACGATGCGTGGCGACACGCCGAACTGCACCAGCAGGGCGAGCAGCAGGCCGCCGAGCACGAAACCCAAGGCCGCCTTGGCCCAGGGCTCCTGGAATTCTTCGTGCCGGCGCCGGGAAATGAGCAGCAGCAGCACGCAGCAGGCCACGGTGACCCAGGTCTGAGCAGCAAACAGCTTCGCTGCCATCTGCCCGGCCAGCGCGGGCGATGGCAGATGGGCGAACAGCATGGGCACCACCAGGAAACCCACGGTGGTGAGGCTGCCCCACCACAGGGCGGCAGCCAGGGCCGGCAGGCGTGCAAACCTCGACGAGCCAGGCCTCAGACGTAACTGACGGCCACCACCTCGTAGCGGCGGATGCCGCCGGGTGCCTGCACTTCGGCGGTATCGCCCTCTTCCTTGCCGATCAGCGCGCGCGCGATGGGGCTGGAGATATTGATCAGGCCCTGCTTGAGGTCGGCCTCGTCTTCGCCCACGATCTGGTAGGTCACGGTATCGCCCGTGTCCTCGTCTTCGAGCTTCACCGTCGCACCGAACACCACGCGGCCACCGGCGTCCAGCTCGGTCGGGTCGATGATCTGCGCGGCGGACAGCTTGCCTTCCACTTCCTGGATGCGGCCTTCGATGAAGCCCTGGCGGTCCTTGGCGGCCTCGTACTCGGCGTTTTCGCTCAGGTCACCCTGGGCGCGGGCGTCGGAAATGGCCGTGATCACCCAGGGGCGGTCCACGGTCTTCAGGCGGTGCAGCTCTTCGCGCAGCTTCTCCGCGCCGCGCTTGGTGTTGGGAATGGTGGTCATGTCCGTCGTCGTTCGGGTTTGTAAAAAAACGACACCGCCGGGCGTTGGCCGGGCGGTGTCATGGGCATGATTATGCCGTGTGTTGGGCAGGGGTCAATGCGTGGCAATACCCGTTCGCCCCTCGGATTTTTCAGGCAGGCGCAGGCGCATGGAATCAGTCCCGGCCCGCCTTTTCGATGCTGGCCGCGGCCAGCGCCGGGTCGGTAAAGCAGATCTCGTGGCTGCCCTGGCACTCCACCAGACGGAACAGGCCCAGGCGCTCCGACAGGCGCGGGTGCCAGGGCAGGCTGTGGGGCAAGGCCACGTCCTGCTGCGCATTCAGGTAACTCTTGCCAATGTCCAGCGCCGCCAGCGGCACGGGCAGGCGGGCGGGCTCGGTGAAGGTGCGGTAGGGGTGCGGGTTGAGCAGCGCATAGCTGCTTTGCGCCAGGGCTTCGCCGGCATCGTTGATGAAGGCCTCGCGCCAGATCGGGTAAGGCAGCATCACCGCATTGCCGTTGGCCGCCGCGACCTGGTCGAACAGCGCGCGGTAGTGCGGTGGCACCAGGTCGTTGAGGCATTCCCCATCCTGCGGCACGAAGGCGTTCCAGTACACCAGCCGGCGGATGCGCCCCGCAAGCCGTGCAGGCATGTGGCTGATGACCATGCCGCCATAGCTGTGGCCCACCAGGCGCACCTCGCGCAGGTCCTGGCCCTCGATGAAGGCGGCGAGCGAGTCGACCGCGTCGGCCAGGCCCGTGGCCGCGCGGTCGTCGCCCGGCCGGTTGCCGGCCAGTGTGGGGCAGTGCACGGTGTGGCCGCGTGCGCGCAGGTGGCCGGCCGTGGCCTCCATCTCGGCGCCGGTGTGCCATGCGCCATGGACCAGGACATAGGTATCCGCCATCGTTGTCTCCTTCGGTAGTGTTGCCAGGCAGTGCCGAATGCCCCGCCCTGGCGCTACGTTAAAGAGAAGGTGGCGGACAGGATGGCCTGTACGTGCCAGCCATCTGGGCCCGGTGTGCCAGCGTCAGCCGCGCCGCCACTGTGCCGGACACAGCCCCATGGCGCGCTGGAAGGCGCGCGCAAAGTGCGACGCATCGGCAAAGCCGCAGCGCCGCCCGATCTCGGCCACGGAGACATGCGCCAGCTGGGGCCGACGCAGCAGTTCGCGCGCCCGCGCAAGGCGCATCTGGCGCAACGTGCCCGCAAAAGTACTGCCCTGCGCCGCAAACGCACGGTGCAGGGTGCGCAGCGACACGCCGGCTTCATCGGCCAGGGCCTGGGCCGACAGGCTGCGCTGGTCAATGCGGGCCGCCATCAGCGCAGACAGGTGGGCATGCAGGCCCTGGGTGGCGCTGGCCAGCCCCAAGGGCGACTCCAGAGAGGCCGAAAGCAAGGCCCCCAGATGGTCCGACAGCAGCGCGGGCGGCAAGGCCTGGGCAGAGGCCGGATCACGCGCCAGTTGCACCGCCAGGGCCCCCAGGCTCTGGCCCCAGCCCTGGTCGCGCCAGGCCACGCGAGGGCCATGGGCCTCGGCCTGGGCCAGCCACTGCCCCACCCAGGCGCGCGGCAGCTGCAGCGAAACGCAGCCCACCCCCTCGGGGAAATGCAGTTCGTAGGGCCGTGCCGAATCCACCAGCACCACATCGCCCGGCCGCAGGTGGGCCACCTGCCCGTCCTGGCGCACATGCCAGGAGGCTTCGGCCTGCGCGATCAGGTAGAACGGCAGTTGCCGGCTGCAGGCAATGCCAGCCGGCGTGCGGTAGACGTCCTGGGTGGAGGCCCGCACCTGGTTGACCGAGAGGCCAGCCACCGGCAGGCTCTGCAGCACCCCGTCGAAGGTGGTCGCCACGCGCGAGCTGCAGTCCATCTCCAGGAAGGCCTCGCAGATGGCGCCAACCCAATAGTCCAGCCGCGCCGCGGGCGCGACCTCGTCGGTCGTCCAGCGGCGCAATGCCGGGGAGGCGGGTGCAGGGGCGGCGGCCATGCCAGCAATCTAGCGGCAAGCCCCGGCGGCAGGCAACAGGGCAAGCCCGCAGACAAAGAAAAAGCCCCGTGAAGGCGACTCCACGGGGCCTTGTATAGCCATTGCTGGCCAAACGGATCAGGCTGCAGCGAGTTGCGCGTGCAGCTCCTGCACCGAGTACACGTCCAGCTTGTCCATGTACTTCATGCCTTCCACGGCCGCCTCGGCGCCGAAGATGGTGGTGAAGGTGGTCACGCGGGCCAGCAGCGACGAGGTGCGGATGGTGCGCGAATCGGCGATCGCGTTGCGGCGCTCTTCCACGGTGTTGATGACCATCACGATCTCGTTGTTCTTGATCATGTCCACGATGTGCGGGCGGCCTTCAGTCACCTTGTTGACCACTTGCACCGGCACGCCGGCCTCATCGATGGCGGCGGCCGTGCCCTTGGTGGCAACGAGCTCGAAGCCCATGGCCACGAGCTGGCGCGCGATGTCCACGGCGCGCGGCTTGTCGGCGTTCTTCACGGTGAGGAAGACCTTGCCGGCCGTGGGCAGCTTGGTGCCCGCGCCCATCTGGCTCTTCACGAAGGCTTCGCCGAAGGTCTTGCCCACGCCCATGACTTCGCCGGTGGACTTCATCTCGGGGCCGAGGATGGTGTCCACGCCGGGGAACTTCACGAAGGGGAACACGGCCTCCTTCACGCTGAAGTACGGCGGCGTCACTTCCTTGGTGATGCCTTGCGAGGCCAGGGTCTGGCCGGCCATGCAGCGTGCCGCCACCTTGGCCAGCTGGATGCCCGTGGCCTTGCTCACGAAGGGCACCGTGCGCGAGGCGCGCGGGTTCACTTCGAGCACGTAGATCACGTCCTTGCCGTCCATTTCCTGGATGGCGAACTGCACGTTCATCAGGCCCACCACGTTCAGGCCCTGGGCCATGGCGGCGGTCTGGCGCTTGATCTCGTCGATGGTGGGCTGCGACAGGTAGTACGGGGGCAGCGAGCAGGCGGAGTCGCCGCTGTGCACGCCGGCCTGCTCGATGTGTTCCATCACGCCACCGATGAAGGTCACGCCGGAAGAATCACGCACGCAGTCCACGTCGCACTCGATGGCGTTGCTCAGGAAGCGGTCCAGCAGCACGGGCGAGTCGTTGCTCACCTTGACGGCTTCGCGCATGTAGCGCTCCAGGTCGCGTTGCTCGTGCACGATTTCCATCGCACGGCCACCCAGCACGTAGCTGGGGCGCACCACCAGGGGGTAGCCCAGGGCGGCGGCCTTCTCCAGGGCCTCGGCTTCGGTGCGGGCCGTGGCGTTGGGCGGCTGGCGCAGGCCGAGGTCACCCAGCAGCTTCTGGAAGCGCTCGCGGTCTTCGGCCGCATCGATCATGTCGGGCGTGGTGACGATGATCGGCACGCCTTCGGCTTCCAGGCCCAGCGCGAGCTTCAGAGGCGTCTGGCCGCCGTACTGCACGATCACGCCGACCGGCTTTTCCTTGTCCACGATCTCCAGCACGTCTTCGAGCGTCACGGGCTCGAAGTACAGGCGGTCGGAGGTGTCGTAGTCGGTGGACACGGTCTCGGGGTTGCAGTTGACCATGATGGTCTCGTAGCCGTCCTCGCGCATCGCCAGCGCCGCGTGCACGCAGCAGTAGTCGAACTCGATGCCCTGGCCGATGCGGTTGGGCCCGCCGCCCAGCACCATGATCTTCTTGTTGTTCGTCGGCTCGGCCTCGCACTCCTCGTCGTAGGTGGAGTACAGGTAGGCGGTGTTGGTCGCGAACTCGGCGGCGCAAGTGTCCACACGCTTGTAGACGGGGCGCACGTTGAGCGCGCGGCGCGCCTCGCGCACGGCCTTCTCGGTGGTCTTGAGCAGCTTGGCCAGGCGGCGGTCGGAGAAGCCCTTTTGCTTGAGCGTGCGCAGCGTGGGTGCGTCCAGCGCCGCCAGCGCGCCCTCGCCCTTCTCGGCGGTGAGCTGGTCGATATCGAGCTCGATCTTCACGATCTGCTCGATCTGCACCAGGAACCACTTGTCGATCTTGGTCAGCTCGAACACCTCGTCGACCGACAGGCCCATGGCTAAGGCATCGCCCACGTACCAGATGCGCTCGGGGCCGGGCTCGCCCAGTTCCTATTCGAGCACTTCGCGGTCCTGGGTTTTCTCGTTCATGCCGTCCACGCCCACCTCCAGGCCGCGCAGGGCCTTCTGGAAGGATTCCTGGAAGGTGCGGCCCATGGCCATGACCTCGCCCACGGACTTCATCTGCGTGGTCAGGCGGCTGTCGGCCGTGGGGAACTTCTCGAACGCGAAGCGCGGGATCTTGGTGACCACATAGTCGATAGAGGGCTCGAACGAAGCGGGCGTGATGCCGCCCGTGATCTCGTTGCGCAGCTCGTCGAGCGTGTAGCCCACGGCCAGCTTGGCCGCGACCTTGGCGATGGGGAAGCCCGTGGCCTTGGAGGCCAGCGCCGAGGAACGCGAGACGCGCGGGTTCATCTCGATCACGACCATGCGGCCGTCCTTGGGGTTGATCGAGAACTGCACGTTGGAGCCACCCGTGTCCACGCCGATCTCGCGCAGCACCGCCAGGGAGGCGTTGCGCATGATCTGGTATTCCTTGTCGGTCAGCGTCTGCGCGGGGGCCACGGTGATCGAGTCGCCGGTGTGCACGCCCATCGGGTCCAGGTTCTCGATGGAGCAGATGATGATGCAGTTGTCCGCCTTGTCACGGACCACTTCCATCTCGTACTCCTTCCAGCCGAGCAGCGACTCTTCGATCAAGAGCTCGTTGGTGGGCGAGGCTTCCAGGCCGCGCTTGCAGATGGTCTCGAATTCTTCGGGGTTGTAGGCAATGCCGCCGCCCGTGCCGCCCAGCGTGAAGCTGGGGCGGATCACGGTGGGGAAGCCCACCTGCTTTTGCACGCCCCAGGCCTCTTCCATGCTGTGGGCGATGCCCGAGCGCGCCGAGCCCAGGCCGATCTTGGTCATCGCGTCCTTGAACTTCAGGCGGTCTTCGGCCTTGTCGATGGCCTCGGGCGTGGCGCCGATCAGCTCGACCTTGTACTTGTCGAGCACGCCGTGGTGCCACAGGTCGAGCGCGCAGTTCAGCGCGGTCTGGCCGCCCATGGTGGGCAGGATGGCGTCGGGGCGCTCCTTGGCGATGATCTTCTCGACCGTCTGCCAGGTGATGGGCTCGATGTAGGTCACGTCGGCCGTGGCCGGATCGGTCATGATCGTCGCGGGGTTGCTGTTGATCAGGATGACCTTGTAGCCCTCTTCGCGCAGGGCCTTGCAGGCCTGCACGCCGGAGTAGTCGAACTCGCAGGCCTGGCCGATGATGATCGGGCCAGCGCCGATGATGAGGATGCTTTTGATGTCTGTACGTTTTGGCATGTTGCGTCGATCAATCAGTCGATCGTGGGTTCGGCGGCCTGGGGGCTGGCGGGCGTGGCGACGGCTGCTGCAGCGTCTCGGCGCGTGTTGATCTTGGCGATCAGCGCCTGCGTGCGCTCGGGCGGCAGGTTCTTCTGCATCAACTGCAGCAGGCCATCGCCCTGGACCAGGGGCAGCAGCACTTCGGTTTCCGCGTCATAAAACGTCACGTCCCACTCGGCCATGGCTTCGGCAAAGGTCTCGTCGTCCCAGGTCTTGCCCTTGGCCACCAGGGTGACCAAAGGCATGGCCTTGTTCTCGATGAACGACTTCTTGTAGGGCTTTTGCGCCCAGCGCTCGGTGAACCACTCACGGTGCGGCGACGGCAGGGTCAGCACACGCTTGTGGATGGCTTTCTCGAGCGAAGCCTGGGGGAAGCTGAAGAGTTTCATGGCGCAGTTCCTAAGGTGGGCTTATTGGGTGCGCGCAGTCCGCATCGCGTCGGTGAAGCGGTCGAACAGGTAGGCAATGTCGTGCGGGCCGGGCGATGCCTCGGGGTGGCCCTGGAAGCAGAACGCCGGCTTGTCCTTGTGCACCAGGCCTTGCAGCGTGCCGTCGAACAGGCTCACGTGCGTGGCGCGCAGGTTGGCAGGCAGCGAATCCATCTCCACCGCAAAACCGTGGTTCTGGCTGGTGATGCTCACGCGGCCGGTATCGAGGTCCTTCACCGGGTGGTTGGCACCGTGGTGGCTGTTGGCCATCTTGAAGGTCTTGGCGCCGGCGGCCAGGGCCATGATCTGGTGGCCCAGGCAGATGCCGAAGGTGGGAATACCGGTCTCGACGATGGTGCGCGTGGCAGCGATCGCGTAGTCGCAGGGCTCTGGATCGCCAGGGCCGTTGGAGAGGAACACGCCATCGGGCTTCATGGCCAGCACGTCGGCCGCAGGCGTCTGCGCGGGCACCACGGTGACCTTGCAGCCGCGCTGCGCGAGCATGCGCAGGATGTTCTTCTTGACGCCGTAGTCGTAGGCCACCACGTGGAACTGCGGTGCATCGAGCTTGCCGTAGCCTTGGCCCAGGGCCCACTCGGTCTCGGTCCACTCATAGGTGGACTTGGTGGAGACCACCTTGGCCAGGTCCAGCCCGGCCATGCTGGGCGCGGCCTTGGCACCGGCCAGGGCCTCGTCGATCAGCGCCTGCGTCACGCTCTGGCCTTGCGCCAAGCCGATGATGGCGCCGTTCTGGGCACCCTTTTCGCGCAGCAGGCGGGTGAGCTTGCGGGTATCGATGTTGGCGATGGCCACGGTGCGCTCGCGCACCAGGTACTGCGACAGGGTCTCGGTGGAGCGGAAGTTGCTGGCCAGAAGCGGCAGATCCTTGATGATCAGGCCTGCGGCATGGACCTTGTCGGCTTCGATATCCTCGGAATTGACGCCGTAGTTGCCGATGTGCGGATACGTCAGGGTGACGATCTGCTGGCAGTAGCTCGGGTCGGTCAGGATTTCCTGGTAGCCGACGATGGAAGTGTTGAACACCACCTCGCCGACGGTGGTGCCGGTGGCACCGATCGAATTGCCGATAAAGACCGTGCCGTCTGCGAGCGCCAGGATGGCGGGCGGGAAGGTTCCCTTGAGAGACAAAAGCACTGGGTTCTCCGAATGGTTACGGTCGCCCGGAGTCGCAGGAAGAGGTCCTGGGACTGCTGTTTGTGGGAAGTTTGCTTTGGGTGCGGCCGGGCGACGTGTTTGCGGGAAAGCCTCCAATTGTAGCCTGAGCCCGCCCATCCCCGACACACAAGCGCAACATTCCCTGGCACCCGCATGCACCATTTGCACAACCGCCAATGGAAATCAGCCCCAATTGCTACGTTTTTAATAGCAGACTCTTTATTGTAACAAGCAGAGACAGATTTGGCATCCCCGTGCGCGACAACCGTCGCGCGAACTGCTCCCTGCACACCCCCTCGCCGCGGCAGCAGCTGTGAGAAGCATTTCACGAACCGACACAACTTCACCCTGCCCCACCAGGTGACTTGCGCAGCGTGTCGCTAGACTTTCCCGCATTGTTTGCAACTACCAAGAGAGACGGGATGACCAAGACTTCGATCGCGCTGGCGTGCGCACTGTTCTCCACCCTGGCCGCGGCGCAGGACCTTGCAGCCTACCCCCAGGTGTTCACCGGCCCGCAGGGCCTGGAGGTGGTGCTGGCACCGACCACCGATGGCAAGGCCGCGCTGATGCGCGTGAGCGGCGTCAACGGCCCCATCGACAAGGTGGTCTTCCTGGGCAGGCAGGAACAGCGCGGCAGCGGTACCGAAGCCTATGTGACCACGCTGGACGGCCGCGACTGGGGCCTGGTGCAGAAGCAGGCCAACCGCTACGGCGGCGGCGAGCGCTATGTGACCTACCTGCCGGGCCGCCAGGGCGCGGTGGACCTGGCCTTCGACGAGAAGAAGAGCAAGGCCCTGAACACGGCCGAGATCAAGACGGCCTACGCGCGCCAGCAGAAGGACGGCGTGCAGGAAAAGCTGGCCCGCTTCGACCGCGACAAGCACCTGGCCTCGGCGCAGGCCGACCTCTCCAGCACCGACACCTCGGCCAGCAACGCTTGCGGCAGCCCGGTGAAGACGGCGGTGGACTGGAAGTCCATCGACGACGACAAGCTCAAGAAGCTCAGCATCGCCAGCTTCTGCGGCGAGGTCGCCTCGCAGATGGGCAGCATGTGCGGGAGCAATGCCGGCTTCAAGGCCAAGGCGGCGTCGCTGGGCCAGATCCAGTGCCAGTTCGGTCCCGAGCTCAAGCTGCGCGTGGACGGCCAGAAGCTGGTGTTCACCACCCACCAGGATGCGCCCAACCAGGGCGACTTCGTACAGCAGTTCCTGCGCAATCAGTAGCACGGCTTTGCCTTCAACCGCCTGGCGTCGTTGGTTCGCCTCGCCGTGCTGGAGCACTGTCTGCGGCTTACCGCCCAGCGATGCGGCTGAATGCAAATCCGTACGGAGGGTGTTCAGCGCCCCGCCGCCAGCGCGCGCTGCGCTGCGCTGGCGTGCAGGCAGATGGCGGCCGCCGCGCCCACGTTGAGTGACTCTTCGCCGCCCGGCTGGGCGATGCGGATGTGCTGCGTGGCGCGCTCCTGCAGCACGGCGCTGACACCCTGCCCTTCGTGCCCCATGACCCAGGCGCAGGGCCAGGGCAGCTCGGCGCGGTGCAGGTAGTCACCCTGGTGCGAGCTGGTCACCAGCGTGGGCAGATCGAGGCCGGCCAGGTCTTCTGGCGCCAGACCCTCGACCAGATCGAGCGCGAAGTGCGCGCCCATGCCCGCACGCAGCACCTTGGGCGACCACAGGGCAGCGCTGCCCTTGAGCGCCAGCACCTGCCGGAACCCGAAGGCCGAGGCGCTGCGCAGGATGGAGCCGACATTGCCCGCATCCTGCACCCGGTCGAGCACCACGGCGGCCACTCCGGCCTGGGGCATCCGGGCCTCGGGCAGGTCGAGCACGAACCCCATCTTCGCAGGCGACTCCAGGCCGCTGATGTCGGCAAACAGGGCATCGCCCAGCACGACCACCTTGGGCGCGGCCTTGCCCCACTCCACCTGGGCAGAGGGCCACAGCGACTCGGCGAACACCGCCACCGCAGGCGCCACGCCACGCTCCAGCGCCGCGCGGCACAGGTGGTCCCCCTCAAGCCAGACGCGGCCCTGCTTGCGGTAGGCGCCGTTGTCCTGCGCCAGACGGCGCAGGTCCTTGACCCAGGCGTTGTCGCGCGAATGGATGGCGGTGACGGAAGAAGAAGTCATGGAATACAGGGCCGCAAGAGGAAAGGAGCGGCCGGAGGCCGCAGCGCCCTAGGCGCCGATGCTTGGGGAGGCTGACGGTTGCTGCACCACCAGGGCCTGCACCGGGGCGAACGAGCGGCGGTGGTGGATGCAGGCGCCATGGGCACGCAAGGCCTCCATGTGCACCACGGTGCCATAGCCCTTGTGGGCCGAAAAGCCGTAGTGCGGGAAATGCGTGTGCACCTCCTCGCACCAGCGGTCGCGGTGCACCTTGGCCAGGATGGAGGCCGCGGAGATGGATTTGACGAGCGCATCGCCCTTGACGATGGCCTCGGAGGGCACATCCAGCCGGGGCAACTGGTTGCCGTCCACCAGCACGCGCACGGGCTTCAAGCGCAGGCCCATCACGGCACGGCGCATGGCCAGCAGCGTGGCCTGCAGGATGTTCAGCTGGTCGATCTCCTCCACGCTGGCCTCGGCGATGGCAAAGCACAGCGCCTTGGCGCGGATTTCGTCGAACAGGGCTTCGCGGCGCAGCGCGGTGAGCTTCTTGGAATCGTCCAGCCCGGCAATGGGGCGCAGGTCATCGAGGATGACGGCAGCAGCCACCACCGGCCCGGCCAGCGGGCCGCGGCCGGCCTCGTCCACGCCGGCCACCAGGCCGGGAGGATGCCAGTCCAGGCTTACCTGCTCAGACAGCAGGGGCGGTGGCAAGGATTTTCTCGATCGCATCGGCAGCCAGTTGGGAAGTGTCGCGCCGCAGGCTCGCGTGCAGCGCGGAAAAACGCTGTTCCAAAGCCGCAATGGTAGCGGGATGCTGCGCTTTTGCGACAAACCATTGCAGTGTGGCGTCGCACAGCGCCTGCGGCGTGGCGGCGTCCTGGATCAGCTCGGGCACCACGAATTCGCCGCACAGGATGTTGGGCAGCCCGACCCAGGGCTGCAGCTGCTTGCGCTTCATGAGCCACCAGCTCAAGGGGTGCATGTGGTAGCCGATCACCATGGGGCGCTTGAACAGGGCTGCCTCCAGCGTGGCGGAGCCGCTGGCGATCAGCGTCGCGTCGCAGGCGGCCAGCACGGTGTGCGACTGGCCGGTGACGATCTGCAGCAGATCGGCCACGCCCTGCTCACGCGCGACCTGCTCGATGCGCGCATGCAGCGCGGGTACGGCGGGCACGACCATGCGCAGCTTCGGGCGCGTTTGGCGCAGCAGCGCCGCGGCCTGAAAGAAGGCGGGCGCGATGTACTGCACCTCGGAAGAGCGGCTGCCCGGCAGGATGGCCAGCACATCGTCGGCATCCGAGAGCCCCAGATGGGCACGCGCGCCGGCGCGGTCCGGCACCTCAGGGATCACGCTGGCCAGCGGGTGGCCGACGTAGGTGGCGGCGATGCCATGGCGCGCCAGCAGCTCGGGCTCGAACGGGAAGATGCACAGCACGTGGCCCGCGCTCTTGCGGATCTTCTCGACACGGTCGGCCCGCCAGGCCCAGATCGAGGGGCAGACGAAATGCACCGTGGGAATGCCGGCGGCACGCAGGTCGGCCTCCAGCCCCAGGTTGAAATCGGGCGCATCCACGCCGATGAAGACGTCGGGACGCTCGGCCAGCAGGCGCGTGCGCAGCTGCTTGCGGATGGCGAGCAGCTCACGCAAGCGGCGGAACACCTCGATGCTGTAGCCGTGCACGGCCAGCCTCTCACTGGGCCACCAGGCGGCAAAACCGCGCCGGGCCATCTGCGGCCCGCCGATGCCATGGGCGGTCGCCGCCGGCCAGCGCGCCTGCACGCCGTCGAGCAGCAGGCCGGCCAGCAGGTCGCCCGAGGCTTCGCCAGCGACCATCGCCACGCGGGGCGCCGTGTCCGTCATATTCGCAATCCCTCAAAGGAAATCAGCGGGCAATGCCGGCGGCAGAGCTTGCCAGGAAGGCGTCCATCAAGGCCACATCGCCCGCCGCCTCGGGCATGTCGGCCGGCAGCGCCAGGATCAGCTTGCGCGCCTCGTCCAGGGTCAGGCCCTGGCGGTACAGCAGCTTGTGCATCTCGCGGATGGCGGCGATGCGTTCGGCCGAGAAGTCGCGCCGGCGCAGGCCCACCAGGTTCACGCCGCGCACGGCCAGCGGGCTGCCGTCCACCACCATGTAGGGCGGCACGTCCTTGTTGACGTGGCTGGAGAACCCGACCATGGTGTGCGCGCCGACGCGCATGCGCTGCAGCACGCCGGTGAGGCCGCCCACGGTGGCCCAGTCGCCCACCTCCACATGCCCGGCCAGCGTGGTGTTGTTGGCCATGGTGGTCTGGTGGCCGATCACGCAGTCGTGCGCGATGTGCACGTAGGCCATGATCCAGTTGTCGTCGCCCACCGTGGTCTGGCCGCGGTCCTGCACCGTGCCGGTGTTCAGCGTGCAGAACTCTCGGATGGTGTTGCGGTCGCCGATCACCAGGCGCGTGGGCTCACCCGCGTACTTCTTGTCCTGCGGCGCGGCGCCCAGCGACGAAAACTGGAAGATGCGGTTGTCCTGGCCGATGGTGGTGTGCCCCTCGATGACGCAGTGCGCCCCCACCGTGGTGCCGGCGCCGATCACCACGTCCGGGCCGATCACGGCATAGGGCCCGACCTGAACCGTAGGGTCCAGGCGTGCACCGTCTGCGATGACGGCCGTGGGATGGATGTTGCTCACGTTCGAAAACAGGCCGGAAAAGGTCAACCCACCTGGCGCATGGTGCACATGAGTTCGGCTTCGCAAGCCACTTCCTCGCCCACGCTGGCCACGCCCTTGAACTTCCAGATGCCACCGCGCACGCGGTCGATGGTGATGGTCATCACCAGTTGGTCGCCCGGCTCCACGGGGCGCTTGAAGCGCGCACCGTCGATGCCGACGAAGTAGTAGATGTTGTTCTCGTCGGGCACCTTGCCCATGGCATCGAAGGCCAGCAGCCCGGCGGCCTGCGCAAGGGCTTCGAGGATCAGCACGCCAGGCATCACCGGGCGACCCGGAAAGTGCCCCATGAAGTACGGCTCGTTGAAGGTGACGTTCTTGATCGCCTTGATGTGCTTGTTGCTCTCCAGCTCCAGCACCTTGTCCACCAGCAGGAACGGGTAGCGGTGCGGCAGTTGCTTGAGAATCGCGTGAATATCCATCATCGAGTTGTTCTTCCGTTCATGCTGCCTTGAGAGCTTGCTCCAGCGCCTTGATGCGCTCGCGCAAGCTGTGCAGTTGTTTGAGTGTTGCAGCGTTTTTTTCCCAGCGCGCATTGTCGTCGATGGGGAACATGCCGGTGTACTGGCCGGGCTGGGTCAGCGAGCGGGTAACGACCGTGGCCGCCGAGATGTGCACGTTGTCCGCCAGCGTGAGGTGGCCCAGCACGAT